>JAFUDW010000196.1 GCA_017464225.1 Clostridia bacterium | reverse complement strand
TCCATTGCCAGCTTTTCCAAATAAGGCCCCGCCGGGAAGGGCAGCCCCAAAGCCACGCCCACCCGATCGATCAGCTGCCCGGCGTGCAGGTCCCGGGTACCCGAAATCAGCTCCAGCGCATTACCCGCCATCAGCAGCACCTCGGTGGTGCCGCCGGACAGATGCAGCGCAAGGTAGCGCTCCGCCGCAAGCCCGCTGTCCTGCAGGGCGGCGCGCACATGGCCGCGCTGGTGAGTGGTCTGGATCAGCGGAACCCGCATCGCCGCCGCCGTTACCCGGGCAAAGGACAAGCCCGCCTGAAAAACGGGCATGTAGGAGGCCTCGTCGTCCCGGGGTTTGGAGGACACGCAGATGGCGTCGACCGTCCTTTCCCCCAGCGACTCCATGGCGCTCTCAAACAGCTCGGGAAGCTGCCTTATATGCGCAAAAACGGCCTCGCTCTGGCGAAGGCCGCGCGCGCCCTGCTGTACGGGCAGCAATCTGCGGTGCGAACAAATCACGCCGTTTTCACCGGCTGCCGCCACAGAGGTGGTATAGCAGCTGGTATCGATCCCTAATACGGTCATGGCGCTGTATTTTCCCCGTTGTTTTCATCGCGGTATACGGCGCCCAGGACGCCGTTGATGAACCGGGCGCTGCTGGGTTCGCTGAAACGCTTGGCCAGCTCCACCGCCTCGTTGATCACCACCGATTCCGGCGTGTCGTGATCATAGCGCATTTCGTAGAGCGCCACCCGCAGGATACAAAGATCGACCCGCGCGATGCGGTCGATTTCCCTGGAGGGGCTGTAGCGCGAAATCAGATCGTCGATCTCCCGTACATGAGCGCTCACGCCGGCCAGCACGCGGTCAATATACGCCTGATCGTCGCCCTCCGGCGTAAAGGAAATCAGCGCGTCCAGCGTATCCTCGCCGCTGCCGCCCATCAGTTTTTCATATACCAACTGCATCGCTGCAGCCCGTGCCGCTGAACGCGCCATATGTTTTCCCCCGTACTGTTATTCCTCGTTTTTTTCAGCCTGCGCAGGCTTTTCCGTGCGCAGCGAGCTTTCGATGCGCTCGGTGATCTCGTCAATATCGCTTTTGTTCATGCCGGTTTCCTTGATGGGCGTATCCTTAGCCGGAAAACGGCGGTTGACCGCGTCGCGCACGGCGTCTTTTTTATTGCCGATACCGCCCAGCACCGCGCCAGCGCAGGCAAAGGCGGCGATAAACAGCGTTTTCCAGAACCCGATGGCCAGCAGCAGCGCGGCAAGAACCGCGCCGATCGCGGCATAGGTCAGGGAACAGAGCGCCGTGCCCGGCGTAAACATGCGCTTGATCTCTTCGGACAGCTTACTCATGCTTCTCCTCCGCTTCCTCATCAGCCGGCGTTTCCTCGCCGGATTGCTCCTCCTCAGCCGCAGACTCCTCCTCGGCGGCGGGCTCCGCCCCCTCCGCGGATTCCTGTGCCGCGGGTTCCTCCGGCTCGGTGGGCGGCGGGATCATTTCGGCCTCCGCCACCTGCTCGGCCTCGGACTTTTCGGGATCGCGTCCAAAGATGCGCTGGTGCATGGGAATCTTTTCCTTCTCCTCGGCGCGGGTCTCCGCCTTTTCAGGTTCGGCCAGCGGCTCCTGGGGCAGCGCTTCGGCGGACAGCGGCGTTTTATCCACAGACACGGTGATATTGCGCACCTCGATGCCGGAGGACGCCGCCAGATACCGCTTGATCTGGGACTGCAGCTGCTCCACGGCATGGGGAATGGATACGTTGCTGTTCATGGAAACGCGCAGATCCACGTCAATGGCGCCGCGATGATTGCTGACGTTCATCTCCTGCACCTTCACCTCTTTATGCGTTTCCACGCATTTCTGGATCAGGTTTTCGATGGCCGATACGGCGATGCGCAATTCGCCCATTTCGTTGGGCTGGGTGATAAAGGCCTTGCGGCGGACGGCATGCCGGCGCGCCAGGAAATAGATCAGCACGCTGGTGATCACCGAAAGCACGCCCGCGATGATCAGCGCCAGGGGCAGCGAACCCATCACCACGCCCTCGCCTAAATCGTGACCGTACAGCAGGATGCCCGCGGCCACAGAAACGCCGCCCGCCACCAGGGTGAGCAGCGAACCGAAGCGCAGGATCAGCCGATCCAACAGTTTCATTTTCATTACAATATGCCTCCTTCCAGAAAGCAAAGAAAGAGAAAGCCTCTCCGGGATGAAAAGCCTTTATTCCTCCGTATTTTCGGCTTCAGGCGTTTCCTCATCCGCGGCCTGCTGGGCTGCGGGCTCGTCATCCGCCTCGGCTTCCTCCGTTTCGGGCGCGGCTTCCTCCCCGCGCTGGGCCTGGCGCGCCTCATCCTGGATGCGGGCGTTTTCCTCGCTGGTCAGGTGAGCGGATTCCAGCCCGCTCTGCAGGGCCTTCTTTTCGCGCTCAAAGCTGACGCCCTGCACGTGCACATCCACGTTGACCACATGCAGACCGGTCATGGTTTCGATGGCCTTGCGCACGTTCTCCTGCACCTCGGAGGCCACCTTCTGAATGGGCGAACCGTATTCCACCACGATATACAGCTCCACGCTGGCTTCTTCCCCGCCGATTTCCACTTTTACGCCGCGGGTGATATTGCGGTTGCGGCTGATAAATTCAGAAATGCCGCCGCTGGTGCACATACCGGCAATACCGTCCACCTCGCTGGCGGCCACGCCCGCGATGATGGCGATCACTTCATTTGCATATTTAATGGTGCCGCCGTTTTCCAGATCGAAATCCACGTTGGTGGGCAGATTGTCTTTCTTGCTGGCCATGCAACGCACCTCCTTTACGATGTACAGAATATTATAGCAGATTCCTGTTCATTTGGCAACTGCTTATCCTTTCGGGCAGCGCTTGGCGGGCGCAAGTCCCGTTTTGCGTCCCATTTTGCTTCGTCCGTCATTCCTGCCGATCCGTTTTTCTCCCCGTTCAGCGGCGTTTTCAGCCCCTTCGCATGAACGCATGCAAATTTTATGAAAGTGATTCAACATTTTTTGCTTGCAATTTATCAAAAACTGTGCTATAGTATTTCTGCTCTTGAGCGAGCATGGGATCATAGCTCAGTTGGTTAGAGCGCCACGTTGACATCGTGGAGGTCGTAGATTCGAGTTCTACTGGTCCCACCAAATAAAAGCCACCCCTTGCGGGTGGTTTTTATTTGGTATTATCCCGTGAATATCGAATCCACGGTCTCCACGATCGTGGAGGGGCCGAAGCCAAGCGCGCCCAGCGGGCGATCAAGCGAGGCGAAGACCGGCTGAAGAAAAGAGCCCGGCAAGCTCCAGCGCCGACGGACGACTATAAATCACAAGAGAATATCGTTAATCTGTACATCGTCGCGATTCATGTTGCCAATGACGAAGCTTCGATCGTCTGCCGATGTATCCCCAATCGTATCTTAATCGATCTTCTTCCTTATCTTTGATTCGGCTCTTGTCTGAATACTTCTGTAAGCAACGGAGGCCAATACATACTCATTGCCGGTCTGTTTGCAGATAAATAACGCTGCGGTATTTTTCCAACCAGCATTGCATACATCGCATGCCATACGGAATAGGCATAATACTCAGCGGACGCCAGCAGATCCTCGGACAGTTGCTCTGTGCCGAGGATTTCTTTTGCCTCCCTCAAGCACTCGTGCAATTCAATCTCAGCGAGATAATCGAAGATGTTGTTTTGACCGTCATAGCAGAGGACATTGCGGAAGTAATTCTGATATCGGATGATATAAAACTGCGTTTCGGCGGATTTCCCGTTCAAAATATCTGACAGCGTATGCTCCGAATAGAACTCATCGCTGAATCGCTTGCATATATATTGCGCCACTTCAAATTTATCCTTGAAATGATGATACAAGGTTGGCTTGCTGATTCGACATGCCTCCGCCAATTCTGTCATGGTAAATTTCGTAATTGGCTTATTGCAAAGGATATGGTATGCGGTATCGGCAATATACTCATGTGTAGCATCCTTGACGGACATGATGATCCTCTCCTTTACGCTTTTGCGAATCCGTAAAAATTTCTTACGCTTTGACGCTTCCGGGAATAATTTTAACAAACTGAAAAAAGCGAAAGTTTACCACGTTCCATTTCTTCTATATCATATAGAAAAAGACCGGAATTGTCAAAGCAATTCCCCGAAAAGGAGTGAACATTATGAAGCATCTTCAAAAGATTCTGGCCAGTGCGCTTGCACTTAGCCTGATGTTCGCCTGCATTCCAGTATACGCAGACGGATTGCAGGATGGCGTCTACACGCAGGCTGAGCAAGGGTTTCAGGGCGATGTGACTGTAACAGTGGTCGTTGAAGACGGTAAAATCGCAAATGTTGAGCTTGACGGCCCCAATGAAACGGAGGGAGTTGGCCTTGCGGCGCTGCCCATCCTTCAGGCGCAGATCATGGAAAAGCAGAGCGCCGATATTGATGCGGTTGCCGGAGCTACCATTACCAGCAACGCTGTAAAAGCCGCTACGGAAAAAGCGCTTGCCGAGGCCGCAGGCGAAAGCGTTTCAACGGCAGCCGAACTCACTGATGGTACTTATACGGGTATCGGCAATGGATATCATGGGCAGGTTCCCGTATCGGTCACATTGGAAAATGGAAGGATAGCCGCAATCAGCGTGGGAGAAAATCAGGAAACCCCCGGAGTGGCTGATCTGATCATTGAGCAGCAGCCGCAGCGGATCATTGACGCCCAGTCCTGGAATGTGGATGCCGTTACCGGCGCCACCTTCACCGCCAACGCTATCAAGCAGGCTGTTCGCAGTGCGCTTTCCCAGGCTGGCGCCGCCGAAGGCATGTTTGATACTGTGCATGAAATCGAGCAGTATGATACAGAATACACCACGGATATCGTTGTTGTTGGTGCTGGTATCGCCGGTATGTCCGCCGCGATCGAAGCAAGAGAAGCCGGCGCAGAGGTGATCCTGCTGGAAAAGCTGGGCCGTGTTGGCGGATCCAGTGTACTTTCCGGCGGCAACTTCTATGCTACCGGCAGTTCCATGAATAAAGAATACGAAAACGATCCCGAGGGCATGGCACAGTACCTGATGGAACGCTCCGAAGGATTGGCTAATGAAGAACTGATCAACTTCTATACTCAGCATTCAGGTGAAAATGTAGATTGGCTGATTAATCATCTGGGCACCGAGTATGCTAGTGTGACTCCCATCGGCTATTCCCCTGCTGTGCGTCAGCACCATAGTGCGGAACGCGGCGCAGGCCTGACCGTTCCCGCTTACAATCTGTGCAAAAGCCTGGGCATTGATATTCTACTTGAAACGCCTGCCACAGAACTGTTGACCGATGAAAACGGCACAATCTGCGGCGTAAAAGCCAAAGATGCGCATGGTACTGTCACCATTACTGCCAAGGCTGTGATCCTTGCAAGCGGCGGTTATGATCGCAGCGACGAGCTGTTGGAGAAATTCTCTCCCCTTGGCCTGCATTCCGTTCACACCTCTGCCAATCAGAATACCGGTGATGGTCTGGTAATGGCCATGAACCAGGGTGCTGATACTGTGTTCCGTGGCATCGTAGGCGGCATCCAGACCATCAATGAGTGGATGTACATGGAGGATGGCATCAATCTGCTGGTATGGTTCCCCACCCTCTTCATCACCGATGAGGGACAGCGCTTTGTGAATGAAAGCGAATGGTATACAACCGTTTATGATACGATGGCGGCACTGGATCGCCCTGCGTATTATTGGGTATTCGACAGCAGTACCAATCCCGAACTGTGTGAGGAAGCCGTGGCCCAGGGGTATGGCGTGAAAGCGGATACAATTGAGGAATTGGCGGCGGGGCTGAAAATGGATGCGGCCACGCTGAAAGCAACCTTTGATCAGTATAATACCGCTGCTGTGACCGGCAATGACGAGCTGTTTGGACGTACTGATTTCTCCCCGCTTTCTGAAGAAGGCCCGTACTATGGAATCCATGTGCTGATGGCTACCTGCGACAGCATTGGCGGTTTGGTCACAAACGTCAACAGCGAGGTTCTCCGCGACGGTCAGCCTATTCCCGGTTTGTATGCTGCCGGTGAGATCGCCAACGGTCAGTACTTTGGAAACACCTATTCCAGTGATGGTATGATGATCAGCCTTTCAACTGTATTTGGTCGTCAGGCAGGCATTCATGCCGCTGAGTATATTGGTAAATAAACAGGTTCAAAAGATCATCGGCAAAGCTTCATATACAAAAGTCAAAAGTTCCAAAGCTTAGTGATTCTTGATCAAGTTCCATAGTCGCTATTTTTGGCCTTTGCCTGTGCAATTCTTCGATAGTTCGAAGGAGTCATATTTAATTGACCCTTAAAAAACCTGCTAAAATAATGAGTATCTGTAAAACCTAAGTAATCAGCGATTTCCGAAATATTCTTGGGGCTATGAGCCAGCATATTTTTAGCTAAGCTGATTTTTTGTTCAGCAATGTAAGCAGAAATTGTTTTCCCTGTCTCCTTGTGGAAACGAGAGGAGAGATACTGCGGTGACAGATGAACTGCTTCCGCCATTTCCTCCAGACGAACGCCACTGCAGTGACGGGCAGAAATATAAGCAAAGCATTCCTTTATCGGCTGTGTAAACTGTCTGCGAACAACTGCTTCTATTTTTTTAATTAGGTCGATATTGTTTTCTAGAATAATCTGGGCAACGCTTTCCATTGTTTTTGCAACTGCTTCTCGGTTGATATAATTATGCCGCAGATCTTCGGGATTTCCATAGGACTGTAATTCCACATTGTAATTCTGGAATAAGAAATCCATAATATCTCTTGAAAACAGCCGTAGCTGCCTTAGAGGAAGAATGTTTTTATATTTTTCATAAAATGCTTTGAAATATCGAGCAACCTGGTTCTCATCCAGCAATTCATAATAATGAATGATCAAATTGCGATATTCTTGAATATCCCTCCGCTGTTCAACGGTAAGGGGCTCCTGATGGATGTTCTCAGCGTTTATGATCCTGCCTGAGCCTAATTGTTTTCTGGCCCAGCGTGCATCTAATATTTCCTGCTTCACTTCGGGGAGGTTGACAATGTCTGTATAAATTCTCCCAATGGACATCGTGGTGTCTACATGATACTGCTCTTGAAAATCCTTCCGTAACAAAAAGAACATTTGGTCAATCAGATTGTTGAACACATTTCTTTTGAAAGAAGGATAGTTCAGCAGAATAGAAACACCATTGCTGTGGCGATTATAAAGCATATCATAAGCATCTCGGCAGAAAATGCCTGTAGCATGCCGGATAATCGCATCCATCATTTCGCGATTATCCAGAATTTTTACCGAATTGTCCGGACTGGAGAGTTCCACAAATAGAGCACGGTATAATCCCTCTGAAAAATGTGTACCGTACTCTCGATTGATTTCTGTAATTGTTTTTCGAGTTGAGGTCAATTTCCGTAAGTCATTGCGCCAAAAAAGGTATCTACTTGCTTCTGTGACTTCTGTTGGAATCCGTTCGTCAGAACGGGTTCCTTTCTCTAATATCCGATTTATAACTTCATATAAATCCGTTAATTTTATCGGGAGAGTTAAGCAATCCTCTGCTCCACAATGCATAGACGAAAGCAACAAATCAAAATTATGCTGTCTCGATAATAGCACACAATAGCATCTACTGCCTATAGAACGAATATGAGATATATAATGTGGTATTGAAAGCAGTATATCTGCCTGAATAAACAGTATATGCCTGGGAGGTATGGCTTCTACAGAGGGGAAAAAGGATATTACTTCCGCTGCGTCTTTGCATCTGCCAATGATAGGAAAGTCAGGATAAGCTTCTTTGAGCATGTCCTGCAATTTGGTTATCAGGCTTTCATCTGTCGCGGCTAACATGATGGGACAAATAAAGCTGGACATTTTCTCTGACCTCCTCTTAACCGAATTATAATGCAAAACAGGTATACATGCAATAAAAAGTTTCAATATTTACGAATTTCAAATATAAAAATCTTAAAATATTACACATTATCATAACAGAGGCGTCTACCAAAACATTCTGAATAAGGGTAATATATTACCAGATAATCCAGCATGAGAGCTGGACAATCAGAATTTTTGAAGGAAAGCAAGGAGGTAACAATCATGAAGAAGCATTCCTGGCGCAAAATGTTAGCTCTCGTAATGGCTCTGATAATGAGCTTATCCCTGGCACTGACCAGTGCATCTGCCGAAAGTGTACAGGTTCCTGAACTGGTGCTGGGCATCGTGTACGATGTGGCCACCCTGACCCCCTGGGATTCCGCGTCTTCCGGTCGCCTAAACCTGATGCAGACCATTTACGAGTACATGGCTTACTATGACAGCACCCAGCCGAGTGGTTTGAATGGCATCCTGATGGAAAGCTATGAAAAGCTGGATGTGTACACCTCCCGCGTGAAGATCTTTGATTACATCTACGATTCCGCAGGCAACCATATGACTGCTGAGGACGTGGTGTTCAGCTTTGAGACTTGGAAGGCCAACGGCAAGTCCGTCAAATGCAAGCTGCTGGAAAGTGTGACCGCCGTGGATGAATACACCGTGGATATCAAGCTGAACGCTGATACCGTGGGCGATGTGGAGAACATGCTCTGTGGCCTGGTACCCATCGTGACCAAGGCAGCCTATGAAGCCAGCGACGATAACATGTACGCCCATGTGGTTTCCACCTCCCCCTACATCGTGACCGAATTCGTGGAAGGCGACCATATCACCGTGGTGAAGAACGAAAACTACTGGCAGACCGACGCCAGCCGCCGCGCTCCCATGGCCGCCGCCAACGTGGATAAGATCACCTTCAAGATCATCACAGAAACTGCGCAAACTTCCATCAACCTGGAAACAAACGTGGTGGACGCCATCGCCTGCATGCCCAGCAGCGAGGTGGGCCGCTTTGAGAACAACCCTGATTACAACGTCGTATCCTTCGGCGGCACCAACTTCGGCTGGATCGCCTTCAACATGGATCCCGAACAGGGCATGTTCTACAACAACCTGGAGCTGCGTCAAGCCATTGCCTACGCAATCGATACTGCTGCTCTGTCCATCGGTGCATTCGGTGGCCGTAGCCAGATCCCGCATGCCTACGCCAACCCTGAGTGCGTGGATTACAACCCCGAATGGGATACCGAAAACTACTATGACGCCGATATCGCCCAGGCCAAGGAACTGCTGAAAGCCTCCAGCTTCGACACCAGCAAGACCATCCGCCTGATGTACACCTCCGGCGCGGCTGCTAAGGCCTCTGCCACCATCATCCAGAGCTTCCTGCTGCAGCTGGGCCTGAAAGTTGAGCTGCTGGGCTATGAGACCGCCCTGTTCCAGACCTACAAGACTGAGCCTGCCCAGTGGGACATCATCCTGGACGAAGTGCAGTCCGTGGACTTCGTGACCAGCGCCGCCAGTAAATTCGACAACCGTAATCCTGCCATCAACTTCATCCAGGACGAGTATCTGCAGGATCTGGTGCTGAAGATCATGACAAATGATGGCCATACCGCCGAGAACATCGAAACCTACATGGATTACATCCGTGACAACTGCCTGGCTTATGCCATCTATCGCGGCGATACCGCCTATATCTCCGAGAAAGGCATCTCCTCCGTGTACTATAACTTCAAGGGTTGGCCTGTGCCCGGTGCCTTTGAGTTCACCGAAGACTTCGCTCGCTGATCCACTGACATAGACCCTAACACGTAACGCGGCGCATGTCTGCTGGCGTGCTTCGCCAGCAGGCATGCGCCATTTCCATTGACAGCGGCAGAAAGAGGATGCAAATGAGAAAATATGTTTTTAAGCGAATCCTGTGGATGATTCCTGTGGCACTGGGAGTGGCGATACTCATCTTCACCATCCTGTACTTTACACCCGGTGATCCCGCCGTAATGATCCTGGGCTCTTCTGCCACGATGGAAGACCGTCTGCAGCTGCGTATTCAAATGGGACTGGAAGATTCCTATATAGTGCAGCTGCTTAGATTCCTCAAGCAAACCTTCCTCCAGTTTAACCTGGGAACCTCCTACTTCACCAACAAATTAGTGGCGGAGGAGATCGTATCCCGTTTTCCCAACACCTTCTATCTGGCCTTCGGCAGCATGCTGCTTTCATGCCTGGTGGGTATCCCGCTGGGCATCACGGCGGCAGTGCACCAGAATCGACTGGGAGATCGCATTTCCATGGTGATCGCGCTGATCGGTATCTCCATGCCCGCTTTTTGGGTGGGATTGCTGCTGGTCATGCTCTTCTCCCTGAACCTGGGATGGCTTCCTCCCTCCGGTATCGGCAGCTGGAAAAACTTTATCCTGCCAATCATCGCCACCTCGCTGGGCGGCACCGCAAACCTGGCAAGGTTGGTACGCTCCAGTATGCTGGATGTCATCCGAGCAGATTATGTGACCACGGCCAGGGCAAAAGGTGTTAATAAGAATAAATCGGTTTGGTTTCACGCCTTGCCAAACGCACTGATTCCCGTTATCACCCAGGTGGGCACCTCCTTTGGCAAAACCTTGGGTGGCACCATCGTGGTGGAAACTGTGTTCGGTATCCCCGGCATTGGCAACTATATGCTCTCCGCGGTCAACAACCGCGATTATCCCATCGTACAGGGCTGCGTAGTGTTCCTGGCCTTGGCCTTCAGTATCGTTGTATTGCTGGTGGATATCATCTATGCTTATGTGGATCCTCGCATCAAAGCGCAGTACGAAAAAGGGAACGGAGGGAAGGCGTCATGAAAAAGGGAAATAAGCCTGAAAACCAGGCGGTTGCCGTAATCAAGCGCATGTCCTCTAACAAGGCAGCCATGATCGGCTTGGCCGTGTTCCTGATCCTGGTGATCGTCGCCATCATCGCCCCTTGGATCGCTCCTTACGATTCCACCATGATGGATTTTACCGCCATGTTTGCTAAGCCCAACGCAGCCCATTGGTTTGGCTGCGACGAATTGGGACGGGATATTTTGAGCCGTTTGCTGGTGGGCTCCCGATATTCGCTGGTGATCGGCCTGGGCTCAGTGGGCCTGTCCATCGTTTTCGGACTGATCCTAGGCTCGCTGGCGGGCTTCTTCGGTGGCTGGGTAGATAACATCATCATGCGCTTCCTGGATATCTTCAGCTCTATCCCCGGCATGCTGATGGCCATCGTCATCTCTGCTGTGCTGGGCTCTGGGTTTTTCAACTGCATCCTGGCGATCTCGGTATCTACCATGCCTCAGTACGTACGCATCCTACGCGCCTCTATCATGAGCATCCGCAACATGGACTATCTGGAGGCTGCGTCCTCGCTCTACAATTGCAGCAAGCTGCGCATTACCGTCAAACACATCCTGCCTAACTCCCTTTCCTCGCTGATCGTCACCGCCACTATGGGCGTAGCCAGTTCCATTCTAATGGCAGCGGGTCTAAGCTATGTTGGCCTTGGAGTGCAGCCGCCCATGCCAGAGTGGGGTGCGATCCTGTCCGGTGCGCGTAGCTATCTTCGTGATTATCCGCACATGGTTATTTTCCCCGGCTTGATCCTGGCAGCGACCTCATTGAGTCTCAACATGCTGGGCGATGGCCTGCGCGATGCGCTTGATCCCAAGCTGAAGAAGTAAGCGGAGGAGGAGCGACAAGATGAGCGATAATAAATTCCTCAACATCAAGAACCTTGTGGTAGAATATGAAACAGGCGGCAAAATCGTCCAGGCGGTGAACGGTATTTCTTTTTCTCTTGAGGCTGGACGTTCGCTAGGAATGGTGGGTGAAACCGGCGCGGGCAAAACTACAGTGGCAAAAACCATCATGCGTATCCTGCCAGAATTGCAGGCCACTGTTCGCAGCGGGGAAATTTGGCTGGACGGTGAAGATCTTTTGAAGCTTCCGGAAAAGGAAATGCTCAAGATCCGTGGTAGTAAGGCTGCCATGATCTTCCAGGATCCCATGACGGCTTTGAACCCGGTTAAGCGTGTGGGTGACCAGATCACCGAAGCGGTTCAGTTGCACAATGACGTGAGCAAGAGCCAGGCAAAAGATCGCGCCTGTGAAATGCTGGAAATGGTGGGCATACCCAAAGACCGCTTTAGTGAAGACCCCCATCAGTTTTCTGGCGGCATGAAGCAGCGTGTGGTCATCGCCATGGCACTGGCTTGTAACCCCAAGCTGCTGCTGGCAGATGAGCCCACCACCGCGCTGGACGTTACTATTCAGGCCCAGGTGTTGGATATGATTGCTGAGCTTAAGCAAAAGCTCAATACTTCCCTGATCATGATCACGCATGATCTTGGCATTGTAGCTGAAGTGTGTGACGATGTGGCCATCGTCTATGCCGGACAGATCGTGGAGTACGGTACCAAGGAAGAAATCTTTGATTATCCGTTGCATCCCTACACCCTGGGATTATTTGGAGCCATTCCAAATCTAACAGACGATGTGGAGCGGCTCTCTCCCATTCCCGGCCTTCCGCCCGATCCTACCGATTTGCCAAAGGGGTGCTGTTTCGGCCCCCGTTGTAGCCATAAGTGCGAAGGTTGCGATGGGCAGATCCCGCTAATCGAAGCACGTCCCGGCCACTGGGTGCGCTGCTGCAGAAAGATGTAAGGAGGTGCGCAGATCATGCCCGCTGTTATTGAAACCAAAGAGCTGCAAAAGTTTTTTGATACCTCCCGTGGCAAGCTGCATGCGGTAGATGGCGTGACCCTCAAGATAGAGGCTGGCCATACCATGGGCGTAGTTGGGGAATCCGGCTGCGGTAAATCCACACTGGGACGCACCATCATTCATCTGCAGGAAAGCACGGGCGGGAAGATTTTCTTTCAAGGGGAAGACGTGACACATGTCAGCAGTCATACACTGAATGAACTGCGAAGCAATATGCAGATCATCTTCCAGGACCCATATTCCTCCCTGAACCCGCGCATGACGGTAGAAGAGACAGTAAGGGAGCCGCTGAAGCTATCCAGACGTTTTACCAAAGAACAGATGGATGATGAAGTGGATCAGCTTATGGAATTGGTGGGTATCGATGCCCGCATGCGCTCCTCTTATCCCCATGAACTGGACGGTGGACGACGCCAGCGCGTAGGCATTGCCCGAGCCATTGCGCTGAATCCTGCGTTTGTTGTGTGCGATGAGCCGGTATCTGCGCTGGATGTGTCTATACAGGCACAAGTGCTTAATCTGCTTCAGGATTTGCAGAAAGCTAAAGGGCTCACGTATATGTTTGTAACCCATGATCTGAGCGTTGTGCGCCATATCAGCGATGATATCTGCGTCATGTACTTAGGGCAGCTTGTAGAAACGAGCCCCAGTAAGGAGCTGTTCAAGGCTCCGTTGCATCCCTATACGAAAGCGCTGCTTTCCGCCATACCCAGCACCGATATCCATCATCCGCACAAACGAATCATGCTGAAGGGTGAAATTACCAGCCCGATCAATCCTAAACCAGGCTGTCGTTTTGCGGCTCGGTGTCCTTATGCAACGGATGCTTGTCATGAACCACAACAGCTGGAAGAAATTCTGCCTAATCATTATGTTTCCTGCTGCCGCTGCCGGGAGTTAAATCATTTATAAATGAAAACAGGAGCAAACAATGAACACTTTTCTTTGGTTTCTGATCACATTGGCTGTTGCTTTTGTTGGCGGAACAATTGCCATCAAGCTGAAAATACCTGCCGGTGGTATGATTGGCGGCATGCTGTTTGTTGCTATTCTGAATATCCTGATAGGGAACTGTATCATGTATTCTCAGGTCAAGATTGCTGTGCAAATTTGCCTTGGAGCCATGTCAGGCAGCCGTGTTGGAAAAAAAGAAGTGATGGACATGAAGCGGTTGATTGTTCCGATCTTGCTGATGTTCATTGTGTGTCTGATGCTCAACGTTATATTCGGTGTTGCCGTGCTCAAAACCACCAGCTTGGATATCAGCACCGCATTATTGTCCATTACGCCTGGCGGTGCTACGGATATGATTTTCGTAGCTGCTGATATTGGCGCGGATACAGGCATGGTGGGCATCATGCAGAGTCTTCGGATGATCTTCAGCAATTGCGTCTTAACGCTGATCTTTGTGGCAATGATCAAGCGGCATGAGAAACGCATAGGAACGCATGTGAATGAAGAGCACACGGCACAGCGAAAGAAAGCTGAGCGGCCAAAGAACTATTGGTTCCGCGTTGCGGGCATGTACGCCGTAGCAGCTGCGGGAGGTCTTCTGTTCCGTGCAGCCGGTATTCCTGGCGGCACACTGGTTGGTGCCATGATCTTCACCGTGATCCACAACTGTATTCTTGGAAAAGTGGAATATCCCCCCATGGTAAAAAAATACCAGCAAATTTTTACCGGCGCGTATATTGGCGTTGGCATCACAGCTGCCACACTTGCTCAGATTCCCTCCGTCGCGGTGGGCATGCTGTTAAGCATTGTGGACATTATGGTGTATGTCCTGCTAATGTCTTTTGTTCTGCGCAGGACATCAAAAATGGACTATGGCACCAGCTTACTGTGCAGTACGCCAGGAGGGATCGGAGAGGTCTCTATTCTATCGGAAGAATTAGGCACTGATACTCCCACCGTCGCTGTATTCAATACTGCTCGTATGATCCTGGTGGTGGCTACCTTCCCGATCATTTTACAGATGATCAGCGGAGTTTTGGGGTAATAGAAAATGGGGAGGAATTGTTATGGCACTGCTTACAATGGAAATGTTCAGTAAATCCCTGATGGTTGTTACTCAGGTCAGTATTCTGCTGCCCTCTGTCAGCATTCAAGATGATCCCAAATCTTTTTATTCTTCACGCCGCAGATATAAGGTGCTCTGGCTGCTTCATGGCGCATGCAGTAACAATAACGATTGGATCAAATACACCAATATTACACAATATGCGGAGAATCGTGATCTGATTGTCGTCATGCCCAATGTGCTTAACAGTGATTACAGCAATTACAGCTCTTTTGCCGATGGTTTTAATGTCTGGGATTATCTGACCGAAGAGTTGATGCCCATGGTATACAATTGGCTCCCGGCATCTGATAGGCGCGAGGATAACTTTATTGCTGGTATGTCTATGGGGGGAAATGGAACGCTGATGTTCACCCTGGGGCATCCGGAATTATTTGGCGGCGCGGCGATACTGTCCAGTACTGCGCGGGAAATAGAATATCTGCGTCCCTTGGCAGGATTGTCTTCTGCCCAATTCAGAGAAGCTGCAAAAGATCCTGTTCGCTGTCCTGGCCCCAATGGGACAGGTATGCGTTTGAAGGAAATCAACCAGGTGGCAAAATATCCCTCTGTGCAGGACTTCCTGGACTCCTATGAAAATGCTTGGGATCGGCTTCCAGAAGCGGCTGCCAAAGGCAATCTTCCCAGGATGTATATTGCTTGCGGCACCAAGGATCCTAATGTTTATCCCCGATATCTGCGCTTCCGGGAATATATCAAGCAGCTTGGTGTGGATGCGGTATTCCAGGAATTTGAGGGCTATAAGCATGAATATCCCATGTGGGATATTGCGATTCAAAAAGCGTTGGACTTTTTTGGCATTGAAGAACTGCCTTTTTCCAAGCACTGATTTGGAGGACATAGATGCTTCAAACCTATCCTTGCAGAAAAATTGGGCCGGGCATCTGGGAAATCAACGAGTTTGACTGTGCCAGCATGTTCCTGATCATTGGCAATGCCCGCGCATTGCTTATAGATACTGGCATCGGCTTAGGAAATCTGCCCTCCTTTTTGCGTTCGCTGACCGATCTGCCAATAGATGTTCTGCTCACACACAACCATCGGGATCATGTAGGAAACGCACCTTCTTTCTCGCAGGTGTATATCAGTAAAATTGACATTCTCATGGGACCGATGATACGGCCTTTGACGACGGTGGAGAGCAGATTACAGTATGCCCATCACACGCGTCTGGCCCATCCGGAAACGCAATACCCTTGGATTGATGCTGATATGGCTACATTTACCCAGGAACCAGATACGATATTGATCGATGATGGTTATTGTTTTGACCTTGGAGGCAGAAAGATGACATGCGTATTGACCCCAGGCCATACGCCGGGATCACTGTCTGTCATCGACAGTCAAAGCGGTTTTATGTTCTGCGGAGACGCTTGTAATAAAACTGTAGGCTTGGGCGTCAGGCCTATAGCGAACCTGCGCCACGCTTCTATGGAGGAAGCGTTGAACGCGCTGATTCGTTTATCCTGTATGGATTTTGATCACAACCAAATTTACAATGGGCATGCCGACTTCCGTGGATTTGGAAATCCCCTTCCTCAAAGTATACTTAAGCAGCTTATACAAACTATGAAGCAAGTGATAGCGGGACGATATACTGCTAACTTCAAACATATCCCCAGCATACATGCGGATGTGGAAATTGTTACAGAATTTGGAGTAGAACTTCAGTTTCACAGTAACAATATCTATAAAGAATTGAACGTCTAAAATGCCTGATTGCTAATCCTTATCAATAGTTTTCAACTTCAACTAAGGCATAAATGGCTTCTTCTAAAAATACAATATCAGTGGGAGTACCATATCGCGCAAAGCTGTTTGAGCAGATCACGGCTTCATGTCTGGTTAAACTTCATCAATAAAGTGGTATCCAATAGTCTGTGAGTTCTTCCTCATCATTATTTCCACCACCTGATACAAGCAGCTGTTTTTATCTACTAATTAATATCTGTTAACACGATTATTCCTGCGAGGCAGTCCTATCCATACGAAAACGCGCCCCGGCGAAACAACCGTTTCGCCGGGGCGCGCTATTGGGTTCTTAGCAATATCTCAGTTTATGAAGGGCGCACGGCGGCGCGGGCGTTTCCCGCCCTTCTCAGAAATTGGCGCCGTTCCAGCCCCAGTCGGTCACGGGATGATAGGTAACGTACACGGCACTGCCCGGAATGCCCAGTTTGTCGGAAAGCAGGCCGCAGATCTGCCCGGTCAGCTTATCGTACGCCTCGGAGGGCGCGCTGCCGTACAGGCTCACCGCCACATACGCGCCTTTTTCCAGCTTTTTGCCGCCCAGCCAGAGATCGTAATTGTCCTCGATGCCCACCATCAGGTAGGTTTCGGATTTGTTCAGCGTGGCGATCAGCCTGCCCAGCTCGGTTTTGATTTCTTCCTTTTCGGCGGGCGGCACGGCAACGGTGATTTTGGAATCGATAAACGGCATGGATTTGTCCTCCTTTTATATCAGTTATCAGCCCGGTTATAGCCGTTCTTCATGTGCGTGCTGGCCTCCAGCAGCACCTTGTTCAGCGTATCGATGGTCTGCTCCCGGGCCAGAGCGGCCAGCTTTTCATTGGCCTCCGCCGTCAGGGAGAAATCGCCGGTCTCAGTCATTTTTTCATCATATTCCCGGATCAGGCGGCGGCCCCCGGTCATCACGGCGTTATGATAGCGCTCGATCATCTGGATGCAGGCCGAATAGTGATTATCGGCCAGCGCGTCGATCAGGCGGCTGCCCCAATAGAAGTTTTCGGTGGAGGTGTCCAGCGTCACCTGGCTCAGATAGGCGGGCATGGCGTTTACCTGGGCGTACACCGGCAGCATGGCGCTGAAGGTGGTGGAGCCAAAGCAGATCCATTCCACGCCCTTGAGCGCGTCGGGCACGTTGGGCCTGATCTGGCAGACGGAGGTGACGCCCGTGCGGTTGATGCCGATGGAGCGGTACATGCCGCGCTTGCCGGTATCCTGGTTCATATAAGGATTAAAGGGCGTGCCCTGGTAATGGGTGGAGAGCATGTATTTTACGTCCTCCACAGCCAGCTTGCGGTCGGGTACCAGCGCCCAGGGGATATGATCGCTCTCCGGGCCGAACTCAGCCTCCGGGCCCTCCCAGCGATGGGAGCGGGGCGTCAGATACCGGCCCATGAACCATGCGCGAGGCGTATTATAGATATGATCCATATCGGTATGGGAGCCGAAAATATCGCGGGGATTGAAAGCGCCGCCCTGGTTGAGATCAAGACAGTTCAGGCTGATGAACTCCTTGAGATCGGCCGAGCACATATGCGTCTGCCGCGCACCGAAGGCGTCCTCCAGATCGAAGGCGTCCATACCAAACTGGTTGGGCATGATCACGCAGGCGTCGTCCGGCACGCGCCGGGCCATCCAATGATGGCCGCCGATGGTTTCCAGCCACCAGACCTCGTTTTCATCGTTGAAGGCGATACCGTTGGACTCATAGGTGCCGTATTTTTCCAGCAGCTGGCCCAGCCGCAGCACGCCTTCCCTGGCGGAATGGATATAGGGCAGCACCAGCACCACGATGTCCTCCTCGCCGATGCCGCCGGGCACGTCCTTTTCGCCGCGCTTGGCGGCCTTTTTATATTCCACCAGCGGATCGGCCGCCAGCACCCGGGGATTGGAGGTAATGGTTTCGGTGGCCGTCATGCCCACGTTGGCGGCGTTGATGCCTGTGGCCGCCCAGACGCCGTTTTTGGGATCCACGCTGGGACAGCAGGTATAGCGCAGGGGATCATCCGGCAGCTCGACCTCCAGATGGGAGATCACGCTTTTATATTTTCGGGGCTGTTTTCCGGGCTCCATGACGATCAGCTTTTTTACGTCAAAATGGCCGTCGTCGGTCCGGGCGATCATGGTGGAGCGATCATTGCTGGCATTTTTGCCCACAAGCACGGTGGTACAGGACATGAAAAAATTCCTCCTCAGGCTGTAAAATCAGTAGAATTATAACGCAAGCGCCGCCCGCACGCAAGTGCGGACGGCGCTGTTGCAGAGATGTTATTGCCAATTATTGTTGCCATCGTAGGCAAAAAACTCCTGCCTGCCGCTTTTAAGGGTGACGGCGATGTTATACTGGTCGTCCACCCAATCGATGGAGGCTGTTTCAGCATTGGGAAACATGCGCCCGCAGGTATACCACAGCTCCTCCCCGCCCTCGTGCCGGTAATAGACGTTGAAGGAGACATAAGTTTCATTGCCGATCTTGGGATAGGTCAGCCGCAGGCAGAAGGGGCCCTTGACCGAGCCGTCGGCCGCCTCGGAAGTATCGGCCGGCGTATCCGCCGCCGTTTGGGCGGGCCTGGCCAATTGGCGTTTTGCAAAAGCAAAGCCGAAGATCACCACGCCGATCAGCAGCAGGCCGACGATCAGCGCGGCGATCCGGGTCAGCATTCGGTTTTTCATGGAAGCCTCCCGGTATTCCCTGCAGGGAACTATTTTTCAGCGCGCCGTTATCTTCTGATCTTCTTTTCGATGGTGGCCTTCAGCGTTTCCTTGCTCTCGTCCACCTTTTGGGTGATGGTATCCAGCAGCGAATCACTCTGGCCGCGGAAGCCCGGATCGCCAAAGAAGAAGAGCGCCACGGTGCCGGGACCCACATGGGACCCGGTCACAGGCTCATACATCACGGTCATGATCTCCTTGGGCGGATGGTTGGCCCGAAGGAGGCTGATCAGATAATCCACATCCTCCTGGCAGTCGGCATGGGCGATGCCGATGGTCTGCTGATCCGCGTCGCGCACCAGCTTATCATATTGCTCGGCAATGCCCATCAGCGCGCGCCTGCGGCCGCGGATCTTGGCAAAGCTGACGATCTTGCCCTCGGTATTGCCCTTGAGCAGGGGCTTGATATTGAGCACCATGCCCACGATGGCCGCCATATTGGAAAGCCTGCCCGTGTTGCGCAGGTATTTGAGATCATCCACCGTAAACACCTGGCACATAGGATGGCGCAGCTCCATCAGCATTTCATAGGTTGCCTGGATCGTCTCACCCCGATCGCGCCATTCCACCGCCCGGGCCACCTGCAGCCCTTCGCCCAGGGACGCGCTGAGCGTATCCACTGTATAGATCGTCCTTTCAGGGAACTCCTCCCGCAGTTCAGCCGCGGAAAACTCCGCCTGGCTGTAGGAACCGCTGATGCCCGAAGACATGCTGATATACAGGATATCCTCGCCGCGCTCCAGCACCGGGCGCATCATATCCAGATACGCCTGCGGCGTGATCTGAGAGGTGGTCACCTTTTCCCCCGCCCGCATGGCGTTATAGAAGGACGCGCCGTCAAAGCTTTCGGTATCCAGGCAGGTGCAGTCCTGCCCCTTCACAAAATAATGAAACGGAATGGCCAGCACCCGGTGCTCCTCCAGCCAGCGGCGGTCCAGGTTGGCCGATGTATCTGTAATGATCGTAAACATCCTGTTCACCTCGCATAAATCTAATATGCATTATTAGATTATCATATTGCTTAATTTATGTCAAGAAAACTTTTTGTCAAGATCTTCTTGATTTTTGCTCTGAATGTGGTATACTGATCAAAAAGGAGGGATGCGGGATGTACGACAACAGGCTGATCGCCGCCAAACTGCAGCACTGGGAAAAATACCTGGAACGGTATCGCCTGCCCTCCTGGGACGATATCCCCGATATCGGATTGTACATGGAGCAGGTGGTGGTGGTGCTCAAGCAGTATCTGGATTACCTGCCGCCAGAGCTCAAGGAGGAGCAGTTCATCACCGCCGCGACGATCAATAATTACGTGCGCAACAAGGTGATGCCCATGCCGATCAAGAAGCGCTATTACCGCGCGCACCTGGCCTACCTGATCATGATCTGCTCGCTGAAGCAGGGGCTGAGCATATCGCTGATCCAAAGGCTGATCCCCAACAATCTGCCCGAGGACGAGCTGAAGGAAATCTACGCCGTCTATATTGCGCGCCATCGGCTGGCCACTCAATACTTTAAGGATCAGGTGCTCTCCGCTGCCTCTCCCATCCTGGGCGCAGCGGGCGAATCAGCCCTGGCCAGCGACAGGCCCGAGGATATGATCGCCGCTTCCGCCGTCATCGGCGGCCTCTCCCGGCTGCTGGCTGAAAAGCTGCTGCTCCTGGAAGGGATGCAGTCCGAGGAAGATACCGATAAATAGAGTATTTCAGCTTCTTTTTCCATCTATACGAAAAGAACAGCATGGGATCGTCCAGGCTGTTCTTTTTTTGAAATCCGTCAATTCCCGGCAAGATACGCATTGAACCACGCGCGCTCCTCAAAGGGCTTCTTTCGGGGCATAGTCGGCTCACCCTCGGCAATGCCCACGGGCAGGAAACAAACCAGCGCGTACTCCTCCGGCACGCCTAAAACGCGCGCCATCTTATCGCCGATCCTGTCGGTATCGGTGATGTGCCCCTCGTACCAGCAGCTTTGATACCCCAAAGCGGTGATGGCAAGCAGCATATTTTCGATGGCGGCCGCGTAGTCCTGCACGGCGAAGCACCGATCGCGATAGGCGATCACGCTCCGGCTGAGCACGCAGATCATGGCGGGCGCGGTTTCACCGACGGGGGGATCGATCACCGCGCGCAGCTTTCGCTGCGTTTCAGGATCGTCCACAGCGATCAGGCTGACCGTTTGCTTATTGCAGCCCGACGGCGCGGCCAGACCGGCCCGCATGATGGCCTCCAGGTCGTCCCGCGGCACAGGGATGGGCTTGTATTTTCCGCGATAGCTGCGCCTGCTTTCAATTGCTTGCAAAATATCCATTATTCCTTCCGCCTTTCGGTCACAGATAGAATCTTCCGTCCTCTCCGCGCCTGATCTCGGTTTCATAGAAGGCCCGCATGCCTTCGATCATATAATCGATATCCCGCGCGCCTGCCGTTTCATAGCTGCTGTGCATGGCCAATTGCGCCAGACCGATATCCAGCGTGTTGATGGAAACATGGCTGCCGCTGATGTTGCCCAGCGTGCCGCCGCCGGGCATATCGGAGCGGTTGGCATAATGCTGCACCGGCACGCCCGCTCGCCGGCAGATCTCATGGAACACCGCCTCGCTGACGCCGTCGGTGGTGTATTTCTGGTTGGCGTTGAATTTGATCACGATGCCGCCATTCATGAAAGCGTGGTTTTCCGGATCGGAATACTCGGGATGATTGGGATGCATGGCGTGGGCGTTATCGGCGGACAGCATGAAGCTGTTTGACAGCGCGGTATAATAGCGCTCCTCGCCCAAGCCCAGCGACAGCACGATGCGGCGCAGCACATCCGTCAGGAAGGTGGAATCCGCGCCCTGCTTGGTGGTGCTGCCCACCTCCTCGTTGTCAAACACGCAGTATACGTTGGCATGCTTGCCGGGCTGGGCGGCCTTGAGCGCTTCCAAAGCGCAGTAAGCGCATTCCATATCGTCCAGCCGTGGAGCCGACACAAATTCCTGATCCACGCCCCAGACCGTGCCAGGCATGCGATTGTACAGGAACAGATCGCCTCCCAGCACGTCCTCTTCGCTCACGCCGGCAGCCTGGGCGACCTGCGCCTTGAAGGCGCCCTTTGCCGCCTGGGAACCCCAGAGCGGGAAGGTATCCACGGCAGGGTTGAATTTATAGCCGTTATTGACCTCCCTGTTCATGTGGATGGCCACGTTGGGGATCAGCGCCGTATCCCTGTCGATATTCACCAGCACGGTTTTGATACCATCTTCGGTGCGGACGAGAGCGCGGCCCGCCACCGACAGCGGACGGTCAAACCAACTGGACATGATCATGCCGCCGTAGCGCTCGGTATCCAGCTGCACATAATGGCCGCGCACCTCGGTTTCGGCGTTCTCCTTGATCTTGAAGGTGGGCGAATCCGAATGGCTGGCCACCAGCTGGAAGGCGTCAAAGGGCTGCTCGGGCAGCGTAAAGGCGATGACGCTGCTGCGGTTGCGCGTTACATAATACCTGCCGCCCGGCGCGAGCCTCCAAGGTTCTCCCTCGGAAAGCGGCGTGAAATCCGCAAGCTCCCGCCGGATGGCGTCGACGGCATGGAAGACGGTGGGGCTTTTTTGAATAAAAGAAATCAGCTTTTGCGCGTTTTGATTTTCCATTAGCGTATCCTCCGTGATGTGAACTGGCTTCCGTAACCAGCATACCACAGCCGCGGCCCGGTTGCAACCTTGACAGGCCGATGTTTTTCTGTTTCAATAGGCATATACCGTACTCCAAGGAGGCGTTGCCGTGCAATCCACCTTTTTTGAAAGCGCCGTGCCCCAGCCCCTCGCCGCCAGGCTGCGTCCCCGCGGGCTGGATGAATTTGTGGGGCAGGAGCATCTGCTGGGCCCCGGCAAGGTGCTGCGCAGGCTGATCGAAAGCGACAACATCAGCAGCATGATCTTCTGGGGGCCGCCGGGCGTGGGCAAAACCACGCTGGCCAGCATCATCGCCCGGCGCACGCAGGCCGAATTTGTGGACTTTTCCGCCGTCACCAGCGGCATCCGGGAAATCAGGAGCGTGATGGGCGAAGCCGACGAAAACCGCCGTTTCGGCAAAAAGACCATCGTATTCGTGGATGAGATCCACCGTTTCAACAAAGCCCAGCAGGACGCCTTCCTGCCCTTCGTGGAAAAAGGCAGTATCATCCTGATCGGCGCCACCACGGAAAACCCAAGCTTTGAGGTAAACGGCGCGCTGCTCTCCCGCTGCAAAGTGTTTGTGATGCACGCGCTGAAAACGGACGATCTGGTCAAGCTTCTGAAAAGGGCCCTGGACGATCCCAGGGGCTTTGGCGGCGAAACCGTTCATATGGCGCCCGATATGCTGGAGATGATCGCCAACTTCGCCAACGGCGACGCCCGCAGCGCCCTATCCACCCTGGAAATGGTGATCCTGAACGGCGACGCGGGCGAGGACGGCTCCATCACCGTCACGCCGGAGACGCTGGAGCAATGCATCAGTAAAAAATCGCTGCTGTACGATAAAAAGGGCGAGGAGCACTATAACCTGATCAGCGCCCTACATAAATCCATGCGCAACAGCGATCCCGACGCCGCGGTCTATTGGCTGGCGCGAATGCTGGAGGCCGGAGAGGATCCGCTTTACGTAGCTCGCCGGGTGATCCGCTTCGCCAGCGAGGATATCGGCATGGCTGATTCCAAAGCGCTGGAAGTAGCCGTGGCCGCCTACCAGGCCTGCCATTTTATTGGCATGCCCGAGTGCAGCGTGCATCTGACCCACGCCGTGGTTTATATGTCCCTGTCCCCCAAGTCCAACGCCCTGTATACGGCCTATGAGCACGCCAAAGCTGACGCGGTCAAACAGCTGGCCGAGCCCGTCCCCCTGGTGATCCGCAACGCGCCCACGCGGCTCATGCAGGAGCTTGAATACGGCAAAGGCTACCAATACGCCCACGACACCGCCGATAAGCTCACAAGCATGCAGTGCCTTCCCGACAGCCTGCTGGGGCGGGAATACTACCTGCCCACCGATCAGGGGCTGGAGGCAAGATACAAGGAGCGGCTGGAAGAGATCAAACGGTGGAAGAGGGAGCACAAACAGCATTCCTGAGAAACAAGCATTATTCCTTCGTTTCTGGTTTGACGCGATAAACGGCAAAAACGCTCTATACACCTGGAAAAAGTCTCAACACAATAACCGCTCCTGAAATGACGGCGGCTTGCCGACGTCAATGACGCGATAGCGTCATAGCCGCATAAGCAAAACGGCTGGATCGAGCTTGCTCGTTTCCAGTCGTTTTTGTGTTGCGGCGTATTTCCGGTGCGCTCTTTGCGCCAACCCGTATTTAATCAACTGCGGGAAGTCGCTGGTAAGAGCACGCAAGCAGCATCCGCCACTGGCGGGTCTGGGGGCTTCGAGCGCCCGGAAAATGCCCCCGTGCGGGCATTTTCAGTGAGAAGCGGGCCGGAAGGCCCCGGACACAGCGCCTCTTAAACGTTCCCCCACCAAATCATATATGTTTTCTCATGGCGCGCAACGAACGCCCGCGCGTCATTTTACGCTGAACATCATATCTCCATAGGTCGGGAAGGGCCACTCGTTGGAGGGCATCTTCGCCTCCATGGCGTCGACGGCGGCACGAAGCCAGCGCATGGCGGGCAGCACAGAATCGCGGTACTGGAAGGCCGCCTTCTCGTCCACACCGCCGTTGACCTGCTCCAGCGCCTTCTCCAGGGCGCAGCGGGCGTCGTAACCCTCGTCCAGCAATTCCTCCAGCGCTTTGAGCGTATCGGCCTCGTAGCGGGTGCCTTGCCGCTGGGTGCGCTTCCGCAGCTCGCCGCAAAAGCCGCTGACGGCGGGCAGGATATCCCGGTCGGCCATCTCCAGCATGGTCACGGCCTCGATATGCAGCACCTTGCAATAGTTTTCCGCCATGATGGCGCAGCGGGCGCGCATCTCGGCCTCGGAAAAAACGCCGTGGGTTTCAAACAAGCGAACGTTTTCGGGCGTCACATAGCGCGGGATGCAATCCGCTGTGGTCGACAGGCAGCTGAGGCCCCTGCGCTCGGCTTCGGCCACCCATTCCGCGCCGTATCCATTGCCATTAAAAATGATGCGCTTGTGGGCGCGGATCACATCGCGGATCAGCTGGTGCAGCTCGTTTTCAAAATTCTCCGCGCCTTCCAGCCGCTGGGCGTATTGACGCAGCGATTCAGCCACGGCGGTATTGAGCACGATATTGCAGCCGGACACGCTCATGGGCGCGCCGGGAGAACGGAATTCAAACTTATTGCCGGTAAAGGCGAAGGGCGACGTGCGGTTGCGGTCGGTGGTATCCCGGGGGAAACGGGGCAGCGTATGCACGCCCACGCGCAGCAGCGTTTTCTCCTTGGGGTTCACCGGCGAATCGGTATCGATGGCCTTGAGCACATCGGTAAGCTCCTCGCCCAGGAAAACGCTCATGATGGCCGGGGGCGCTTCGTTGCCGCCCAGGCGGTTGTCGTTGCCTGCGCTGGCCACCGAAATGCGCAGCATCTCCTGATAGTCGTCCACCGCCTGGATCACGGCGCAGAGGAACAGCAGAAACTGCGCGTTTTCCGCAGGCGTATCGCCGGGCTCCAGCAGATTTACGCCGGTATCCGTGGACAGCGACCAGTTATTATGCTTACCCGAGCCGTTGACGCCGGCAAAGGGCTTTTCGTGCAGCAGACACACCATGCCGTGCTTCTGCGCCACCTTTTTCATGATCTCCATGGTCAGCTGATTATGATCGGCGGCGATATTGACCACGTTATAGATGGGCGCCAGCTCATGCTGCGCCGGAGCCACTTCATTATGCTCGGTCTTGGCGGTGACGCCCAGCTTCCAAAGCTCCTCGTTGAGCTCCTTCATAAAAGCCGCTACGCGGGGCTTGATGACGCCGTAATAATGATCCTCCAGCTCCTGGCCCTTGGGCGGCCTGGCGCCAAACAGCGTGCGTCCGGTATACATCAGATCGCGGCGCTGATTCAAAATGCCCGCGTCGATCAGGAAATACTCCTGCTCCGATCCGCAGTTGGTGAAGGTGGCCTGCACGTCGTCATGGCCGAAAAGCTTCAATATCCGCAGCGTTTGGCGATTGAGCGCTTCCATGGAGCGCAGCAGCGGCGTTTTTTTATCCAGCGCCTCGCCGCCATAGCTGCAAAACGCCGTGGGGATGCACAGCACGCCATCCTTGATAAATGCGTAGCTGTTGGGATCCCAGGCCGTATACCCGCGCGCCTCAAAGGTGGCCCGCAAGCCGCCGGAGGGGAAGGAGGAGGCGTCTGATTCTCCCTGGATCAGCTCCTTGCCCGAAAATTCTAAAATGGCCCTGCCGTCCCGCCCGGTGCGCAGGAAAGCCTCGTGCTTTTCCGCCGTAATACCGGTCATAGGCTGGAACCAGTGGGTATAATGGGTGGCGCCCTTTTCGATAGCCCATTCCTTCATGGCCTCGGCCACAACGCCTGCCACCTGGGGGTCCAGCTTATGCCCGCCGCACATGGTGCGCTTGAGTTTTTGGTATATCTCCTCCGGCAAGCGCTGTTTCATCACGGCGTCCGAAAAAACCATCGTTCCAAACAGTTCAGTTCCGCTGCTCATGGGCCATGCTCCTTTTACGCGTGTATCCCGCCGGAAAAAATACAAAACCTTTTATTGACAAGGCCCGGCGGCTTTCCTATAATATCATATTATATTCCGATTTGCAAAGGGGGAGCGCCGTATGGAACGCAGCCGTCAATCGCATTCGCTGTTTTCTTTCTGTTCTCCCGGCAAGCCATCTCCATGCATCAATTGGCAGGATGGCTTCTTTTATTTTTATGGAGAGAGGGAATTGCAATGCGGCAAACAGTGATCATTCTGGACTTTGGCGGACAGTATAAAGAGCTGATCGCCCGGCGGGTGCGCGAGCTGGGCGTATATTCCGAAATCTGGCCCTGCGATACCGAAATGGAAAAGATCCAAGCGGCTCACCCCATCGGCATCATTTTTACCGGCGGACCGGACAGCGTGAACGCTCCGGAGCATCCAGCCTGCGATCCCGGGATATTCTCCCTGGGCGTACCGGTGCTGGGCATCTGCTACGGCATGCAATTCATGAGCCATGCCCTGGGCGGACAGGTGCGTCCCTGCGAAAGCAGCGAATACGGCACCATGGATTGCCAGGTTGCGCCGGACAGCCAGCTATTTCGTGGTCTTGCGCCAGACCAGCGGGTGCTGATGAGCCATACCGATTACGTTTCCCGGCCGCCGGAGGGCTTTACGGTCACCGCTCATACCGCTCTGTGTCCCGCCGCCGCCATGGAGGACACCGCGCGAAGGCTTTACGCTGTACAGTTCCATCCCGAAGTGGAAAATACCAAGCAGGGCCGGGCCATGCTGCACACCTTCCTGTACGATATCTGCGGCGCGGCAGGCGATTACAGCATGCAGGATTATCTGGCGAGGGTCACAGCAGAGGTGCGCGCCCAGGTGGGCAAAGAACGGGTGCTGCTGGGGTTATCCGGCGGCGTTGACAGCTCGGTTTGCGCCGCGCTTCTGAGCCGCGCCATCCCGGGGCAAATGACCTGCATATACATCGACCACGGCTTCATGCGCAAAAATGAAACCGAGGAGGTTCGCCAAGCATTTGCCGATCGCGATCTGGATCTGCGCGTGATCGACGCCAGCCAGCAGTTCCTGTCCGCGCTGGCGGGCGTTACCGATCCCGAGCAAAAGCGCAAGATCATCGGCCGGGAGTTTGTGCGCGCCTTTGAAAAGGCCGCCCGTGAATGCGGCCAGCCCGCCTTCCTGGCCCAGGGTACCATCTACCCCGACATCGTGGAATCGGGCAAAAACAAATCCGCCGTGATCAAAAGCCATCACAATGTGGGCGGTCTGCCGGCTGATATGGGCTTTCAGGGCGTGGTGGAGCCGCTGCGCGGCCTGTTCAAGGACGAGGTGCGCAAGCTGGGCCGCATGCTGAAGCTGCCCCGCGCGCTGGTGGAGCGCCAGCCCTTCCCGGGCCCCGGCCTGGCCATCCGCGTCATCGGCGAAGTCACCCGGGAAAAGCTTGACATCCTGCGCGAAGCCGACGCCATCGTGCGCCAGGAGATCGGCCGCAGCCGCGCCCGCGCGGATCAATACTTTTGCGTGCTGACCAACGTCCGTTCGGTCGGCGTCATGGGCGATTTCCGCACCTATGAATACACGCTGGCCGTCCGCGCCGTGCGTACAAACGACTTTATGACCTGCGAGTACGCTCCTCTCCCCCATTCCCTGCTGTTCAAAATCTCCAACCGCATCACTGGCGAGGTAAACGGCGTCAACCGCGTGGTATACGATATCACCGGCAAACCTCCGGCGACGATCGAGTGGGAATGACGACCAAAACTCTGAAACCCGCATGAAATAAGGGTTTCCAAGCGGTCGAAGTCCCGAGGGGCAACAATTTGGCAACAAAAATCCATCATTCTGAAAATAAGGGCTAACTGATTTTGTGTAGATCAGTTAGCCCTATTTCTATGCGATTTTCGGACGGATGGAGGTGTCATTTATGATCGCTGTCTGGATTT
>JAFUDW010000195.1 GCA_017464225.1 Clostridia bacterium | reverse complement strand
TATCTGATACTAATCCTCAACTAAAGCACTGAATAATCCAATCACGACCAGTAATGCTTTTAACCATATCATTGGTCAGTTGACAGATCGTGTCACATAATCGGTCAACAACATCTGCCAGAGAATGGAATATCTCATTTCGGAATCCCATAGCACGGATTTGCTTCCAGATTTGTTCTATGGGATTCATTTCTGGTGTGTAGGGAGGAATAGATAGCAATTGGATGTTTTCAGGACATACCAAAGTTTTTGACTTGTGCCAGGCAGCGCCATCACAAACAAGCAGAATCAGATCGTCTGGATACTGCTTCGATAGCTCTGCCAGGAAGGTATTGGTGCAATTTGTATTGCAATAAGGCATAGCCAAAAAGAAGTTTTCTCCGGTCAATGGTTCTACAGCGCCAAAGGCATACCGATGTTCTCGAATATGATGACACGGAACCGAAGGACGCATTCCTTTCGGGCACCAGCAGGGCTTCGGCTTGTTGATCCTGCCAAAGCCTGCCTCATCCTCAAACATCAATCGAACATTTCGTTTTGGCTCCCGGTTTTGGGCATCCAGCACGCAGGTTTTAATTTTTTTGAGGCTTCGCAAGCCTCTTCATCTGCTGCCTTTGGATGCCTGGAGCGAGGCATTTTCTTTCCCCATTTGTTTCGCTCCAATACCCTGTATACATACGCCCGTCCTGTGTCTTTTCCGCAAGCTTCATCCAACGCTGCTTTGATTTCTCTGGCCGTTATCTGCTTGCCTTCACGTCCCTTGAATTGCTTCAGTATTTCCGCTTCTTGCTCTTCGCTGAGCAACCTCCTGTGCGAGGTATACTTGTTCCGAGCGTATTCCTCCAAGCCTTGTTCCCGATACCTGCGGCACATCTGATTCACGCTCTGGGGATGCACACCCAGCATTTCTCCAATTTCCTTCAGGCTTTTTCCTTCATGCCACAGCATCAATGCTCGCAGCCGCCGGCTGATATTTTTATCCCTTGTGGCCGCTTCCTTCGCCTTGATCGCTTCGAACTCCGCTTCTGTTATCTGAAAACGTTTCATCTTTCATCACCGTTTTCATTATAACATATTTTTACTTTATATTCAAGCGTTTAGATGAAGAATAGTATTATTCCTTCCCCAGCCCAAACATCATGGCGAAGATGTTCCGACCAGACTGGGTGGCGACGATGTGCTGCCAGGTGTGGCGCAGGCTGTCCGGGGGATTCTGATGAACGAAGCAGTTGACCAGCAGGTCGGCTTCGATCAGGATCTGGTGGTCGATGCCGTCGATGGGGTCATAGGTGTGATGTTTGCCCACCAGTGCGCATACGCGGTCGATTTCCTCCGGGGTAAAGTCCAGACCGCTCAGCATTTTCCGGGCCAGGGGCGGGCCCTCCTTTTCCTGCATTGGGCCGGGATGCGCGCCGTATTTCCGGTTGCAAAGCGGGATGGCGATATCGTGCACCAGGGCGGCGGCCTCCAGCACCTCGGCAGTATGGGGGTCAATCCCCTCGCAGGCCGCGATCAGCCGGGCATAGCTGTGCACCTTGGTGAAGTGCTGGATCAGGTCGGGCTGTCCGGCGTCAAATTCCATCATTTTCAGGTACAGCTGTTTGATTCTTTCCTGCATGGGCGCATTCCTCTCCCGTTCTGCCGGTCAGGTCTGGATCTTGAGCAGCTGTTCCAGCAGCCCGTCATCCTCAAATACCATGAACTCCCGGATACCCAGGCGCACCGGCTGGCCATCCTTCAGGGTCCTGTATTCATATCCGTTGGCGATCACGCGCACCAGCACGTCGCCCACGCGCACGCGGCAATCGTCCACGTCGCCCAGGTAATACTGGCTTTCCAGCACGCCCTCCAGCGCTCCGTCGGGGGCAAAGTACAGGTTTTCGGGCCGCACGGCCACCTCTACCTTGCCGGTGCGCGGGCCGCCGTAGGGGATGGACTGGCCGTTCATGCCGGTGAAGGTGATCCTGCCGTTTTCGGATACGCCCTTGAAAAAGTCCACCTTGCCCAGGAAGTCCGCCACAAACTGATTGGCCGGATGATTGTAGATTTCCTCCGGCGTGCCGCTCTGCTGCACCACGCCGCGGTTGATCAGGAAAATGCGGTCGCTCATGGCCATGGCCTCGGTCTGATCGTGGGTCACGTATACTACCGTGATGCCCAGCTGGCGTTGGATCTCCTTGATTTCAAAGCGCATGGATTCCCGCAGCTTGGCGTCCAGGTTGGAAAGCGGCTCGTCCAGCAGCAAAAGCTTTGGCGCGGCCACCAGCGCGCGGGCCAGGGCCACGCGCTGCTGCTGCCCGCCGGAAAGCTGGTTGGGGAAGCGCTGGGCGTACTGGCTCAGGTGCACGATGCCCAGCACGCGCTCCACGTCCTCGCGGATCTTGGCCTTGGGCACCTTTTTGATGGTCAGGGGATAGGCCACGTTGTCAAACACGTTCATATGCGGCCATACGGCATAGCTCTGGAACACCATGCCAATGCTGCGCTTCTCGGGCGGGATGAAGGTTTTTCCGCCCGAAACCAGCTGGTCGTCGATGTAGAGCTCGCCATCGGTGGGCTTTTCAAAGCCGGCAATGATGCGCAGCATGGTGGTTTTGCCACAGCCCGAGGGTCCCAGCAGGGTGATGAATTCGCCATCGCCAAAGGTCTCGTTGAACTCCTTGAGCACCACGTTATCGCCAAAGGCCTTGGTGACGTGTTTTATGGTTACGGTTGCCATCGATATCGATCCTTTCTCAGATGGAGAATTCGCCCTTGGTCAGGCGGTTGAGCACAAAGTTGAGGAATACGACGATCATGAGGATGAAGAAGGCGATCGCGCAGGCCATTGGCTGGCTGGTGAAGGTCCAGTATTCGTACAGCTCAAAGCCGATGGTTTTGGTGCCGTTGCCATACAGCAGCGTGGTCATGGACAGTTCATAGAAGCTGGGAATGAAGATCAGGAACCAGCCGGCGGCGATGCTGGGGAAAATCAGCGGGCCGGTGATCTTGAACATGGTGCGCAGCCAGCTGGCGCCAGATACCTGACTGCATTCCTCCAGCGATACGTGGATCTGGCTCATGGCCGATACCACGGTGCGCATGCCCATCATCAGATATTTGATCAGATAGGCGATGATCATGATATAGGCTGTTTTATAGATGTTGATGCCGTAGTCGCCGCGCATGGAAAGGATCAGGCTGAGCGCGATGACCACGGACGGGGTGCCGGAGCCCAGGGTGATCAAAAAGTCCGGCAGCTTGCGCCCGCGGATCCGCGTGCGCTGCAGCAGATAGCTCATGGTGCAGGCGATCACGATGCCGATAGTAGCGGTGATGATGGCGAAAATGAAGGAGTTTTTGAGGCAATCCAGCATTTCGTCGTACGAGAAGATCGTTGTCCAGTGCTTAAAAGTGAAGTTATCCGCCGCAAACAGGGATTTGCCTAGGTCGATTTTAAACGATGTGATCAGGATCGTGACGAAGGGGATCAGGATCACGATGACTGCGAAAAGCGAGACCAGCACGGTGATCGGTATGCGCCATTTGCCCAGGTCCACGATGTTCGGGCGGGTGCTTTTTCCGGATACGGTGATGTATTGGCGCTTTGCGACCACAAAATCGGAGAAGAACAGGATGATGATGGCCAGCAGCATCAGGAATACGCCCAAGCTGGTGGCGTCGTTCATGCCCTCCGAGCCGCGGCCTACGTAGTCGATGATGCGCGTGGTTACGGTATGAACGCGTCCCGGCGCGCCGATGATGGAGGGGATGCCGTAGCAGCTTGCCGCTGCCACGAACACCAGCAAGGCGCCGGCGATCAGGGAGGGGGTCATCATGGGGAAGGTGATCTTTGCGACGGTCGTCAGGGGGGAAGCGCCGGAGATGCGGCTGGCTTCCTCCAGCGAGGGGTCCATTTTCTCCATGGCGCGGCTGATGGTGATGAAGGCGTAGGGATAATAAAAGGTGGAGAGAACCCAAATGAGGCCGGGCAGGCTGTAGATGTTCAACGGGCCCGGGGCGTCACCAAGACCAAAGACCGCGCGCAGCACCAGATTGATGTTGCCTACGTTCGGGTTCAGCAGGCGGAGCCAGGCCATGGCGCCCACATAAGGCGGCACCATATAGGTCAGGACAAACAAGGATCGGAAAAAGCGCTTTCCCAGCAGGTTGGTGCGTCCCACCAGCCATGCCAGCGGGAACGCGATGACGATGCCCACCAGCATCGTGCAGAAAGCGGCGATCAGCGTATTGGTCAAAGCGCCCAGATTCAGATCATAGGTATACAGCCGCGTTAAGGTGCTCAGCGAGAACCGTCCCTCCGGAAAGAGCGCGTTGATGAGCATCTTCACGGTTGGCAGGACCTGGAAAACGAGCATGAAATCCACGATCAGCAGGATGATCAGCCATTTGAAGTCCAGCTTCCACAGGCGGTCGGCCAGCAGCCAGAAGAAAAGGATGACGGTATCAAGCATCAAAAGGATGCCGATCAGCGCGAAGGATTTGCCCGCGCTGCAGAATAACTGGGAGATCCAGTGAACATGCCAGTTGACCGCCCAGGTATAGGCGACGATCTTGGAAGGATCGGTGCGGACGGCTTTTTTGAACTCGGCGATGGTACTCGAGGACAGCGGCTCGCCGTCCAGGTTGGCGGCCGTGAGGAAGATCTGCATCAGCATGGCGGTGCGATCCTCCCCTTCAAGCCCCTCCAGCATGTCCTGAGCTTCGGCAGGGAGATCCTGCTCGCTGCCGCTCAGGCACAGCAGCAGCTTGCTCAGCAGGTCCTGCTGAGCTTCCGGGGACAAGGCCGCCAGGGCCTTGCGCTGGGCGGTCTTCACCTTTGGACCGGACATGGCGTATGTCAGCGCCAGCAGCTTGAACTCGCGCTCGGTCAGCGCCTTGCCGCTCAAATCCGCCAGGGAGCTTGCCAGGGCCTCGTCATCCTTCCAGACGGAGGAAAGCAGCTGACGGCTCACGCTGTCCAAAACAGCGGTATCCGCGCCGCTTTTTTCCAATACAGGCGCGATTTTTTTGCCGTAGAGGCGGTCCGCCTCCCCGCCGATCTTATAGATCAGGGAAAAAGCGTTCTCCTGGTTGAAGCCGGATTCCTGATATTGCGTATTGCCCCATAATCCGCCCAGCAGCAAAGCAATGCCCAACAAAAACAGAACACCCAACGTCGCTTTGCAAAGCGCTTCGCTGCGATTGTTCAGGCTGTTCATCGGGATAGACCTCCTTATGGATATGCCGCGCCAGAAAAAACATGGCGCGGTACGATCCCGGTATACAAGCCTTCCCCCGTTTTTGCGGGGGAAGGCTGTAGGCTTCACGCGTATGAAAATGACAGGGGCTTACTTGGTGACGCGGTTGTTCCATTCGTCGTTGATTTCATCGCGCTGCTGATAGGTGCGCACCCAGTCGACGCCCATATCGGTTTCGATCAGGCCGTCGGTGTCGATGGAATCATAGGGGATCTCGGGGAAGTCCTTCAGCACGGAATGCATATAACCGCTGACGATGAACTTCTGGCCGGCTTCGCTGTACAGCCAGTCCTCAACCGCCTCGCAGGCTTCCAGGTTGGCGTTGGCGCTCTTCTCCTCGGCCACGATCATGGCGGTGGAGGGGATCAGGATATTGCCGTCCTCGGGATAGATGCAGGCCAGCTTGGAGCCGTCTTCACTGCGGCGCTGCAGCACGGATTCCTCCAGGATCATGATGACCTTGCACTCGCCGCTTTCCAGCTTGGCCAGGGCGGTGGAGCCGGATTCGATCATCACGTTGTTCGCGCGCAGGGCGTCGAAGTACTCATAGCCGTATTTAGAGGTGAGGGCGGAAATGGCCGCGAAGGCGGTGCCGGAGGTCAGCGGGTTGCCCATGGAGATCTGATCCTTCAGGGATCCGTCCTCGGCGAACGCCTTGAAGGTCTTCGGCAGCTCCTCAGCGCTGTACTTTTCGGGGTTGTAAGCCAGCACCATGTTGCAGACGCGCACGGGATACCAGTAGCCTTCCTCATCATAGGGGAAGCGCAGCTGATCCTTCACGGGGAGATCGTACTGATAGAGATAGCCGTAATCCTTGAGCTCCAGGGAATAGGCGGGCTCAGCCACCAGCAGCATATCGCAGCCCAGCGCGCCGGTGTGGTCGTCGCCCATCTCACCGGCGATCTGGCTGATCAGGGTGCCGGTGCCGGCATAGTAGAACTCCACTTCCAGGTTCGGGAATTCGGCTTCCAGTTCCTTCTTCATGCCTTCGTACACGAAACGGTACATGGAGGTGTAGATGGTGATCTTGCCTTCAATGTCTTCATTGACAGCCAGCGCGGTGCTGCACACGGACAGCGCCATGATCATAGCGAGAGCAAGGGCCAATAATCTCTTCATGGTGGTATTCCTCCGTCTGTTTTTTTGCAGGCGAATCCTTCACGCCTGTCTTCTGGGAAAATAATAACATATTTTATACATGAATGCAATATGCTTTCTCATGGAAACAATGCGTTTGCCCGATCAAAAAACGGGACGGAGAAATGCTGAAACCGTCAATTGATCCTGACGCCCGGATCGTCGATCGCGGGAAGGCTTTCAAAAGGAATGAACCGCGCGCCTGTCTCGTCATAGCGATCGATCAGCAGCCAGATTTCTCCGGTGCCGGGGATCACGGTCAGGCTGGCGCTGATCTCCTCGACGCCGGGGTATTCCCGCACGTCCAGGCTGACGCGCCTTCCTTTTTCGTCCAGCTCCAGGCGATATGCCTGATAGATGCCCTGGCTCTTGGCGGTGCGCAGGCCGGCCGCCACAGTATGGCCGGTTTCGCTGTCCAGGCGCGGCAGCGCGCCAAGGCTTTTGCCGCCGCAGCTCAGCTCCTTTTTCCACAGCCGGCTGGCGTTCCCGTCATAGCGAATCAGATCGGTGCGGTTTTTGCTCATGGTATTTACTACAAAGTACCCACCTTGGCCGTCGGTGAAAGCGCTGTAGATGAATCCGCTGGGCTCGCCCTGCCAGATCGTATGGCCGTCCCGGATCACCAGAGGCCGGTAGGCGTTCTGTTTTCCGCGCTCGTTCGCCGTGACCACCCAAAGCCCCGTGGCGTCCCGTGCGGCCCGGATCACGTCGTTCACGCCCGCCTCCATGGGGATCAGGGCTTCCCGGTAGCCCTGACCGTCATAGAGCGCCAGAAAGGTTTTTCCATTTTCATAAATCATCAGGGCGGCCCCGTTATCGGCGGTCCTGCAATCGATCACGCCCGAGGCGAGCAGCCGCTTGTTTTCCAGCCCGCTGTCGCCCCAGTCGCAGAGCCATGCCTGCTGGGTAGCCCATGGCGCGTAGCCTTCGGGCCGGGGCAGCTCCCCGCCGTCCGGCGCTGTGAGCAGCACGGCAAATTGGCCGCTCTCCCGGGGGATCAGCGCGTATTTTTCCTCGCTGTCCGCAGCGTAGGCGATATCCCGGTAGATTTCGCCGTCAAGCCACCAGGTGATGTGCCAGGGAAGATCGAGACGTCCATCGGGTTCCTCCCAGCATATGGCGGCGATATTCCGGGCGTCCGCCGCCTTGGCGTCCACGATGTACCGGTCCCGAAGCTGATAGCCGCCCTCAGCCCGGACGGCCAGCGGCAGCAGCGTCAGGATAAAGATCAGCAGATATTTTTTTATGGCCCTTTACCCAAACGCTTTCTCGCTCCGCACGCCGCAAACGCTTCCGTCATGGGCGTATATGGCCACCGTCCAGATCACGTCCTCCTGAACGGCGCCGTCATAGCACAGAAAGGTGATCTCCCAGACCGGGTTTTCGGCGTCGGCGGTCACGTAGGAAAACTTGGGCCAGACATGCAGAAGATCGTCCGTCGTCAGCTCAAAGCATTCCTCGGCCGCCATACAGGCCAGCAGGTATGCCTCGTCCCGGCTGACGGACTGGTCGTCGGGCAGCCCTGCGGCCCAGACGTACGCGCCTACGTCGTCGTAAATCCTTTCTGGGATCTCGCCCAGCTGCAGATACTTTTCGTACTGCGCCTCCAGCGTTTCGGCTTCGTTGGCCTCCTTGACCGGCGAGCCCTCGGCCAGCTCTTGCACCTGCCGCCACAGCTCCTCGTGGACGGCGCGGCGCTCCTCGCTGACCTCCAATATATATTCGCCGGGCAGCCAATATTGATCATAGAGCGTCCGCGCGCCTGCGCAGGCGGCGAGCAGGCAGATCAGCAGCGCCGCCGCCATGCTCTTTACAAACAGTTTTTTCATTCTGTCCTCCTCATTCCATCCAGTCCAGCTGGCACAGCATGCTGGCCTGCCATACGTCGCCCTTTTTCACATAGCCGAAGGTCCCGTCGGCATCCATGATCCAGTCGGGTTCGCCTCGGGGAACCGATACATAGAGCCAATTGCCATCATCCATTACCACGTGCATCACCGTGCCGGCGGCTAGCGTTTCCGCCGTGCCGTCCAGCAGCCCGGCGCCCTTTTTCAGGGAGATTTCCTTTCGGGCCTTCGCCACGGGCTGGGGGGCGTTGGCCAGCAGCTCCTCGCTTCCCAGCTGCACATACGTTTGGGCGATATAACCGTCATAGCTTCCCAGCCTGGTATGCACCCAGGGCCAGGGGTCGCCGGGCTGCAGGTCCAGCACCGGCAGCACCACGCCGCCCAGCAGCTGACCGTATGAGGCGGAATGGCTACTGGTCTTGCTGCGGAAATTGACTTCGCCCAGGGTCATGCCGGTGTTTTCGGGCAGGCTGCTGGGCTGATCGTCGGGATCGGCGGGAAAGCGCTCCATGGGCATCTGCCCCAGAAATCTGGGGAACCGCGCCAGGGGACAGCGCGTGCCGGGGCCGATCCACTGGCTTTCCCAGGTGCTGAGGTTATCGGTCAGATTCAGCCACAGGGCTTCGCCGGTATCGGCGGCTACGCGCTCGCAGGCGTCCAGATTGCAGTACACCTGGTCGTAGCCTTTTACGGTGTTGGCAAAAGGCGAAAGGTAAAAGGTCAGAGTTTCCCGCTCGTTCAGCGGATACTGGATGGCAAAGCTGCCATGGAGGCCGTCGTAGGTCACCCGGTAATCTCCGGATCGGTACAGGGCGTTTTCGCCCAGGGGATAAATCTTCCACTTTCCATTTATCATGGCCAGCTGGATCAGCTGCCGCCGGCCGTCCTTTTCAAAGGCGGCCAGCCCCGCGCCGCTGGGCGCGTGCTACTCTCCCCAATCCTGGAGGCTTGTCGCTCCCGAGGCCAGCTTCCAGCCGTCCAGGCGCGGATCGGCGAAAACGTCCCGCAGCTCCTCCGGCGCTTCGCCGTCAAACACCGTCAGCGTCCGGATGGAGGTCATGGGCTGGTCAGGCCCGGTCTGGCGGAATACGCCGATGCGGTGAAAAGGAATTTCCTCTGGAACAAGGCCGTATTGGGCCAGCACTGCGCCGCGGTATTCGCCCAGCGCGGCGGGCCAATGCGCTTCCGGGCCGAAGCAGCTTTCAAAGATGCCCTGGACAGCCTGGGAAGCGCTCTCGGCAAACCGCAGGGCGCTGCTGAGGCTGGAAATATCCGCAAGGCAGCAGTCGATCAGGGCATCTTTGCTTTCCGGGCCCCAGCTTGCCAGCCATCCCTGCTCCTCCGCTGTGCGCAGGATATCCCGGAGCACGCCCTCGCCGGTTCGGAGCGTATAATCGGTCTTGAAGGGGGTGCTGCTGCGCACAGCGCCTGAAGCCTCGTCATAATAGGTGGCGTATGCCCAGTCCGGGTGATTTGCCTGCCAGTAGCGCAGGCTGCCGTCGGGCTGCGGTTCAAAGACGAACGCCGCCGCTTCCTCCGTGGTATAGCCCAGCACCTCGGTGAGGCCGGATACCGCCCATTCCTTCAGATCGTATGGTTCAGCCTGGGCGCGGCAAAGCAGCAGGCAGGCCGCCAGCAGGCATATATACAGCTTTTTCATGGTTTTCTCCTTGATTTGTTATTCCAGCGGGATGAAAAAGGGATCATCGTCGCTAAAGGGCCAATAATATACCGCGCCGTCCACCACCGGGAATTCGCTGCCGGGTACGAAGGACTTGTATACCTGCTCCGCCACAGGCTCCCCGTTGATATTGATCTCCCGCCGCACCACCGGGCCGCCCCGATGGCCCACGACCGTATAGCCCTCCTGAGTGGGGATCAGGCGGTACGCGTGGCATTCCGCCGAGGTTTGCCACAGCAGCTTGCCCGTTTCATCATAGCAGTACAGAGTGCTGGCATTGTTGTACAGCGCTTCGCTCCTGGGCGTTCCGGCGATCAGCACGCCGCCCCGGTGCGTGGCGCACAAGGGGCTGGCGGCGAAATCCATTCCCTCGGGCAGGGGGATGGGCGTGGAGCACCGGCCCGCGCCGTCCGCCGTCATGAGAAAGAAACGACCGTTGTATTCGCCCTTTTTGGTGGGCAGCGTGAAGATCAGATAATCGGTATCGTGCCAGCGGTCGGCATGGTACAGCCCGCCCACCCGGGGCACCAGCGTTTCTTCCTCGCCGGTCTTCCAGTTGAAACGGCACAGCCGGGAATCGTTCGCGGTATGGTAATAGATATGCTCGCCCAGCGGGCGATGGAGCACGCAGGCGTTGTCGGGCAGCGGCACGGCCGGCTGCAAAGCGCCGTCCTGAACGGGCAGCACGCTGTAGTGCTCGTCGGTCCTGCAGACCATGGTAAAGTTTAAGGGATCGGTGTAATCCATCCGCCAGATATCGTTGTATTCCGGCGGCAGCGCGATCTCCTGATCGCCCTGCGCGCTCATGATCTTCAATCCGCCGGAATCCACGCTATGGAAGATGCGCGTGCCGTCGTCGGCCATATAGCTCACCTCGCCATAGGACGAGGCGCCGCCGAAGATCTCGTCCGCCCGAGCGGATACCAGCAACAGACACAGCGCCAGACAGAGGCATATTTTTTTCATAGCCGCTCCTTACCCGTTGCCGTCCAGGCTGCCGAAGTTGATATCATAGTAGACCACCCGCGTTTCGGGGGCGATCTGTACGCTCAGGTAGGCGGCGACGTCGTACCCGTTTTCGCGGGCGGCCTCGCCGCGCCAGAAGGCGACGTCAATGACGCGCTTGCCGTCCAGCATGGCTTCGTTGCCGAACAGATACGCGCTGCAGTCTTCAGCCGTTTCGGGGTTGATCTGGGTGATGAACTGCCGCAGGTCTTCCGCCAGGTTTTCCTGCTCCTCTTCGGTCAGCGATATATCGCAGGCGTTCCATCTGTCGGGGCCGTCCACCGGGGCGCTGATCGATTTTACGTTGCCCGCCCGGTCAAAGTACATTTCAAATACAGGGACGATGCTGCCGCCGGACAGGGCGTACACGCAGCATTCGTCGGGATCGTCGGCGGCGGTTTCCACATGCCAGCTGAGATCGTTTTCGCTGACCTTTAAACCGTCCAGCGCCAATACCGTTTTGCCGTAATTGATGGCTTCCTGCTCGTTGGTGATGGTGGCGTGGCTGATGGCCGGATGGCTGCGGAACAGCCGGGGAACGATGCGCACCTCGCCCGTGGCGAAAGCGCCCACCAGGCACATGGAGGAGAGCATCACAAAGCTTACGCTGAGCCAGCGCAGCACGCCCCGCCCTTGCAGGATGGTGGTGACGCGGGTCTTGAGCCGCCGTCCCGTCATGGTCATGCCGGTGGCCAGCACGGCCATGCCGGGGGCGTTGCGCCGGGCGGCGGCCAGCACCAGCACGTTGGCGTAAGCGCGTTTTTCTTCATATTCCATGGGACGGATCACCCGGTCGTCGCAGCGAAGCTCGCCGTCCGTGCGGCTCATGGAGGCGGCCATCCACACCAGGGGATTAAACCAGTGCAGGGCGCAGCAGGCCAGCCGCACCACGCCCCAGAGGTGATCGCGGTTTTTGATATGGCAGACCTCGTGGGTGAGCACGTGGATCACGTCCTGTGGCGAGGCCGTGAGCGGGAGGGCGATGTAAGGCCTGAACACGCCCACCAGGCAGGCGCTGGGCAGGGGATCGGTAAAATACACCGGAACGGGCTTGACGCCGCGGCTTTCGCACAGCGCGGTATATTGCTCCAGCAGCCTGCCGCTGATGGGCTCAATGCGTCCCGCCCGGAGCTTCAGCCGGAAGCGGACGTTGCAAAAAACGCTCCAGGCGATCACGGCCAGCACGCCGGCGATGTAGATTTTTGCCAGCAATATGGGCAGCTGGGCGTTGTCCATGCGCCAGCTCAGGTCGATCATCCGGTTTCCGGCGGCGATATGGTTATCGCTCCACAGCCGGTAGCCCACGTCCGATATGGCGTCGGTGAGCCGCACCTTCACCTGCCCGGCGATGGGGCGGATGGCGGTATCGGCGGCAAAGGGCGAGCGGATGGCGTTGATCAGGGGATTGGGCAGCGAAAGCGGCAGTAAAAGCCTTATGGCCACCAGCAGCCAGCCAAAGCACAGGGCGGAATTGCCCAGCTGCTTTCGCAGCAGTTTTCGCAGCGGTATCATGAGCAGTATGGCGATGCTGGCCATGATATTGGCTTCGATTAGGAAGTTGTATATCAGCGCGGTACGCATCTTTGTCTCTCCTTTTCTCATTTGTGGTTTCGCCTCGGGCGAGGGAAGGGGCTTGCCGTCAGCCGCGAGGCGCTTTTTTCATGGCGTCTATGATCTCCTGCATGTCCTCCACCGTAAGGTCGCCGGAGGAAACCAGGTGGTTGATCAGCAGCGAGGCGTCGCCCCGGAACACGTGGCTCAGGAATTTGCGGGTCTGCTCTGTGGAGGCGGCGTCCTGGCTCACCGCCGGGGTATAGGTTTTGGCCGGGCCGGATTCGTCCACCTTCACGGTGCCCTTTTCCTCCATGCGCTTGAGCAGCGTGATCACGGTGTGCCGCGTCCAGCCGGTGCTGGGCTCCAGCGTTTTGGTGATCTCGGCGATGGTGCGCGGCGATTGATCCCAGAGCACTTCCAGGATCTTCCATTCGGCGTCGGTGCATTGTATCGGCATTGCGTTTACCTCCTGAAGTTGAGTGGACAATTGTCTACAATGGGAGTATACAACTGTCTACCATATTCTGTCAACAGGAAAAGGACATTTGTTACAATTCGGCCGTCTACGTCTGCCCTTGCTTAATCCGCGCCGGATGGGTATAATAAAAAACGCGGGCGGTTTGCCGTCCGCGCCGGAAAATACGCGTTATGGGAGCGGTTATGCAAAAGATCACTGTGGTTTCCCTGGGCCCTGGGCCCAGGAAGCAATTGACATTGGGCGCGCTGGAAACGCTGAAATCGGCAAAGCGCGTGATCCTGCGCACCGGAGAGGTGGAGGCGGCCCGATATCTGGCCAAACAGGGCGTCGCGTTTGAAACGCTGGACGGGCTGCATGAGCAATGCGAGGATTTTGACGCATTTATTGAGGCGTCCGTGCAGAAAATAGCAAAGGCCGCCGCCCGCGTCCGGGTGGTATACGGCGTGCTGGACGCGCTGAGCGATGAAACGGCGGCGGCACTCAGGCGGCGGTATCCCGATCAGGTGATCCTGGGCGGCGGCAGCGGCATCGCACAGCCGCTCCTGCAGGCCGCGGCGGCGCAGCTGCCCCTGCGGGTGGCCCCGGCCACGGGGCTGACCGTGCCTGAAACCCAGGACGCCCTGCTGGTGGTGGAGATGAACACCCGTATGCTGGCCGGGGAATGCAAGCTCAAGCTGGCCTCTTGGTACGGGGACGATACCGAAGTGCTGTTTTTCCCGCCCGCCGAAAAGGAGGAGCGCGCCTTTGTCCGCATGCCGCTGTGCGAGATCGACCGGCAGCCCCGCTACGATCATACCGCCGCCGTCTTTCTGCCCGGCGTGCCGCTCCGGGAGCGGCAGCGCAATGATCTGTGGGATCTGGCGGAGGTGCTGCGCATCCTGCGCGGCCCGGGCGGATGCCCCTGGGATGCGGCGCAGACCCATCGCACGCTGAGCCGCTATCTGATCGAGGAGGCGTATGAGGTCAGCGAGGCCGTGGACAGGGAGGACTGGGAGCACGTGGCCGACGAATTGGGCGACGTGCTGCTGCAGGTGTTTTTCCAGGCTGATATCGGCGCCCAGTACGGCACCTTTGAGCTCAGCGACGTCACCACGGCCATCTGCCATAAGATGATCGAGCGCCATCCCCATGTGTTCGGCACGGGCCGTCTGGATACGGCGGAGCAGGTGGCCGACGCCTGGGAAAAGCTCAAGCAGCGCCAGCGGGGCAACGCCACGGCGTCAGCCGTGCTGCGGGATGTATCCCCCTCGCTTCCCGGTCTGCTCCGGGCTGAAAAGATGCTGAAAAAAATGGAGAGCCTGGGGCTGGACGAAAGCCTGATCCCCGCTGATTCCCCGGCGAGCGGCATCCTGCAGTGCGTGCGGCAAATGCGCAGCCGCGGCCTTTGCGCCGAGGAGGAGACCCAGATTTTGCTCCGCCGATGGATCGCCCAGGTGGAAGAAAGCGAAAAAAACGGGAAAATATCTGAGAAAGCCGCCGAAAATCTTGACAATTGACAAAAACTCGTTATACTAACTAAGGAGAGTGTAAGCATCATCCCAATGGGGTGTTGAAATTTAACGATCCGCTGATAAAATAAGGAGGAAAACACAATGAATAAGACCGAACTGATCAACGCCGTCGCCAAGGAAGCCGAACTGAGCCGCAAGGACGCCGATAAGGCCGTCAACGCCGTATTTGACGTGATCGAGAACTCCCTCAAGGCCGGCGAGAAGGTTGCCGTGGTTGGCTTTGGCGCTTTTGAAGTGAAGGAGCGCGCCGCCCGTACCGCCCGCAATCCCCGCACCGGTGAGGAAATCGAGATCGCCGCTTCCAAGGCTGTTTCCTTCAAGGCCGGCAAGGCCCTCAAGGACGAAGTGAACGCCTGAGTCATTTTGTGAAGCATAAAACGCAGCGTTTGCTGCGTTTTTTCTATATCGTTCATGGAGGAAGCAGATGGCGCACAACAAGCTGATACTGATCGCCGACGACGAGCCCGGCATTCATGAGTCGCTGCGCATGTACCTGCGGAGAGACGGCTACGACAGCTATTCGGTGTTCCGGGGCAGCGATGTGATGGAGGCGTTTACGCGCCTGCGGCCCGATCTGGTGATCCTGGACGTGATGATGCCGGGCCGCAGCGGCACCCAGGTATGCGCCGATATCCGCGCCGTCAGCATGACGCCCGTGATCATGCTCACCGCCAAGGGCGAGGAGGCCGACCGCCTGCTGGGCTTTGCCCTGGGCGCGGACGATTACATCGTCAAGCCTTTCAGCCCCCGGGAGGTGGTGAGCCGTATTCAGGTGATTTTCCGGCGCATGAACATGCTGGAGACCGCTCCCGAAAAGAGCAGGCTGGTCATTGGCAACGCCGAGATCAATCTGGCCTGCTATGAGGTGCGTGTGGAGGGCGAACCGGTGGTGATGTCGCCCAAGGAGGTGGAGATTTTGCATCTGATGGCCGCTCATCCGGGCCAGGTGTTCACCCGGGAGCAGCTGCTGGATTCCATCTGGGGCTTTGATTTTGACGGCGACGACCGGGTTGTGGATACCTCGGTGAAGCGCATCCGCAAGAAGCTGCCCGAGAACAGCGGGCTGCTGCTCCGCTCGGTGTACGGCGTGGGGTACAAGCTGGAGGCCGAAAATGCGTAGGCTGCCCAGGTTTACCCGCACCATCATGGCGGTGCTGACGGTCTGCGTGCTGCTGTTTACCAGCATGATGTATTTTTCCTCCGGCGCGCTGGCCCGCAGAACGGTGCAGCGGATGGCCGAGCGCGAGGCCGTCCAGGGGGTTCGGGAAGGGCTGAGCCTGCTGGCGGAATACGTGGAAGGCGGATTGGGGGAGGAGGCGCTGCAAAGCGCTTTGTCGCCGGCGGTCAATCCGGCCGAGGTGTACCTGCTGCTGACCGATGGCGGCGGCGCTTTGCTGGCGGCCTCGGCGCCTTTGGCGGCGCAGGCCCAGGCGCTTTGCGCCTTGGCGGCTTCGGCGGAGGAGGAAACCGAGATCCGTCAGGAGGGCGACCGGCTGCTGGCGCTGTGCCGCGGAGAAAACGGGGTGGCTGTAGCGGTGAAGCCCCTGGCTGAGGTCAACGTGGCCGAGGGCATTTTCCGCAGCCTGATGCTGCAGTACGCCCTGTTGGGCCTGGCCTTTATGGCGGTGGCCCTGCTGCTGCTGGCGCTGCGCATCATGGCGCCTGTGGATACGCTGGTGGACGCCGCCTGGCGCGTCAGTCAGGGCGATGAGATCGAAATCAGCGAAAAGCTGCCGGTGGAGCTGCGCCCGCTGGGCCGCGCCTTCAACCAGATGTCCCGCCGCCTGTCACGTTCCATGCAGGAGCTGACCCGCGAGCGCGATACCCTGTCCCAGGTGCTGGAAAGCCTGGACGAGGGCGTGTTGGCTGTGGACGCCCAGGGCGATATCCTGCGGGAAAACACGGCGGCCTCAGCGCTGCTGGGCGGCCGCGGCTCGGCGCAGTATGCCCAGGTGCTTTCCAGCCTCAGAGGCGCGGCCCAGGAGGACGCGCAGATGCAGATCGGCGAGCGCACGGTGCTGGCGGTGTTCAGGCCGCTGGCGTCGGGCGACGGCGGTCTGGCTGTGCTGCGGGATGTGACCGAGCATGAGCGCCTGGAGCGCACCCGGCGGGACTATGTGGCCAATATTTCCCATGAGCTGCGCACGCCGCTGAGCAGCATGCGCGGCATCACCGAGGGCCTGCGGGATGGGCTGGCGGTATCGGAGGAGGAGCGGCAGCGGTATTATGAGCTGCTGCTCAGCGAGGTGAAGCGGCTGTCCCGCCTGGTCAACGATCTGCTGGAGCTCAGCAATCTGCAGTCCAGCCCGGCTTCCTTTTCGCTGGAGCGGGTGGACGCTCTGGAAACGCTCTACGAGCTCTTTGACCGTACCCAGACGCTGGCCAGGCAGAAGGGCGTAAAGCTTGTGCTGGACGCGCCGGAAACGCTGCCCACGGTGGAAACCAACGAGGACAGATTGCAGCAGGTATTGACGATCCTGCTGGATAACGCCGTAAAATTCACCCCGGAGGATGGCACGGTCACGCTGGGCGCCGCCGCGGAATCGCGCTTTGTGCGCTTTTTCGTGCGGGATACCGGCATCGGGATGGATGAATTTACCATCGAGCATGCCTTTGATCGCTTTCACCAGGCCGATCACAGCCATAGCCGCAAGGGAAGCGGCCTGGGCCTGGCCATCGCACAGGAGATCATGAAACGTCTGGACGGCCATATCACGGTAAAAAGTAAGCCCGGAGAGGGGAGCGAATTTGCCTTCCTGGTGAAGACAGCCGAGGAGGCGGAGCGGTAGGAAGAGGTGGGAAATGATAAGGGGCTTTCAGCGTAGAGCGGGCCGGAAGGCCCCGAACGCGGAGGCCCTTATCGTTTCCTTACCATCCTTTTATATACCGCTTCATTGGGGCTGATACCGGATTTACCGTTCCAGCCGGATGCGCCTGCGCTCCTGGGCGGCGGCATATTCGGCCTGTTCAGCCTCTGTTTCGGGCACAAAGAGCGGCACGGGAGCGGGCTGATCGTTTTCGTCCAGGGCCACAAAGACGGCGTATGCGCGGTTGACAAGCTGCCGGCTGCCGTCCGCCTGCTCCACAAAGCTCTCCACACGCACCTCCAGGGACGTGCGGCCCGACCAGGTAACGACGGCTTCCTGCACCAGGATATCGTTGAGATAGGCGGGCGCGATGAAATTGAGATTATCCACGCATACCGTGGTCACCTGGCGATGCGCGTACCGGCGGGCGGCCACGGCGCCTACGATATCGATCCAGGCCATGAGCTGGCCGCCGAACAGGCGCGGCACGCTGTTGCCGTTGCAGTGCTGAGAAAGGACGATCTGAACGCTGCTTGTTTTGTCCATGGCGATTCTCTTTCCGATTGCATTTTTCACGCAATCCTGTATAATAAACTGGAAACCAAAGAAAAGAGGAGTCGGGGATGAGCGGGGAAAAGCTGATCAATTTCCTGGAGACCCAGGGCGTCAATCTGCTGTGCGGGCTTCTGGTGCTGGCAGCGGGCCTGTTCCTGGTGCGCTGGATACTGCGCTTTATGGAACGCAGCGATAAATATGTCAGGCTGGAGCCCACGCTCAAGGGCTTTTTGACCAATCTGATCCGATTGGTGCTGTATATCATCGTTGTCCTGACGGCGGCCAACGTGATCGGTATCCCCATGACCTCCATCGTTACGCTGGTGGCTTCGGCCGGCGTTGCCGTCAGCCTGGCCATGCAAGGCGCGCTGGGCAATCTGGTGGGCGGGTTCACGCTGCTGCTGCTCAAGCCCATCAAAGCCGGGGAGTTTGTCAAGATCGGCGAATACGAAGGCACGGTGCGCACCATCGGCGCGTTTTATACCGATCTGATCACCTTTGACAATCGCCATATCAATCTGCCCAACAGCACGCTGACCAATACCGCCATCATCAATTACAGCCGGGAGGGCACCCGCCGCCTGGACGTGACTTTTTCCGTGGGCTATGACAGCGACCTGGATCTGGTGTATAAAACGCTGAATGCCTTAGTGGCCTCCGAAAGCCGCGTGCTGCCCGAGCCCGCGGCCCAGGTAGTGCTGAACAAGCTTTCGGACAGCAGTCTGGATTTCAGCATCCGCGTATGGACGAACAACGCCGATTACTGGCCGGTGTACTTTTACCTGCTGGACGGCGGCAAGCGCGCGCTGGATCAGGCGGGCATCGAGATCCCTTATCCGCAGATGGATGTGCATGTGAAGCAGGAGGTGAAAGCATGATCGGATTGGGTACGCTGCTCAATGCCGGAGCCATCGTGGCGGGCGGGCTGCTGGGCCGCATCGGGGGAAAACTGATCAAGGAACATCACCAGGCCACGCTGCAGAACGCCTGCGGCATCAGCACCATGTTCCTGGGAATTTCAGGCGCCATGGAGGGCATGCTGAGCGCTCAGGACGGCGCGATTTCCAGCGGCCGCGGGCTGTTTGTGGTATTGTGCCTGACGTTGGGCGCGCTGATCGGCGAAATCATCAACCTGGAGGACGGCTTTGAGCGCTTTGGCGAATGGCTGAAAATCAAAACGGGTAATGCCGGCGATCAGGGCTTTGTGCACGCCTTTGTTACGGCGTCGCTGACGGTATGCATCGGGGCCATGGCCATCGTGGGCTCCATCCAGGACGGGCTGCACGGCGATTATTCCACGCTGGCGGTCAAAGCCATCCTCGATCTGATCATCATCTTGGTCATGACCTCGGCCATGGGCCGCGGCTGCGCCTTTTCCGCCATTCCGGTGCTGGCGCTGGAGGGCGGCATGACGCTGCTGGCCCGGCTCATCGCCCCCATTATGACCGATACCGCGCTGGCCAATCTGTCCATGATCGGCAATATCCTGATCTTCTGCGTGGGCCTCAATCTGGTCTGGGGCAAAAAGATCCGGGTGGCTAACCTGCTGCCCGCCGTGGTGCTGGCGGTGATCGGCGCGGCGACGGGGCTGTAAAACAGCATGAGAAACGCGCTTTCTTCTGGGATTATCCGGGAAGAAAGCGCGTTTTTTCGTTTGCTCTCCCGCAGGAAGCGCCGGTATGTTACTCCGCCATTTTGCGCTCCACGTCGGCCAGCTCGGGCACGCTGGTGATGCCGCCGTGGGTTTGGGTGGACAGGCTGGCCGCCGTACAGGCAAAGGCGACGATGCGGCGCATCTCCTCCACGGTCAGATCGGCGGGGGCCTTGCCGGACTTGAGCAGCCGGCTCATGGCGCTGCCGCCAAAGATGTCTCCCGCGCCGGTAGTATCCACCACATGGATGCCGGAGGGGCTGTTCACGGTGACGCTGCCCTTTGCGTTGGCCACGTGGCAGCCCTTGGGGCCCAGGGTGGCGTATACCAGCGAAACGCCGTATTCCTCCAATAGCTTTTGCGCGCCGGCTTCGGGGGAGAGGCCCCACAAAAAGTCGATCTCCTCATCGCTGATTTTGACGATGTCGGCCTGGCAGAGGCCCCACTCCATGGCCGCCTTGGCATCCTCCATATCGCGCCAGAGAGGCTTGCGCAGATTGGGATCCAGGCTCACCAGCATGCCGTGGGACCGGGCCAGCTCAATGCCGCGGCGGGTGGCCTCGGCGGCGGGCTCGTCGGTGAGGGACAGCGTGCCGAAGTGGAACACGCGGCTGCCCTCAAACAGGCTTTCGTCCAGCTCCTCCGGCTCCAGGCAGGTATCGGCTCCGGGCTTGCGGCAGAAGCTGAAATCCCGGTTGCCGCTTGCGTCCAGCGATACGAAGGCCAGGGTGGTGAACCGTTCGGGATCAACGATCACGCCCCGGGTTTCGATACCGGCTTCCTTCAGCGTGCCGATGAGCAGTTTGCCGAACATATCCTCGCCCACCTTGCCGATCATGGCGGCGGAGCAGCCGTACTTGTTCACCGCCGCCAGAAAATTGCCCGGTGCGCCGCCGGGATTGGCGGAAAGGATGGGATAGCCGGATCCGTTGGCTCCGTTGGGTGCGAAATCGATCAGCAGTTCTCCGAGCGCTACGACGTCGTACATGGTTTCTCTCTCCTTTTTATGCTTTGGTTGTGCCGCCGTAAGCGTACTTGACCGGCAGGCAGATCAGGGACGGAACGTTGGAAAGATGCTTCGATAATACGGTGCTTACGCAGGCCTCGGCGATCTCCTGCACCGGCTGGACGATGGTGGATACCACCGGCTCCAGATCGCCGAACATGCGGATGCCGTCAAAGCCGATCACCTGCACGTCCTCGGGCACGCGGATGCCGTTGTCCTTCAGCATGCCGATCACCTGCCAGGCCAGCGTGTCGGTGCCGGCAAAAATGCCGTCAAAGTCCAGCTTTCCTTCATGAATATGGCTCACCAGAAAATCCCGGAATCGGGACAGGGGCATGCCGTCGTCCAGGGCCAGCACTTCAAAGGGGATGCCCAGCTCCACGCAGGCGCTGACGAAGCCCTCCTTGCGCTTGCTGGGCTCGTTGGTCAGTGTGGAACCGATGCGCAGGAAGGCCAGGCGGCGGCAGCCCAGCTCCTGAAGCTTTTTGGCCGCCAGCCAGCCGCCGCCAAAGTTATCGGCCGCCACGCAGGGCACCGAGACTGAAAAGAAGCGGTCGATGGTCACAAAGGGCACGTCCTCCGGTATGGTCAGATCGGGATTATAGGTTAGGGCGATGATGCCGTCCACCCGGTTCTGCCGGGCCAATTGGATAAACTCCGCTTCCCGGCTCCGATCATATTCGGTAAAGCACAGCAGCATGCGGTAGCTGCGCTTTTCCAGGGCGATATTGATATGATGCACCAGCATGGCGAAGTAGGGATTAATGGTGTTGGGGATGATCAGGGCGATCACGTTGGTTCGGTCGGTGCGCAGCGCCCGGCCGCTGCTGTTGTACTGATAGCCCAACTCCTCGATGGCCTTTTCCACCTTTTCCTTATACGCTTCTCCCACCGGCAGGCCGTTTACAACCTTGGATACCGTTCCCAGCGCCACGCCGGCCTGTCGGGCCACGTCGGCCATGGTGGGAGCGTTTTTCCCGGTCTGCAAGGATGTTCACCTCATCTCATATATTTCATGAAATAATAATACCATTTTCATGAAAAAAGGTCAAGGGAGTGTTTCACGGTTCAGCGCTTTCAAACGGGTATTTTTTGTTTTTATTTTTGCCATTTTCTATGATTTCAGTATTGACATTGGCATTGATCTGTGATATTCTTTGCATGTATTCATGAAACGTTTCATGAAAAGGATCGTTACATTATGAAAAAAGGAGAGATGCTTATGAAGACGGCAGCCGCCCACAAGCGCGTCCACCGCAAAGGGCTGGGCCGGCGCATCGCGGACAACTGGCAGCCCTATGTGCTGCTGCTGATCCCGGTGGTGATCACCATCGTGTACAAGTACGGCCCCATGTACGGGATCCAGATCGCGTTCCGCAACTACAATCCAGGTCTGGGTATTACCGGCAGCCCTTGGGTGGGCTGGAAATGGTTTGAGCGCTTCTTCCGCGCTCCAAACTTTGACCGCATGCTGTGGAACACCGTAAAGCTTAGCTTGTTTGGCCTGCTGTGGGGTTTCCCGGTGCCCATCATCCTGAGCTTAGCGCTGAACCAGCTGCGGTTCAACAAGCTGAAGCGCACAGTGCAGACCGTGATCTATGCCCCGCACTTCATCAGCACCATGGTTATCTGCGGTATGCTGCGTATCTTCCTGAGCCCGTCGGGCGGCCTGATCAACCTGATCGCCGGCACCAAGATCGACTTCCTCACCGAAGCCAGCGCCTTCCGCACCATCTACGTAGCCAGCGGCATCTGGCAGGAAGCGGGCTGGGGTACCATCATTTATCTGGCCACCCTGTCCAGCATCGATACTTCTCTGTACGAGGCTGCCAAGGTGGACGGCGCCAGCGTATTCCAGCGCATCCTGCACATCGATATCCCCTGCCTGCTGCCCATGATCATCCTGCAGCTGATCATGAGCGCTTCGGGCATCATGAACGTTGGTTTTGAAAAGGCCTACCTGCTCCAGACCGACCTGAACCGCGCCACCAGCGATATCATCGCCATTTACGTGTACGAGCAGGGCATCGTCAGCGCCCGGTATGAGCTGGGTACCGCCGTGGGCCTGTTCAACACCGCCATCAATATCGTCCTGCTGGTGATCGTCAACAAGATCGCCAAGAAATTTGGCGATGTCAATTTCGTGTGAGAGGGGAGCAAAAGAAAATGTCTGTCATTTCCAGAAGAAAACAGGGTGAATTGGGCGGCCTCAGCGACCGTACCAGCGATATCATCCTGGTCGTTTTCTCCCTGCTTATCCTGCTGATTGTCGCCTATCCGCTGTACTACATACTGGTTGCCTCCTTCTCCGACCCCTATGATGTGTATGCAGGCAAAACCTTCCTGCTCCCCAGCAAGGCGACGCTGGACGGCTACAAGGCCGTGTTTGCCGAGCAGAACATCGTCCGGGGCTACGGCAACTCTATCCTGTATACTGTGGTGGGCACCATCTACTCCGTGGCGCTGATCTACCTGGTGGCCTATCCGCTGTCGGTTCCCGGCCTGCCCGGCAAAAAGCTCATCAGCATCTTCTTCATCATCACCATGTACTTCGGCGGCGGATTGATCCCCACCTACCTGATCGTGCAGAAGACCGGCATTATGCAGACCATCTGGGCCATGTTCCTGCCCGGCGGCGTGGCGGTGAGCAATGCCATCATTGCCCGTAACTACTTTGAGAACAGCATTCCCGCATCGCTCAAGGAGGCTGCCAGCATTGATGGCGCCAACCATTTCCGAATCTTCTTCTCCATGATCATTCCCCTGTCCCTGCCGATCCTGTCGGTCATGGTGATCTTCTCCATGGTGGCCTATTGGAACGACTGGTTCACCGCTTTGATCTATATGACCAACGAGCAGGCGCCCCTGCCCCTGGTGCTGCGCAACATCCTGATCAAATCCAGCGCTTCTGCTGCCCAGGCCAGCATGATCTCCGGCGGCTACGCGGAGCTGAATAAGATGACTGAGATGATCAAGTTCTCCTCCATCATCGTGGCCGCCGCCCCCATGCTCATCGCCTATCCCTTCGTGCAGAAGTACTTTGAGAAAGGTTTGATGGCGGGTGCCGTCAAGGGGTAAAAAATCATTTTCCTCCGGTGGAGGAAATAAAATGATTTTTTACAGAGCCCGCACAGAGCAAAGGGCCCATGAAGGGCCGTTTGCGACAATGCGGGTGACCGGGTAGGGCGGCATAAAGCCGCCTCCGCGACCGAGAGAAAGCCCCTGATCGATCCAACTGAAAAAATGCTCCAAAGCATCTGAAAAGATGTTAAATCATCTACAAAAAAGGAGGATTCCCATGAAAAAGCTCGTATCTATTATCCTGGCTGCGATGCTGCTGCTGTCCCTGGTATCGGTGGCTGCCGCCGATGAACTGCCCCAGTTCAACGTGCTCAGCGGTATCTCTGCCCTGTCCGGCGGCTATGACAGCAACGAAGTGCTGAACGCCATGCAGGAAGAAGCCGGCATCAAGATCAACTGGGACACCTGGTCTGACAGCCTGGGCGAAGTGGTTGGCACCCGCATCAGCGGCAACTCCGCCAGCAAGAACCCCATCGACGCCTTCCAGGCCGTTGGCTTCAGCAACTTTGATCTGATGCGCTACGGCGCCGCCGGCACCTTCATCGACCTGACGCCCTACATCACCCCCGAAGTGATGCCCAACCTCTCCGCCATCCTGGAGAATCATCCCGAGGTCAAGGCTGCCATCACCATGAGCGACGGCAAGATCTACGGTCTGCCCGCCGGTGAACAGATGGGTACCGCCGGTATTGGGCGGGAAAAGGATTATTCCATCTTCTCCGTGCCTCAGTTTGCCATGATCAACAAGGCCTGGCTGGATGATCTGGGCCTGGATATGCCCGCTACCCTGGATGAACTGCATGACGTGCTGGTTGCCTTCAAGGAAAACGACATGTCCGCCAAGTATTACGGCAATGAAGCCGGTTCCACCATTCCCATGAGCACCGGCTTTGACGAGTGGTGCTGGGGCCAGAACGTGTTCTATGCGGGCTTTGGCTTCACCAACTGGCCCAACGACGTGTGCATGGACCTGACCGTGAATGCGGACGGCGTCGTGAACTTTGTTTCCGATGACGATAGCTATCGCGCTGCCGTCACCTACTTCCACGATTGGTACGCCGATGGCCTGATGGATCTTGAAATGTTCTCTCAGGACGCTAACCAGCTGATCGCAAAGTGCACCGGCGGCCGCGTGGGCGTGGCGACCTGGTGGGAAATCAACGAGATCATGGGCCAGTATGCCAAGGACTATGTGTATCTGCCCATTCTGACCGGCCCCGACGGCACCAGCAACGTGACCCTGCGCACCGGCGGCGCGATCAATGCCGGCCAGCTCTCCATTACCGCCCAGTGCAAGGATCCCGCCAAGCTGCTTTCCTTCTATGATCTGTGGTACATCGGCGAAAACGTGATGCAGCTGCAGTACGGCCCCATCGGTGTGTTCTTCAATGAGAAGAATGAAAAGGGCCAGTGGATTTCCATTAAAGACGAGGAAGCACGTGCCAAGTTCAATAAGTCCTCCGGCGAGCTCAAGAGCCAGAGCGAAGTGGCCGGCCCGAAACTGATCCTTTCCCAGTACTACAACGACGTGTGGGAGATGGAAGCCCGCGCCCAGGAACGTCTGGCTGACACGTATGATTATTGGTTCCAGTTTGTGAAGGATTTCTCCTTCTATCCCCAGGATTGCGTATTTACCGAAGCTGAGCTGGACGATCTGGACTTCTATCGCGCCGACTTTGAGAGTGCCGTTAAGGAGCAGGAAGCCCTGTGGATCAAGAACGGCGGCCCCACCGACGCCGAATGGGAAGCCTACAAGAACACCCTGGAGCGCTGCGGCATGAGCACGCTGCTGGATATCTACCAGACCGTGTACGACCGCTATGTGGCTGCCAAATAACTGATCGTCAACAAAAGCAACCCCTTGCCGGGGGCCGAATGCTCGGCTCCCGGCTTTGGGATATCATGAACGCCGGGAGGAAAGCCCATGAGCAAAAATCCCACACCCATCGAGCGCGCGCGGGAGTATGAGCGGCAGCAATCGATACTGATCCCCGCGGCAGACCGTCCGCTGTTCCATCTCACGCCGCTTGTAGGCTGGATGAACGACCCCAATGGATTCTGCTATTATAAGGGCCAGTACCATCTGTTTTACCAGTATCATCCGTATTCGCTGGTCTGGGGGCCCATGCACTGGGGGCATGCCGTCAGCTGCGATCTGCTGCATTGGACGTATATGCCCTGCGCCCTGGCCCCTGATACCGCCGCGGACGCCGGCGGCTGCTTTTCGGGCAGCGCCGTGCCGCTGCCTGACGGGCGGCTGATGCTGTGCTATACGGGCGTGCAGCCCGCGGGCACCTTCAGGCGGGAGACACAGGCCCAGTGCGTAGCCGTCGGCGATGGGACGGATTTTGAAAAATCGCTGCTCAATCCCGTGGTCCGCCATGCCCATCTGCCCGAGGGGTACAGCGAGTTTGATTTCCGCGATCCCAAGATCTGGCTGGAGCCCGACGGCTCCTTCCGCATGGTCGCGGGCAATCGCCAGCGGGAACGGCAGGGCGCCATCCTGATGTTCAAAAGCGCCGATGGGCTGAGCTGGCAATTTGTGGGGGAAATAGACAGCAGCCATGAAGAGTATGGCCGCATGTGGGAATGCCCGGACTTTTTTGAACTGGACGGCAAGCGTGTGCTCATCGTCAGCCCCCAGGAGATGCACGCCCGGGAGGAGTTCCATGCCGGTTACGGTACGGTGGCGCTGCTGGGGCAGTTTGACGAAAACGCTTGCCGCTTCCTTCGGGAGAGCGTGCAGCCCGTCGATCACGGCCTCAATTTCTACGCGCCCCAGACCGTGCTTTCGCCCGATGGACGGCGCATCATGATCGGCTGGATGGAAAACTGGGAAACCTGCAAAGCGGCGCCCAGACGGCATCCCTGGTATGCGCAGATGAGCATGCCCCGGGAACTGTTCCTGAAAAACGGACGCCTGTATCAGCGCCCCATCCGCGAAATAGAGGGACTCTGGCAGGATACCGTGCGCCACGAGCGGGTCACCGTGCATGAGGAGTGCGCGCTGCCCGGCGTGGCTGGACGGCTGCTGGATATGACGGTCACGCTGTTCCCCGAGGGCTCGGCCTGCCGCCGCTTTACCCTGCGGGTGGCCTGTGACGCCTCGCGCTATGTGCTGATCCGCTGCGATCTGGCCCGCGGAGAGCTGGTGTTTGACCGCAGCAGGGGCGGTTCCCGCCGGGATATCGCCCACACCCGCCATGTGAGGGCTGAGGTGGAGGATGGACGGCTTACCCTGCGCCTGCTCCTGGACAAGGAGAGCGTGGAGCTGTTCATCAACGGCGGCGAGCGCGCAGTCACATCGCTGATCCCCAATCCTTTGGAGGCCGACGGCGTGACCTTTGAGGCTGACGCGCCGATCTGCGTTTCCGTGGAAGCGCATCCGCTGGGCTGAACGCGGCTCAATCGGCCGCGAAAATATCGTCAATCGCGTGAAAAAACTGCGAAGGGGCCAATTCGGCTCCTTTCGTTTTTTGCGCCTGTCGCGGCGCGCTTTTCCGCGGGGCGATACGGTCGTTTTTGTGATTGCTTTTCACCCGCGGGCCTGTTATAATCAGTAGAGAGATTTTTCATTGATTGCAGGAAACCGAAGAATGATTTCAAGGAGGATGCGCCATGAACCGCACCGATTGGGCGCCGGAGTTCGCCGCCCGATTCGCCCGGCACGAGGACGAACTGAAATGGCTGTACTGCGAGCTGTACCATAATGATATGCAGGCGTACGCTTATTTTTGCGATATGCTGTACCGCGCGTGGCAGGAGCGGCCTGAAAGCCTGAAGACGATCGACCGCGCCCGGGAAGCCGCTCCGGACTGGTACAAAGGCCACGAGCTGGTGGGCATGCTGATGTATGTGAACGCCTTTGCGGGCACGCTGAACGGCGTGCGCGAAAAGCTGGATTATATCGCCGATTGCGGCGTCAACTATCTGCATCTGATGCCCCTGCTGGAGAGCCCCAAGGGACGCAGCGACGGCGGCTACGCCGTCAGCGATTTTCGCAGGGTGCAGCCCGAATTGGGCACGATGGACGATCTGTACGCCTTGGCGGAAGCCTGCCATGACCGCGGCATCGCCGTGTGCCTGGACTTTGTGATGAATCACACCAGCGAGGATCATGAATGGGCCCGCCGGGCCCGGGCGGGCGAGGCGGAATACCAGAGCCGTTACTTTTTCTATGACAATTGGGAGATCCCCAACGCCTATGAGCAGACCGTGCCCCAGGTGTTTCCCACCACGGCCCCGGGCAACTTTACCTGGTGTCCCGAGGCGGGCAAGGTGGTCATGACCACCTTTTACCCCTACCAATGGGATCTGAACTACGCCAATCCCACCGTGTTCAACGATATGACCGATAACATGCTGTATCTGTGCAATCACGGCGTGGATATCGTGCGGCTGGACGCTGTGCCCTATATCTGGAAAGCGCTGGGCACCAACTGCCGGAACCTGCGGCAGGTGCATACGCTGGTGCGCATGATGCGCATGACCTGTGAGATCGTGTGCCCCGGCACGCTGCTGCTGGGCGAGGTGGTCATGGAGCCCAGTAAGGTGGCGCCTTACTTTGGCACGGTGGAAAAGCCCGAGTGCCATTTGCTGTACAATGTGACCACCATGGCTTCGCTGTGGCATACCGTGGCCACCAAGGATGTGCGCCTGCTGGCCCACCAGATGGAGCAGGTGTTCGCCCTGCCCCGGGAGTATACTTTCCTCAATTATCTGCGCTGCCACGACGATATCGGCTGGGGGCTGGATTACGACTTCCTGGGCTGGTTCGGCCAACGCGAGGTGCCGCATAAAAAGTTCCTGAACGATTATCTGACCGGCAAGTGGCCCGGCAGCCCGGCCCGGGGAGAGCTCTACAATGACGATCCCCGGCTGGGGGACGCGCGGCTTTGCGGCACCACGGCCAGCCTGTGCGGCATAGAGGCTGCCCGGGAGGGCGACGGCGACCTGGCCCTGGCCCTGCGCTGGGATATCATGCTGCACGCCTTCATGTTCACCCTGAGCGGCATCCCGGTGCTGTACAGCGGCGATGAGATCGGCCAGGAGAACGACAACGCCTATCATCAGGATCCTTTGAAGGCCGACGACAGCCGCTATCTGCACCGGGGGAACCTGGACTGGAGCAAAGTTGCCCTGCGCGACACGCCCAACACGGTGGAAAACGATATCTTCTCATCCATCAAGCATCAGGAAGCGCTGCGGGCCGAACACAGCGTGTTTGACGCCGCCGCCGATACCTGGCTGCTGAATACCGGCAATGATCATGTGCTGGGCATCGGCCGCTATCATAAGGGCGAAAAGCTGCTGGCGCTGTTTAATTTCTCCGATGAGGAGCAGACCGTGCTGGTGGACGATCCCACGGCATATACCAACCTGTGGACGGGCGAGCCCGCCACTGCCCGGGTGGCGCACTTGAGCGCGGGCGGATTCCTGTGGCTGGCGCAGACCATACAGTGAGGAAAACAAATGGATAAAAAGCTGATATTTCTGGATATAGACGGCACGCTGACCCCGGCGGGAAGCAATAAGCCCCCGGAAAGCGCCTTGCGGGCCATCCGCAAGGCCCAGGCCAACGGGCACATGGTATTCCTGTGCACAGGCCGGAACTGCGGCATGCTGGCCCCGCTGCTGGCCTACGGCTTTGAGGGCGCGGTGGCCAGCGCGGGCGGGTATGTTTTTGTGGACGATGAAGTGCTGTATGACTGCCCCATGACCCGGGAGCAGTTTGACACCGCCATGCGGCTGCTGGGGCAGACCGGCGTACTGCGAACCGTGGAGACGGTGGACGCCTCTTTCGGCGATGAGGACATGAGCGATTTTCTGGCCCGGGCCGGAGAAGGAAACAGCGAGCTGGAGCGCTGGCGCAAGGCGTTGGCCGAGGAGCTGAATATCCGACCCATGGACGAATATGACGGCAAGCCCGTTTACAAGATCGTGATCATGTGCAACAACGCGGAGCAGCTGGTCCCTGCCCGGGAAGTGCTGGAGGATCAGTTCAATTTTGTGGTGCAGGACGTATCGGATCGCAACTGTCTGAACGGAGAGCTGATCAACCGCAGGTTTGACAAAGGCCGGGGCGTGAAAATCGTGGCCGAAAAGCTGGGCTTTGATATCGCCGATACCATCGGGTTTGGCGACAGCATGAACGATCTGGAGATGATCGAAACCGTGGGCACCAGCGTATGCATGGATAACGGCAGCCCGCGCCTGAAGGCCATCAGCACCCTTGTGTGCCCGGCGGTGCAGGAGGACGGCCTGTATTGGGCGTTTGAAAAGCTGGGGCTGATCTGACGCGAGGCGCTTGGAAAGCGCGCAGGGAAACAGAAATTGGCAAGGGAATGATAAGGGACGCTGCCCCTTAAAAAACCTGCCGGCGGCGGATGTTGCTTGCGTGCTCTGATCGGCAGTTTTCCGCAATTGATTGGAATGGGCGCGGCGCAAAGAGCGCGCCGGAAATACGCGATCAACAAAAAAACGCAGACTCGAGCAAAGCTCGGTCTGCGCGTTTTTTTGTAAGATCGCTATGACGCTGACGCGTCATTGACGTCGGCAAGCCCCTCTTTCAGGTGCGCGCGGCGAATTTGCCCATTCATCTGATCGCCTGCGGCCAGGGCTGGCTGGGCCATTGGGTGGGATCGGTGGACTCCACGCCGTTGTAGGTTTCGGGATAAAGCCCGGCCAGAGAAGGCGGCTCGCCCGCGGCCAGCAGATGGCTCACATCGCCCGCGCACAGGCAGCGGAACTCAATTTCGCCTGGGACGCGCTCCTGAGTGATCACGGTGGTAACGGCGCTGGGCACAAACAGGAAGCTCTGCCACATGGGTACGGGCGGCATATTGGTCAGGTAAGACAGGATGCTCATGCCGATGCCGTAATGGCAGAACAGCACCAGCGTATCGTCGGTGTTGTTATCGCAGCGGTATACAAAGCCATCCCGGCGATAACCGTATCTGAGCAGCAGGGCGTCCACGCCTTCTTTGGTTTCGCGCCAGATATCGGCCACGTTGCCGCCGGCCACCAGCGCGTCCTCCTGCCAGCGCTCCCTGTCCATGAGCTGCCTGCGCCCGGCCCAGGCCGTGGTGCGGTAATCCCAGGGGATGCGCGCATTTCCGGTTTCGGGATCGGGCAAGCGCCCGCGGAATTCGGCCAGCCAGGGCAGCGTTTCCGCCGTCCGGTTTACCCGTTTCAGCGTGTATTCAGCCGTTTCCTGAGCGCGTCCCAAGGGTGAAACATAATAGGCTTTGGCAGGGATGGCGGCCAGCCGCTGTCCCAGCAGGTCGGCCTCTCTGCGGCCTTTTTCGGTCAGACTGTCGCGCACGTAATCAGGCTCGGCGTGGCGAACGATCAGTATACGCATATTTCCTCCGGCAGGCGTTCTTTGCGGTCGCCCGCTTACTCCTCATACGCCATTTTTTCTTCAGTCCAGTTCTCCAGTACCCTGAGCATGTCCACGGCCACCTCCCGGGCGCCCTCCAGATCGTGCTCCAGATAATTGCCGCACTCCTGGCGCTTGGCTCCCGGGATCTCGCCATGGAAATCACGGATAAAGGCAAAGGATTCCTGCGTCAGGCGTATGGCGTCCTCCTTGCTGACGGTATCCCGCAGCAGCATGTAAAAGCCGGTGCGGCAGCCCATGGGGCCGATGTAAATCACGCCGTCGGCCCACCGGCTGTTGCGGGCATAGGTGGCAAACAGATGCTCAAAGGTGTGCAGCGCGCCGTTACCCACATAATCCCCCTGATTGGGGCGTTTCATGCGGATATCGTAGGTGATCACATCGCCGTCCACCCGGGAGATGTACATGCCCTTTTGCAGCTTATCGTGATTCACGCTGAAGCTTGCGATTCTTTTCATATCTTGCCTCCTTAGCGTCCCAGCACGGGCGTCCAGTACGCCTGGTTGTAGATATCGGTAAAGCGATAGGTGATCAGCGCCTTGGCGGCGTCGGGCAGCTCAACATCGCTGACGGCGAGGCCCTCCTCGCCCACAGTAATGGGATTGCCAAAGCGATAGCTGTCGGTGTAGTTCTGCTGGTAATCGTAGAGATCGGCCAGGAAGACGATCTCGTCGCCCGCTGTGATCTCCGTCATGTTCTTGGCTACGGCGTCGGCCATTTCATCCTGGTAAACGCTGCGCGCGCCGGCCACATAGCCGCCTTCCTGATCCTGGTCGAACACGATCAGCAGCTCGGCCCTGTCGCCGTTCAGCAGGCAGGGCACCCGGCCTGTAATGCGCCATTCGGTCTCGCTGAGCTGCTCGCTGGTTTCATGGTAGTATGCCACGATCTGCCCGTTGACGGCAAGCCAGGTGGCCTCGGCGTCTGCGATCATGAGACCGGTCTGGGGATCGATTTCAAACAGGTTATCCAGGCCCAGATCCACATAGCCCGCGCCGTTATCGTAGAACAGGTTCTTGTCAATGCCGTGCACCAGCGCCCACTGCTCCGCCGGCAGATCGACGACCCACTGGCCGTCGTACTGCTGGAATACCAGCTTGCCGGCGTCCAGAATGTTGGCCGTCAGGTAGTCGCTTAGCTGTTCCTCGGTCAGCGTGCGCCCGGAAAGGAAGTCCATGCCGCTGCCGCCGCCCAGGAAGGAGGAGAGCAGCGAGCCGATCAGATCGCCCGATCCAGTGCTGCCCGAGGACATGCCAAACAGCGAGGGGATGGCGCTGGAAGCGCCGCCGGTCACGGCCTGGCCGCTGGCTTCCACGCTGGCAAAGGCGCGGATGGCCTTTGAATAGCTGTCGTCCATGCCGATGGCGGCATAGGTGCTCACCGCCTTATCCACGTTGGATACCCGCTGGTAGGGGAAATATACGCTCAGGCCGTAGGCGTCGCTGATGTTGGTGCGGTTGTACTTGACCGCCTCCCGCAGCACCTTGGCCAGGGCCGCGCTTTCGGATGTGCCCAGATTGTTGCACAGGTCGGTCAAATCCACCTGGTCAATGCGGGAGGATGCCGCAAACTCCCGGCTGCCGTTGCGGGCGTTGGATACCGTTTTATACTCCTGGTTGGTGACCATCGTCGTAACGGCGTCGGCAAAGCCGCTGAGCTTGGCGGGCACGGTGTTTGCCAATTCCGCCAGATCGATCAGGCTCAGCGTGGTCTGCTGACCGCGGCACTCGCTGGCGCAGTGGGATACAAAATCATCGCAGATCTTTTTACCCAGATCCAGGGTAGAGATGGAAGTGTTTTCGCCCAGGGCGGTAAGCCAATCGGTGTAATACCAGCCGATGCCGGGCTCGGTCTCCTCGGAGGCGATCAGGTAATCAGCGTAATTGCTGGCCATCAGCGCGTTCTCCACGCTGGCCATCAGGCAGGTATCAAAGCCGATGAAATCAAACTGCAGTCCGCCGTTTTTAAAGGCGCTGTTCAGCCCGGCCAGGCTCATCTGTCCGGCCCGGGGATTGCGCTCGTCATAGCCGTAGCCCGCCACCGAGCCGCTGCCGTGATCCCACAGGATCAGGCCGTAACGGCTGGCCTTGAAGTTCTTTTTGCCGTACTGGATAAAACTGGTCAGCGTGTCGGGATCGGTCATGGCGCCGGTGCCCGCGTTCTGCTCCAGGCATACCATTTTGCCGTTCTGGATCTGCCAGATCTGGTTGACGGAGGAGCTCACCATATTGTTGCGCCAGTTGGTGCTGCCGCCGGTATAGACCACCAGGTTCACGTTGCTGCCAAACTTGGCGTTCAGCATTTCCTGGAGGTCTTTGGTGGCCATGGCGCTCTTGCTTTCCAGATCTGCGCCGCACATATACACCAGCAGGGTGACGGTATCCCGTCCGTTCCCCTTGAGCGCGGTGAATTTATTCCGGCTGCCCGCCGCCACATTGCGGTTCAGAGCGGTGTAATTGGCGCCGCTGTTGGCCGAGGTGTACACGGGGGACGAGGCCGCCGACGAGGCGCTGCTGCTTGTGCTGCCGATGCCGCTCTGGCCGGAGAACCAGCTGCCGCCCAGGATGCTGGACAGATCCACAGCGCTGCCGGACGCGGAGCTGCCGCCGCCCAGCAGGCTGGAAAGCCCGCCGCTCAGCAGGCTGGACATGCCGCCCGAGCCCGATGTGCCGCCGCCCAACAGCGAGCTCACCAGATCGCTCGCGCCGCTGCTCTGGCTGACGGCGGATGTGTTCGAGGCCGTATTGCCCGTGGAAGTATTGCCGCTGTTGCCGCCGCCGCCAAATAGGCCGCTCAGGCCGCCGCCTCCGCCCAGCAGCAGCACGATGACGGCGATGATGATCAGCTTCATCCCGCCGCCGCTCCGGGTGCCGGAGCGCTGGGTGTTGCCACCGGTCTGCTGGAAGGACTGGGTCTGCTGCGTCTTCTGGGATTGCTGGGGCCGGGCGGCAAAGGGCGTCTGCGTTTGCTGCTGCTGCGCGGGCCGCTGCTGACCGGGCCGCTGGGAGGACTGCTGCGCGGGCCGCTGTACGACAGGGCGCTGGGAGGACTGCTGCGAAGGCCGCTGCACGACGGGGCGCTGCTGCGCGGGACGGGCGCTTGGCTGAGCGCTGCCCTGGCTGCCGGTTCGGGCCGCAGGGCGCTGCTGCTCCTTGCGCTCCTTATAGCCGTCCGAGGCGCCCACCGGGCCCTGGCCCATGCCCGGGCCGTGGGTCTGCGTGCTCTCCTGGGATGCCTTTCCGGTTACATTCTTTTTACGGTTCAGAGGCGCGTTTGGCATAACAAAAACTCCTTTGATGGATTTTAGATGCAATTCTTTTTCATTATAGCATCTTTTTTTCACAGCGTCACGATAAATTCAGCGGAGCGCGAAGATTTTTCCGGTTTGGAAAATCAATGAACCCATCCTGTGAAAAAAAGCGCTGTCCCCAATCAGTGCTTTTGCCGGAACTGCAGCGGCGTGCACTGGAACTGCAGCCGGAAGCGGCGCACAAAATTGCTCACGTCGGGATACCCGCACTGCTCGGCGATGGCGGCGATGGAAAGCTCGCTGCCCAGCAGCAGCAGCTTGGCCCGCTGCATGCGGCTTTGGGTCACGTACTGCATGGGGCTGATGCCCACCACCCGGCGGAAGTGCGCCGAAAGGCAGCCGGTGGACACATGGTATTTGTTGGCCAGCGCCTGCAGCGAAAAAGGCGCGCAGAAGGTGGCGTCCAGCTCGTTCATGATATCCTGAATGGGCAGGAAGGAGAGCTGGTTGGCCGGGATGAACAGATCGGGGCGCAGGGCCTGGGTATCGGTCAGTATCAGCGTCATCAGCGCTTCCATGCGCGTATCGGCAAAGGTGCCGCCCTCCCGCTGCACAGCCGTCAGCATGGAAAAATACTGATCAAACCGCGGTTTCAGCGCGCCGGTTTGCACCACGTAGGGAAACTGTTCCCCATGAAAGCGGAACACCGAAAGCAGCAGCACGTCGTTATGGAAGGCCTGGAGCTGGGTGACCGGGATCAGCAGATAATAGCGCTTATAGGGCAGCCGGCTGGGACGTGAAGCGTGCTCGTCAAAGGGATTCAGAAAGATCAGCGAGCCCGGGCCGCATGGATAATCCCGCTGCCGCACGGTGATCACCGAGGCGCCCGACAGCACATACAGCATTTCATAGTAGGTGTGCGTGTGCATCCCGTGGGGCGTGGGCTGATCGTTGTACTTGATCTCAAATGCCATGCTGCTTTCTCCTGAAAATCGAAATTACATATATTCATGCGTTAATTGCCCATTTTTCAAATCGAATTTATTGTATCATAGATATACAGAAACACGCAAGGGGAGACAAAAAATTGAAGCACGAGGCGTTTCATTATCCCGCGCTGAGGGACGTGCAGGCTGAATCGAAAAAACTAAGCGCCTTTTTGCCGCTTTCTACCGGGACACAGGTGCTTTTTGAGCCGATCGCGCTGGGAAAGGGACAAGCGGCCAACCGGATCGCCTTTCAGCCCATGGAGGGCACCGACGGCACGGAGGACGGCGCTCCGGGAGAATTGACCATCCGCCGCTATCATCGGTTCGCTCAGGCGGGGCCCGGGCTCATCTGGTTTGAAGCCGTGGCCACGCTGCCCCAGGTCCGCGCCTCCGCGCATCAGCTGTGGCTCACCGAAAAAAACGTTGATCAGTTCAAACGGCTCACCGACGAGATCCGTGAGATCTCCCTGCATGAAAACGGCTATGCGCCCATTCTGGTGATGCAGGCCACCAATTCGGGCCGCTATTCAAAGCCCCACGGCTTTCCCGAGCCGCTGATCGCCTACCGTTGCCCGCCCTTGGAGGATACGCCCCTGGGCGACGACCGCGTGGTGACCGACGATGATCTGAAACGCTTTGAGGAAGCCTACGTCCGGACGGCGTCGCTGTGCAGGCAGGCAGGGTTCGACGGCATGGACGTCAAATGCTGCCATCGCTATCTGGCCTGCGAGCTGCTTTCGGCCTATACTCGCCCCGGCATGTACGGCGGCAGCTATGAAAACCGTACGCGATTCCTGAAAAACTGTTACCGCGCGGCGCGGAGCGCCGTAAACGATCCCGGGTTTTTCCTGACCAGCCGCCTGAACGTGTACGACGGGTTTGAATATCCCTGGGGCTTTGGCGTGAGCGAGGGCGGCGGGCTGACGCCCGATCTGACCGAGCCCATCCGGCTGATCAGAGAGCTGAAACAGGAGTTTGATATTCCCATGATCAACGTGACCATGGGCAATCCCTATAAAAATCCCCATGTCAACCGCCCCTATGACCACGGCAATTATGTGCCCGACGAGCATCCGCTGGAGGGCGTGGGCCGGGTGATGCGGGGCGTCAGCCAGATCCAGCACGCCGTTCCCGATCTGCCGGTGCTGGGCAGCGCGTTTTCCTATCTTCGCCAGCATGCCGGAAACCTGGCCGCCGGCATGGTGGAGGGCGGACACTGCGCCATGGCGGGCTTTGGCCGCCTGGCCTTCGCCGATCCCGGCTTTATCCGGGAGCTGCGGGAAAACGGCGCCCTGGAGCCCCGGAAGGCTTGCGTCGCCTGCGGCGGCTGCGCCAAGCTTTTGCGCCAGGGCATCCCAGCGGGATGCGTGGTTCGCGACAGGGAGGTATACCAGCTGTGAGGGTGGCTTTTGTAACAGGCTCCAGCCGGGGCATCGGCCGGGGGATCGCCGATCTTTTGCATGGGCAGGGCTGGCGGACGGTATACTCCGGCACCAGGGCTCAACGGCCGGAGGACCTGCCCGGGGACCGCGATTATATCGCCTGCGATATCTCTCGGGATGAAAGCCGACGGGCGGCGCTGGCGCATGTGGTCAATAGGTACGGCCGCGTTGATCTGCTGGTGAACAACGCCGGGGTAGCGCCGCTGGAGCGGCGCGATATCCTGGAAATGACCGAGGAGAGCTTCGACCGGGTGCTGGGCATCAATTTGAAGGGCACCATGTTCATGTGCCAGCTCTTTGCCAATGAAATGCTGGCCGAGCGTGAAAAAACAGAGGACTGGCAGCCCCGGATCGTCAATATCGGCAGCATGAGCGCCTATACCGCCAGCACCTCCCGTGGGGAGTACTGCGTCAGCAAAGCGGGCGTTGGCATGGTGACAAAGCTCTTTGCCGCCCGGCTGGCGGACGAGGGCATCCCGGTGTTTGAAGTGCGGCCCGGCATCATCGATACCGATATGACTCGGGTGGTGCACGGCAAATACCAGCGCATGATCGAGGACGGCCTGCTGCCTGTGCGGCGGTTTGGCAGGCCGGAGGATGTGGCCCGGATGGTGCTGGCCTGCGCCCAGGGCCTGCTGGACTATTCCGCGGGCCAGGTGCTGGACGCCGACGGCGGCTTCCAGCTGCAAAGACTGTAAGGAAGGATGAAGGATATGCGGGAGATCGCGGCGCGCACCGTGGTGGTGGGCTCGGGCTGCGCGGGGCTGAACGCGGCGGATACGCTGGCGGCCCTGGGCGAGGGCAGCCTGCTGCTGATCACTGAGGATATGAACGCTGGTACCTCCCGCAATACCGGCAGCGACAAGCAGACCTACTATAAGCTTTCCCTGTCCGGCGACGAGGGCGACAGCGTGGGCGCGCTGGCCCGGGATCTGTGCTATCCCGATGTGAATGGCGATACGGCGCTGTGCGAGGCCGCGGCCTCCGCCCGCTGCTTTTTCAAGCTTTGCGATCTGGGCGTGCCCTTTCCCACCAACGAGTTTGGCGAGTATGCGGGCTACCAGACCGATCATGATACCCGACGCCGGGCCACCTCGGTGGGCCCGCTGACCAGCAGGCTTATGACCGAGGCGCTGGAGCGCTCTGTGCGCGCCCGGGGCGTGCCCGTGCTCAGCGGCGCGGTGGCCGCCCGGGTGATCGCCGATGATGCGGGCGTGGCGGCGCTGGAGGTTTTCCTGCCGGAAAAGGGTGAAATGCTGCGCGTTCGCTGCGCCAACCTGATCCTGTGCACGGGCGGTCCGGCCCATATTTACCGGGATCGGGTGTATCCCGAAAGCCAGCACGGCATGAGCGGGCTGGCCTTCGCCGCCGGGGCAAAGGGCGCCAATCTGGACTGCTGGCAGTATGGTCTGGCCTCGGTGGCCTTCCGCTGGAACCTGAGCGGCAGCTATCAGCAGGCGCTTCCTCGGTATGTATCGGTGGATGGAGAGGGCATGGAGCGCGAGTTTTTGGCCGACGCGCTGGGGGAGGAGGAAGCCCTGCAGAGCGCATTCCTCAAGGGCTACCAGTGGCCCTTTGACGCCGGGCGGCTGAACGGCTCCTCCCGGGTTGACGCGCTGGTCAAACGCGAGACCGACGCAGGACGCGCGGTTTATCTGGACTACCTGCATAATCCCCGGGGCTACGCGCCGGAGCGATTGAGCGGGGAAGCCCGGGATTACCTGAAAAACTGCGGCGCGCTGCTTGAAACGCCCATTGAGCGGCTGGCGGCCATCAACGGGCCCGCCATCCAATTGTACCGGGATCATGGCATCGATCTGGCAAAGGAACGGCTGGAGATCCGGGTGTGCGCCCAGCACCATAACGGCGGCGTGGCGGTGGACGCCCATTGGCAGACCTGCGTGCCCGGCCTCTACGTCTGCGGCGAGGCAGCGGGCACCTTCGGGCGCAGACGGCCCGGCGGCTCGGCGCTGAACGCCACCCAGGCGGGATCGCTGCGGGCCGCGCAGCACGCCTTCCGCAACGGGAGAAAACTGTCGGAAGCGCCGCTGCCGGAGCTGCCGCTGCCCTTGCCTCTGGGCGACGCCGGGGTTTTCCAGGGGGAAATGAGCCGTGTGGCCGCCTTCCAGTGGGACGCGGCGGGTATGCGGCGGCTGAAAGCCGATGCCGAGGCCGCCCTGGCGGACGCCCGGGAAGCCGATCCCCGGCAGACTGATTTTCTGGACAGGCTGCTGCTGCGCGATATCCTGCTGACCCAGCGGGAAGTGCTTTCGGCCATGCTGTACGCGCTGGAGGAGGATGCGGAGGCTCCCGGCGTGCTGGAAACCGCCGGCGGCGTATCCCGCCGCGTGCCCGCCCGGCCCCTGCCGGAGCGCGATCTGTGGTTTGAAAGCGTATGGAAGAAATACCGGGAGGAGACCCATGGCTGATACGGCGTACAAAATGATCGAACGGGGCGATGAAAAAGCCCTGCGCGCTTGGCTGCTGGCTGGCGGCGCCGCCGCTGCGCCTGAGGCTGAGGCGGCGGGCTGGGCCCGGCAGGCGGCGCTG
>JAFUDW010000194.1 GCA_017464225.1 Clostridia bacterium | reverse complement strand
GAATGCAGCAGAGTTCATCAAAGTGCGACCGTATCGCGGAGTATAAGGAGCTGATCGGGCGGCTGACGCCCAAGAGCAAGCTGGCACAGGGCTGCTGGCGGGCCGTTTGGGTGGGCGGCCTGATCTGTGTGCTGGGTCAGGCGCTGATCAATTACGCCATGGCCGCCTGGCGGTTCAGCCTTTCCCAGGCTGGTACCTTCGCCGGTATCACGCTGATCTTCCTGACGGCGGCGCTGACCGGCGTGGGCGTTTTTGACAAATTGGCAAAGTACGCGGGCGCAGGCACCGTGGTGCCCATCACCGGGTTTGCCAACGCCATGGTATCGCCCGCCATGGAGTTCAGGCCGGAGGGCTTTGTGCTGGGCACCGGGGCCAGGCTGTTCACCATTGCCGGGCCCGTGCTGGTATACGGCGTCAGCGCTTCGGTGGCCGTGGGGCTGATCTATTATTTTATTGGGTGAGGACGAAAAAATGAGCGTACCCAATCGGATGGGAAACCAGACCATCGTTTATCAAAGCGAGCCTTTGATCGTTGCCTCGGCCTGCGCCGTGGGCCCCAGGGAGGCCCAGGGACCGCTGGGCGATCAGTTTGACCTGGTGGCGCAGACGCCGGATTTCGGGCAGGACAGCTACGAAAAGGCCGAGGTGGCCCTGCTGCGGGAGGCCTGCCGGATCTGCCTGGGCAAGGCGGATATGGGCGAAAAGGGCGTTCAGGCCATGCTGGGCGGCGACCTGCTCAACCAGATCATGCCCTCCTCTCTGGCCGCCCGCTCGCTCAGGATCCCTTTCCTGGGCATGTACGGCGCGTGCAGCACCATGTCCGAGGGGCTGCTGGTGGGCGGTATGCTGACGGACGGCGGCTATGCCTCGCCTGTTTTGTGCACGGCAGGCAGCCATTACGCTACCGCCGAGCGCCAATACCGCTTTCCGCTGGAGTATGGCAACCAGCGCACTCCGGCATCCCAGTGGACGGTGACAGGCGCCGGCGCGGTGCTCCTGGCAGGACGGTCCGACGGACGGTTTTCAACGCCCCTGGGCAAGCTGACCCGCGCCTGCATCGGGCGGGTGGTGGATATGGGCGTTACCGATGCCAACAATATGGGCGCCGCCATGGCGCCTGCGGCGGCGGCCACGCTGTGCGCCTATTTTGACGATACGGGCGAGTCTCCCGATCGGTTTGACCGGATCATTACCGGAGATCTGGGCGCCGTGGGCAGCGAGCTGCTGCTGAGCTGGTGTGAAAAAATGGGTCATTCCATGCCCCGGGAGCGCATGATGGATTGCGGATTGACCATCTATGATCCCGCCCAGGACAGCCATGCGGGCGGTTCGGGCTGCGGCTGCTCGGCGGTGGTGCTTTCCTGCCATATCCTGCCAAAGCTCAGGTCGGGGGAGTGGAAGCGCGTGCTTTTCATGGCAACGGGCGCGCTGCTCAGCCCCACCACCAGCCAGCAGGGCGAAACGATCCCGGGGGTGGCGCATGCCGTTGTGATCGAGGGGGTGAACTGAATGGGCGCGATGCTCTGGATGTACTTCAAGGCTTTTACGGTGGGCGGACTGCTTTGCCTGATCGGAGAATTGCTTGTGCTGAAGACCAAGCTTACCCCGGCTCGCATCCTGGTAGCCTATATTACCGCCGGGGTGTTCCTCAGCGCCGTTGGCCTGTACGGCCCGCTGGCCGTCTTTGCCGGGGCGGGGGCCACCGTGCCGCTGACCGGCTTTGGCCATACGCTGGCCCAGGGCGCCATTCACGCCGTGCAGGAAAACGGCGTGATCGGCGCGTTTACGGGCGGCATCACGGCGGCTGCGGGCGGCATTGCGGCGGCCATATTCTTCGGCTTTATCGCAGCCGTGCTGTTCAGGCCCAAACCCAAAACATAAAAAAGGCATCGTTTTACCGATGCCCAAACGCTTGGGGTTCATCACCGATCCCGAGCGTTTTTTGCTTCTTTCCATTGAACCTGTCGGGCGTCCGGTATCAGCCGTTTGAGCCCGCGCTTGGCGTTGACCAGCACCGGTGCGGCACTGGCGCGCAGGATGGGCGCGTCCCCTCTGCTGTCGCCGTAAGCGGCACAGATGCAGTCCGGCGAAAGATTGCGCTCCGTGCGCCATGCCGTGACCCGGCGAACCTTTTCCTCTCCCCGGCAGTTGGGGCCGATCACCCGCCCGTCGGCGGCGCAGGGCGTACACAGCAGCGCGTCCGCCCCGATGAGCGGGGCTGCGTACCGCATATAACAGGAGCAGCTGGCGCTGCACAGCAGTACGGTGTCGCCCGCGCTTTTATGGGCCGCGATCTGCGCCATGGCGTCCGGATAGGCGCGGTCAGCCAATGTTTTAGCAAAATCGCGAAGAAAGGCTTCCCGTTTTTTCTGGGGCATGGAGCATAAAAATGCATGGCTTGCGCGCTTGGCGGTCAGCGCGTCGCAAAGGCCGACGCGATAGCGCATCCCGGCCCACGCCGCCCGGATCAGCGTTTGGAAGGATATGATCCGGCGTTTTCGGGCAAATAAAAGCAAGGCCACCACGCTGTCGCCGCGGATGACCGTGCCGTCAAAATCAAAAATCGCAACGCGTTCCATGGCTTACGCCTGAATGGAAACGGGATAGAGCTGAACGGTCTGGCAGATCTCGTTCAGCATGGCCTGAGCGGAGGAGTAATCTCCGTCATAGGCATACATGGAAAAACAGTATTCAACGCCGTCCTGGTAGATATCGTAGTAAAGGAATACCACCGTGGAGGCGCGTCCGTACTCGTCGGTTTCCTCATAGGCGATGGCGGTTTCCAGCATATCTCCGGCGGGCGTGCTGCGCAGGATGCCCTCATGGAGCATGCGCACGTTGCTGTCCTCGGCATAATTGTCCCGCGTCAGCTCAAGGTACTGCGGGGCTTTTTCGATCTCCTCGGCAAAGGTGGCGTACGTGGGCTGCTTCACCTGCACGTCAAACTGGTAGCGTCCGTCCTGGGACAGCCAGATGCGGATATCATAGGTTTCCTCGCTGTCCTCGTCCCGGGTCTCGTCGATGTGCTGCATGAGCAACTCCAGATAATCGTCCGAAAGCATTTCAAAGCGGCTGAATACCTTGAGCGCGTAGTGATAAACAAAATTTTCATAAGGCGTCAGCGTGCCGTACTGCATATGCCGGTAAAAACTGCCGATCCCATCGGCCTGAGCGGTAAAGCAGACCATCAGGGCCAGCGAGAGAAGCAGACAGAAAACGCGCTTTTTCATATGTGTTCCCCACCTCGTTTTTTTGTTATTCTAACACACGCATTGAGCGCGCGTCAATCATTTTGCCGCTTTTACGCTCACTTCCCCGGCGGCCAGGCGTACGCGGCCGGCGTCGGTATCGATGAGTAACGCGCCAGTAGCATCTACATCGACGGCCATGCCCTCGCGCGTTTCGGCGGATGTTTGCCAGGATACCCGCTGCCCCAGGGTGACGCAGGCCCTCCTGTATTCGTCCATGTGGCTTTGATTGGCATGCAGCAGCGTCATGACCTGCGTGTGTATAGCCGCGGCAAAGCGTTCGTGCGGGATGGGGGACGCGCCTTCAGGATACAGCGAAGCTGCGATTTCCCGCAGCTCTTCCGGGAACGTCTGCTGGCAAACGTTCAGTCCGATCCCGGCGATCACGCCCAGGAGGCGGTCGCCCTGCCAAACGCCTTCGCACAGGATGCCGCAGATTTTTTTGCCGTTCAATTGCAGATCGTTGACCCATTTGATGCCGGGCGTCATGCCGGTAAGCTCGATCACCGCCCGCCGGACGGCCACGGCGCACAGCGTGGTCAGCACGCCCGCGGGCAAATCGCTCTTGAGCACAATGCTCATGTACAGCCCGCCAGGCTGGGAGACAAAGGCCCGGCCCATGCGCCCTCGTCCGGCGGTTTGCCGTCCGGTCACCACCAGGCTGCCGTGTTCCGCGCCTGATTTGAGCCATTCCCGAGCGTCGCTGTTGGTGGAGGCCGTTTCAAAGGGAGCCAGTATGGGCGTATCGGGCAAAAGCGAGCGCAGCAGCGCGATATCCGGCATAAAACATCCTTTCCGCGCGTTGACCGCGCGTCAAAGCTTTTGTATAATAGACGTGTTGAAAGGGAGGAACGCCATGAAAACCATGATCGTTACGGGCGGCGCCCGGGGCATTGGCGCCGGACTGGTGCAGCATTTCAGCGCTCAGGGCTGGCGCGTGCTTTTTTGCTGGCAGTATAGCCGGGAGGCGGCCGAGCGCTTGGCTGCCGAAACGGGGGCTGTTTCTTTTCGGTGCGATGTGCGGCAGGAGGACGAGGTGCGCGCCATGTTCCAGGAGGCCCGGAGCCGCCTTGGGCATATTGACGCTCTGATCTGCAATGCCGGCGCTGCCTGGAGCGGGCTGACCGAGGAGATGCCGCTGGCGGAGTACCGGCGCCTGGCCGATACCAATCTGCAGGGCGCTTTTCTTTGCGCCCGGGAAGCGCTGCCCTTTTTACGGGAACGCCAGGGCGATATCGTTTTTATATCCTCCATGTGGGGCACGGTGGGCGCCAGCTGTGAAACGGTCTATGCAGCCACCAAGGCTGCCTTGCAGTGCATGGCCCGATCCCTGGCCAAAGAGGTTGGGCCCTCGGGCGTACGGGTCAATTGTGTGGCGCCCGGCGCGGTGGATACCGATATGATGGCCTGCTACTCGGCCGCCGATAAGCAGGCCTTGGCCGATGAAACGCCGTTGGGCCGCCTGTGCTCAGTGCAGGATGTGGCCGCTGCCGCTGATTTTTTGCTCAGCGATCAGGCGTCCTTCATCACCGGGCAAACGCTGACGGTGGACGGCGGATTTTCGCTGTAGGCAGGGGAGAGGCGCTCAATCGGGAAGCCGAGGCCCCTTCCTCATCTGGCTGATGATGGCCTGGGCGATGGCCTGCATCCCTTTGTCATTGGGATGTCTGGCCACGTCCTCCCGCTCGATGAAATGCGGCTGTCCGTCGCTGCCCGTGACCCAGTCGCCCACATATCGCATATACTCTTCCCGTCCCCGGATAGCGCTGAGGTTGGCAAAGGGAATGCCCAGCGTCCGGGCGGCCTTTTTTTTGATTTCGGATTTGGCGTCGTCCCAGAAATCATCCACAAGGATCAATTCGGCCTTCGGGCAACGCTTTTGGATATAGCGCACCAGTTCAGCCAAACGCTTGCCCAGGCCGCGCGTCTGGCTGACGTTTTCGCTGAGCTGTACTGTGATCAGGTTCAGATCTTTGGTAAGATACTGATCGATGAGTGAATAAACGGAGCGATCGCCGGCGGAAGCGATTTCCCATTCCACAAAACCGACGGCAGCGGCTTCCACCGATGGATGCTGTTCCTTCAAGTATTCGGTCACAATGTGAAAGTAATCATGCTCGGCGTCGGAAGCCGCCATCCCGGCGTCGTTCCACCAGTATTCGCATTCCGGATGCCGGACGATGCTGTTGCCGATGGCGAGATAGCGATAGGTTCCGTCGTCCGCTTCCGGCAATTGGGTAGCGGACGGCGCGGGAGCGGCCGCGCCAGCTGCCAGCGCCAGACATACCGCCAGCGATATCAGGCGTTTGCAGAAAAGGGAAAAAGAAAGGCAATTGATCATTCCTATTGTCTCCGTTGAATAGCGTTCAGGCCGCTCCTGCATGAAGCGGCCCGGGTCTTTGTTACGGTATGATTATATGCAATGGATCAACAGGATGTCAAGCGATTGGCAGGTTTTTACATCTTCTGGCTGCAGCTGTTTTTCCGATGGGACTTATTCATCAAACGCGAGCAGATTTCCGAGCGGGATTGAAAATCCAAGGGATTGATACATTTTGATATCGCAGTCCGCGCAGCCGACCGTTAATGAGGAAACGCCGCTCTCGCGGTAGGCGAACTGCACCAGCTGGCGGGCTGTGCCTTTGTGACGATATTCGGAGCGAATATAGAAATCTTCAAACACGCCGCTCGGCATATAATCAAACGTTGAAAAACCCACGGTGACTGAGCAGCATCCAATCAGATCATTTCCTTCCCAAGCGCCATAAAAATGGATTCTGTTCTCGTCTATGGCTTTTGCCAAACGCGCTTTTTCTTCGCTCGTCGGCTCGTTTTCTCCTATTTCAGCTTTGTACAGCTTTTGCAGGTCCCATAATGCGTCGATCTGAGACGCGTTGATTATTCTATAATCCATGGCTCCTCCATAAATCCCGTTTATCTATATTCTTTCAATTTTCTATATAGTCCGACCGCAATGAAAGCAATCACCGCAGTCCAGAAAGCCGCCCAGATCTCGACCGCCCATAGCTGTACCGCGCCTCTCTGGTACAGGGCGGGGAAGACATCCATCAGCATGTGCAGAAGAATGGCCAGCGGCAGCAATCCCCTTTTTGCCTT
>JAFUDW010000193.1 GCA_017464225.1 Clostridia bacterium | reverse complement strand
CGTAATTCATCAGCGCGTAGGCCGCCGCCGTGTTGTCGCTCTTCATCACGGCGGTGCGGATGGTTTCAGGGCCGCGGTAGCTGCTGCCGCCGTAGTTTTGCGGCCAGGTCTCCTTTTGGTTGGCGTCCAGGTATCCGGTGATGGGCAGCGGCATATTGTACACTATGCCCGCGCCGCCCAGGCCGCTGATCTCCATGGCCGGAGCGTACACCGACAGGGGCTTGATGGCAGAGCCCACGGGCATGTTCATATCGCTGGCGCGGTTCAGCGTTTTGCGCCGGGTGGGCGCCGTGCGGCTGCCAACGATGGCCTTGATCTCGCCCGTGCGGTAATCCAGCACCACGGCGGCGGCCTGGGGCTGCTCGATCTCGTCGTAGGTGCCGTCGGCGTTGCGGGCGCGGTATACGCTGTCCTCCGGATCGCGGAGAGCGGGGTAATCGCTGTAATTGTACAGCACGTCCTCCACCGTTTTCTGGATCTCGGTATCCAGGCACAGGTATACGTGGTAGCCGCCGGTGCGCAGCTCGTTTTCCATCAGGTTGCGGTTATAGCTGGTGTTTTCCAGCTGGTTGAGCTTGAGGAGCGTCTGCACCACGTCGCTGATGGCGTACTCCACGTAGTATACGTAATCGTACAGCCCGCTTTCGGCGGCGCTTTCCAATACGCTCGCCGTATCTGGCGACAGTGCCGCGACGTATTCGTCATGGGTGATGAACTGGTTTTCATACATCATGCGCAGGGCGTAATCGGTACGGTTGTTGGTGATGGCGGCGTAGTCGGTGGTCTCGCTCTGGCGGGTGTAGAAATTGCGTCGGGGATTATAGTAATAGGGATTGGTGCACATGCCCGCCAGCATGGCGCATTCCCGGAGCGTCAGGTCTTTCAGCTCCTTGCCGAAGTATCCCTGCGCCGCGGTGTATACGCCGTAATAGTTTTCGCCCAAATAAATGGTGTTCAGATAGCTTTCCAGGATCTGCTCCTTGGTGTACTGGTTTTCCAGCTGCATGGCCAGGTAGGCCTCCTGGATCTTGCGCTTGTAGCTCTGCTCGCTGGAAAGGATGGTGTTTTTGATCAGCTGTTGGGTAATGGTGCTGCCGCCCTGCTGGGAGCCGGTGACAAAGTTCTGGATCAGCGCGCCGATGATGCGCTTCACATCCACGCCGTTATGGGTGTAAAAGCGGGCGTCCTCCACCGCCACAAAGGCGTGCTGAAGGTATTCCGGAACGCTGCTGATGGATACCATCACCCGGTTTTCGGTGCCCTTGTAATCGGTGATCAGGTTGCGGTCGGCGTCATAGATAAAGGATGTCTGGGCCTGCTCGTCGATCAGCGTCAGATCCAGGCTGGGCGCGGTATCCACATAGGCCCGGGCGATGCCCATCACCGCGCCGGCGCCGGCCAGCATGATCATCAGTATCACGATGGCCAGCACGCGCACGGTGTTCACCGCCACAGAGGGCAAAAATCCCGGCTTGCGCAGGCGGGGCTTGAAAAGAAAGGAGCTCATCCGTTCAATAACCTCCGGATAAAACGTTGAAAAAGGATTTGTGATTTCTTCCCGGAAGAAAGTCCGTGAATAAAAGGGACGTTCTCCTTTTTCAGTATATCACAATTGTCCGCCTTTGGGCAATGGAAGGAGATGTAACAACATGAAGGCGCGCCGTCTGCTGCGCGCTGCGCTGCTGCTGATCCTGCTGGCGCTGGCGCTGTACCTGTTTTTGCAGAAGAGCTTGTCCCAGGTGATCCTGAACACCGCCCACGCCAGCGCCTACGCCCTGGCGGTGGATACGCTGAACGCCGCCGTGCGGGAAAGCGTGGCCGACGGCGTGCCCTATGAGCAATTGGTCTCCGTACGCACGGACAGCGCCGGGCGGGTGACCATGCTGCAGGCCAATACCGCCCGGATGAATACCCTGGCGGCGGAGATCGCGCGGACGGCCCAGCGCGCCCTGGCCGAGGACGCCGCCCGGCAGATATCGGTGCCTCTGGGCGCGGCGCTCAAGGTGCCCTTTCTGTCCAGTGCGGGCCCGCGGGTGCGGGTGCGGCTCACGCCGGTAGGCGCGGTGAACGTGTCCTTCCATACCGAATTTGAAAATGCCGGAATCAATCAGACCCGGCATAAAATCTATTTGCAGCTGCACGCCAGCGTGGAGCTGGTGCTGCCCACCGGCAGTCGCCCGGTGGCCGCCGATACCCAAGTGCTGATCGCCGAGAGCATCATCGTGGGCGACGTGCCCCAATCCTATATCAGCGTGCCCGAGAGCGAAATGCTGAACTTTGGGGACGTGGGGCAGGGCCGTTTTCCGGCGAGAAAAGCTCTGAACGGCGCTTCGTTTTTAGGAGCGCCCGATCTCTGCTCCCGGTTATAAGCTTTCCCGCTCTTCCATCAGCTCCCGGTTCCGCCGCAGCCGTTCGTCCCCGGGGGCCAGCCGCAGCGCTTGCTCCACGGCGGCGCGGGCCTCCGTCCGCAGGCCCAGACGCCAGCAGGCGATGGACAGAAGGTCGTAGGGCAGCGGGCCGTAGCAGGCCGATTCGCAGATATAATTCCGGGATTGGCTTGCGATGGCCAGCGCCTTTCGGCAGGCGTAAAGCAGCCCCTCCCACTGGGCGGCGGCGTAGTAAAAACGCGCCAGATCGATCCAGGGCTCCCGGACGCGGGGCGCCTCGGCAGCAGCCCGCAGCAGGCAGCTCTCCTGGGCGGCGGCGTCGCCCAGCGCGCCGTACGCCTGGGCCATATACCGGAGGGAAGCGCAGCGCTCCTCCCGCCAGGTGGCCGAGGGCAGCGAAAGATGCCGGTTCAGCATATCGATGCACTTCTGATACTGCCCGCGGAACAGGTATTCCCGGCCCAGGTAGTGGACGTTGCGGTCGTTGGAGGGATCCTCGGCCACCGCCTGCTCCAGCAGCGGCAGATACTGCGCCCGGGATTTCAGGGCGTCCGGATGATGATCCACCTGCATGCCGGCCACGTATACGGCGGAGGGCGGCGCATCGCTCCGGAGCACCTCGTGCACCGGGTTTACCCAGCGAAAGCCCCGGCGGGCATGGATCTTTTCGGCGTCGAACACCACGTCCTCCGAGCCGTCCGCGCGGAAAGACCAAACATACTTGTACAGCGCCTGCTGTACGCCAGGATGCCAGGCCGCCTCCAGCGCTTGCCGCCATCCCGGGCTGGCCACCTCGTCCAGATCGGTGCATACGCAGATATCGGCGTCCTCCGGCACCATATCCAGCGAAAGATTGCGGGCGGTGTCAAACCGCCAGGGCGTAACGATCCTGCGCTGCACATGCGCGCCAAGGGAGGAAAGCAGCTCCTCGCTGCCGTCTTCCGAACCCGTATCCAGCACGTAAACGCCGTCGGCTTCGCCCATGCTTTGCATCCAGCGGGCGGCGAACTTGCGCTCGTTTTTACAGATGGCGTATACGTACACCTTATATTTTCCCATAAAAAAACCTCCCCACAGTTTTCACAGTATGTGAAAAGGGGGAGGGAGTGAATGCCTGGCGCAGGCGGCTTTACAGCCCCAGCTGCTGCCATTCCGCCTCGTCCAGTCCATCAGTGCAGTCGATGACGGCGGCGGCGTCCAGCTCGGGCGCGGGTTCCTGACTGGTGGGCTCGCTGTTCAGGCTGACGGCGGCCACCGGCGTTTTGCTGCCGCGCTCGGTGACCGAAATTTCGGCCTCCCAGCTGGCGGCGTCGGCGCTGTCCTGGTAGATATCGGCTTCCACATGCCAATCCTGGGAGAAGCCCATCATATCGGCCTCCAGGTAGATCCAGATCTCGCTGCCGCTGTCGTCCTGGATGGTGAAGCCGCTGATCATCCGCCCGTGGCTTTCATCCCCGGCGTCGGCTTCGCTGATCGCCAGCAGCGTTTCGTCCCAGTCGGTCACCTTTTCCCGGCTGACGGCCAGCTTGAAATTGCTGCCGAAGGTATCGGTGCGGTAATACTCGATCCAGATCGCGGGCAGCACCGGGGAGAACACGTTGATCTGCAGCGTCATGGCGTCGGGATACTGGGAAATATCGGCGGCGGTATAGCGGGTCACCGTGGCCCAGATCTCCTGGCCGCCGGGCTGGCTCACGGCCTGGCGGATGGCGCCGTCCCGATCCAGCAGCGGGCAAAGGCCCAGCACCCGGAGCGTCAAGGCGCAAACCTCGTCCGCTGTCAGCTCGATCTGCTGGGCGTGGGTGAACAGCGAGGAATATACGCTGTTTTCATAGCTGGGCTCCCGATCCAGGCGGCCCATAAGCTCGTCCAGCAGCCCGGCATCGGGCAGGGGATCAAGGCGCAGGGCGGCTTCCCGGGTGCCCACCAGCAACGAGCCGTCGGGCTGAATGCTGCCAAAGAGATGGGTATCGTTGAAGGAAGCCTCAAAGCCTTCGCTTCCCAGCAGCACGCGCACGTCCCCGGGGTTGGGGATCTCCACCACCTCGCCGGTGATCAGGCTGGTATCGGCCTGGGCAACGCCCAGGAGCGTCAGCAGCGCCAGCAGGCAGCACAGCAGCTTTTTCATGGTCTTCTCTCCCTTAGTTAAAGGATTCGGTCAGCGGCAGGATCTCGCTGGGGCCGCGGCGGAACTGCTTGCGCAGCTCCCTGCGGTCGCCGGTGTAGGTGTAGGCGTACATTGCGGTGTGGGTGCCCAGCGCCGTGCTGTGGTATTTGGGCACGTAGGGGTAATGGGTATCGATGTAATTGCGCATCACGGTGCGTTCCCGGGTCTCGCCGTCGCTGAAATCGTAGATGCTGGCCATGCCGCTGTCGGTGACGCCCATGTTGACCAGCAGCGTGCCGAGCAGCTCGTCGTGACTCACCGGGGCGGAGGATACCGCCATTTCATCGCGGGTAACGTGGGCTTCCTTGATAAAATACATCACCTGCATGCTGTTTTCCTTGTCGCCGTGATCCGAGGTGATGATGATGGTGGCGTCGTCGTACAGGCCCAGCATTTTCAGCTGGTTGATATATTCCGCCACGATCTTCATATAGCCCGCCGCCGTTTCCTCCAGGGTGGTGTTGGGATCATACTGGCCGTCGGCGGACAGGTGATAGGGCGGATGGGTGCCCTTGAGGAACTCGATGACAAAATATTTGCCGTCGCCCGATACGGGATGCAGGCCGTAATCCACCAGCTTGTTATAGAAGGCGTTGCGGTTCAGGCAGGTTTCCACCTCGCCGCCGTTGAGCGGCACAGCGCTGTAAAAGGCGAAGGTATTGGGCTTGAGCGCTTCTTTGAACACGTGGGGCGCGAGGCGGTAAGCCGCCAGCCTCAGCATCACCCGCACCAGCCGGTCGTAGCGCACGGTATAATCGCTGCGGGTGAGCTTGCGCAGATTTTCCACATAGGGCTCGGCGTACTGGATGCCGAAGTAATCGTTATTGGAATCGAAAAAGTGGAAGGTATAGCCGTTTTCGGTCAGCGTGCGGTAGAAATATTGGGCCGTTTCGCCCTCCCAGGACTGCTGGAACCAGGTGTCGATGGGCACGGTGGTGTCAAAATCATGGCCCGTCAGCATGTGCACCACCGAGGGGAAGGTGCCGATATAGCAGGGGTCATAGTTGTCGTAATAGGTAAAGTCCCGAAGGGGCTCCAGCATATCGGGATACTGCTTGACGGCGGCGTCAATGTAATCGTTGCTGTAGTAATCCAGCAGGAACAGGATCACATTGCCCTCGGAAGATACGTCGTACTGCTGGTTGCCGGTGAGCACATAGGTGGTGTCCCTGGCGCTGTGGGCGTCGCTGGTCAGATGCTGCACGCTGACCACGCCGAAGGAGAGCACCTGCACGGCAAGCAGCAGCGCGCTTGCCGCCCGCACGGCCCGCCGGGCTTTCTTTTTGAACAGCAGCGCGCCCGCGACCACGGCGGCAAAGATGCCCGCCCAGGCCAGCAGATTCAGCCGGCCGTGGGTCCTGTATTGGGCCCAGTTGATCTCCTCGCCGTCCAGCAGACCCAGATCCAGATTGAGGAAAAGGTTCTGGACATAGCTGCACACCGCCAGCGCGAGCAGCGCCGCGACGGTCACGGTAAAGGCCTTTTTCCGCAGCAGCGCGGTCAGAGAGGCCAGCGCCAGGGCGGCGAGGGCCGATACCGCCAGCAGCGGCAGGAACGCCTCAAAATATGTGAACCGGAAATTGGATGAATTGCCGGTAAAAACCTCCATGCTGCCCCATATGCCGTACATAAAACAAAGAAGGGCGCAGGGCCATATCGCGTATTTCCATCTGCGCGCGTACCGCGCGCGCGGCTTTGCGGCCAATCCGAAAGTCCCCCCTTCCCTTTTCAAATCTATATTATAACGGAAACAGAACGTTATATCAAGCAATTTTTGTCGGATCTGTGCGAATATCAACATATTTTCATGTACATGAAAAGCGTGCCGCCGCGCAAAATATGAATATTCTTTCAAAACGCAGGAGGCGCTCATGTTCCAGTTTTCGCGCGGCGATTTCGCGCTGATCATATCCCTGCGGCGGGCCGAGTGGCTTTTCGGCGGCGTTCCCCGCGACGAGCTGACCCCGGCGGCCCAATGGCTGCGGG
>JAFUDW010000192.1 GCA_017464225.1 Clostridia bacterium | reverse complement strand
TCAAGGGTGATTCCCAGTCTTATCCGTATTCATACTGAAAAGCGCACTTTTACCATCTATAAGGTGGTGAGTAAGTGCGCCTTTCAATTTGACAAACTGGAATTAGTTTAACTCAAACGTCACATGAAAAGCGCTTTTCGTACCGTCTTTCTGTAATGAAGTATTCCGTCCCGTTTTCCTTTTTTTCGACACGCTTTTCAGACACGAGTGAGAAACTGAGTTTTTCGAGAACTCTGACGGACGGGATATTTTCTGCTGCAACGGTCGCGGTGAAAACTTTCGTTCCTCGCTCTTTATTCACCTTTTCCATTGCCATCTCCGATGCTGCTGTGGCGATACCCGCGCCTCGGTATTTCGCTAAGATCATATAACCGATATCATATTCCTCCCCGGCAATATGAAAGCAGATATAACCGATCATCTCATCAGAATCTGATGTTGTAATTGCGTAGATCACATGGTTTTGCATCATGTTTTCAAGAAAAGTGAGCACATGCGCTTCATCAGTGTTCTCTATAGGATCATATTTACCAAATTCAGAAGAATTGAATTCGGTAAACATCTTCTGTACGTTTTCTTGGTCGCCCTTGTGGATAGAGCGGAGTTGAATATCCATTGCCATTCTTTTGCTCCTCGACAAATTCCGGCTTGCTGATTCAAAACAAGTATATCACATCAAAGAATGTCCAGCAACCTACACGCAAGCGTTTTTCATTGGTTGCCGCAAATGGCTGTCGACTATATGAAAAGTCTTAATTCACCCATTGCAGCATACATCTTAGAATCATATAAACAGAAATTTGACGGGGAGGGGAACGTTAAGAGGCTTGAAACGCCTGGAAAGACTGCCAGTGGCAGCCTTTCAGCGTAGAGCGGACCGGTAGATCCCGGACGCGGAGGCCCTTATCGTGTCCCAGCCAAAGCTTTTTGCTTGCAGTATTTAACCGGGGACCGGTATGAAAACGACGTCCGCCTCTTTCCCTGCTCATCCATTCGGCGGGATATACAGAAAAAGCCCAGGAATCTTCATGAAAAAAGGAAAGCTTTTTTCATCCGATTCCTGGACTTTTCACACCCGGGAGATGATCTGCGTACAGCCGCGCTCAGCTGCCGCGCTGCTCTCCCGGGAGAAAGCGGGACCCAAGGAGTCCCGCCGTCCTTACTTCAGCATGCCTTCCAGCCAGCAGTCAGGCGCTTTGAGGCCCATGACCTGCAGCACGGTGGGCGCCACGTTGGCCAGACCGAACTTGCCGTCCTTGAGGGCCAGCGTTTCGTCGCAGATGATGAAGGGTACGGGATTCAGGCTGTGCGCGGTCTTGGGCTGCAGCGAGCCGTCCTTGGCCTTTTGCAGCATTTCGTCGCTGTTGCCGTGGTCGGCGGTGACCATCAGCAGGCAGCCGTTGGCCTTGCAGGCGTCCCAAACGCGCTTGAGCTCCAGATCGACGCTCTCCACGCCGATGCGGGTGGCGTCCATGTTGCCGGTGTGGCCCACCATGTCGCCATTGGGGTAATTACAGCGGATAAAGCCGTATTTGCCGCTTTCAATGGCTTCGATCATTTTGTCGGTGATCTCGGCGGCCTTCATCCAGGGCGCTTCGTCAAAGGAGCGCACGTCGGAGGGCACTTCCTCGAAGGTTTCCAGCTCCTCGCTGAACATTTCGGAGCGGTTGCCGTTCCAGAAATAGGTCACATGGCCGTATTTCTGGGTTTCGGAGATAGCGTACTGGGGAATGCCCGCCGCCACCAGCACCTCGCTCAGCGTGTTGTGGATGGAGGGCGGATTCACCAGATAGCGCTTGGGCAGCTTCAGATCGCCGTCGTACTGCAGCATGCCGGCGTAAAGCACGTCAGGCCGGGGACCGCGGTCAAAATGATCAAAATCATCATAATCGAAGGCCATGGAGAGTTCCAGCGCGCGGTCGCCGCGGAAGTTGAACAGCACCACGCTGTCGCCGTCCGCGATGGGGCCCACGGGCTTGTCGTCCTTGGCGATGACGAAGGCGGGCAGATCCTGGTCGATGGCGCCGGTCTCCTCCCGGTAGGTCTCCACGGCCTGGCGGGCGCTTTCAAACATGCGGCCTTCGCCCTTTACATGGGTCTTCCAGCCCAGGGCCACCATGGGCCAGTTGGCCTGGTAGCGGTCCATGGTCACCTTCATGCGGCCGCCTCCGCTGGCGATGCAGGCGTGGAAACCGCCGTCGTTCAGGCCGGCCATGAAGGACTCAATATCGTCCACGTATTGCAGGGCGCTGGTGGCGGGCACGTCGCGGCCGTCCAGCAGCGCGTGCACGCGCACTTCCTTTACGCCCTGGCCTTTGGCGTTTTTGATCAGCGCTTTCAGGTGGCTGATGTTGGAGTGCACGTTGCCGTCGCTCAGCAGGCCGATGAAATGCAGGACGGAATTTTTCTGCACGCAGTTGGCGGTGAGCTCCTTCCAGGTGTCGGAGTCAAACAGCTTGCCGCTCTCGATGGATTCGTTGACCAGCTTGGCGCCCTGGGCGTAGATCTGGCCGCAGCCCAGCGCGTTATGGCCCACCTCGCTGTTGCCCATATCGTCGTCGCTGGGCAGGCCCACGGCGGTGCCGTGCGCCTGGATGGTGGTGTTGGGATAGATGCGGCTCATCTCGTCCAGCGTGGGGGTATGGGCATGGAGCACCATGTTGCCGCCGCCCAGATCCTTGTCGGTTTTGCCTACGCCGTCCATGACGACCAGCACAACGGGTTTTTTATTCATAGCAGGTCATTCCCTTTCCAAATAAATTCCTGTTCCGGCGCGCGCTTTGCACACCGTTTTATATTATATCATTTATTCCATTTTTCTGTCAATCACGGACTGGACGCCGCACTGATATGGTATAGATCATGCCATTGATATCGACGAGAAATATCGCTTGACAAATACCCGGTAGGGGTATATAATCAGGATACCCATCGGGGGTATTGAAGGAGGAGCTATGAGCGAGGGATGCTGCTGCGGCAGTGAAAAGAGGACCATCCGCACCGAGGAGCAGAAAAAGAAGCTGCTCAACCGCCTGAGCCGCATCGAGGGCCAGGTGCGGGGCGTGCGTAAGATGATCGAGAACGACGCATACTGCAATGATGTGCTGGCCCAGTCCACCGCCATCGCCGCGGCAATGGACGCCTTTAACCGGGAGCTGCTGCGGGCGCATATCCAGGCCTGCGTAGTGCGGGATATCCGGGCGGGGGACGACGCCGTGGTGGATGAGCTGGTGCAGACCATTGAACGATTGATGAGGTAATGATTATATGAAGCAATTTAATGTGACCGGCATGAGCTGCGCCGCCTGCCAGGCGCGGGTGGAAAAGGCCGTGAGCCAGGTATCCGGGGTGACCCAATGCGCTGTGAGCCTGCTCACCAATTCCATGGGCGTGGAGGGCAGCGCGTCGCCCGCCGAGATCATCCGCGCGGTGGAAAACGCGGGCTACGGCGCTTCTGAAAAGGGCGCTGAAAGGGCGTTCGCCGGCGCCGCTGACGATCTGGACAGCCTGCGGGACACCGAAACGCCCAGGCTGCGGAAACGGTTGATCGCGTCCGTTTGTCTGCTGCTCCCGCTGATGTATGTTTCGATGGGGCATATGATGTGGGGCTGGCCGCTGCCCCATTGGTTTGACGATAACCATGTGGCCATGGGCCTTGTGCAGCTGCTGTTTGCCGCCATGATCATGGTGATCAATCAAAAATTTTTCATCAGCGGCTTTAAGTCGCTGTGGCACCGCGCGCCCAACATGGATACGCTGGTGGCGCTGGGCTCCTCGGTGTCCTTTGCCTGGAGCGTGTACGTGCTCCTGGCCATGACCCGCGCCGTGGTGGACGGCGATGGCGAGGCCGTGATGGCCTATATGATGGACTTCTATTTTGAGTCCGCCGCCATGATATTGACGCTGATCACCGTGGGCAAAATGCTGGAGGCTCGTTCCAAGGGCCGCACCACTGACGCGCTGAAGGGCCTGATGCGCCTGGCGCCCAAAACCGCCGTGGTGCTCCGGGACGG
>JAFUDW010000191.1 GCA_017464225.1 Clostridia bacterium | reverse complement strand
CTGATCAACTTTCTCTGCGCCCTGGGCGTGCTGATGCAGTACCGTTTCAGCCCGTCCCGGGGGCTCAGCCAATGCCTCAATTACGGCGCCGGGCTCATCGCCATGACGGGCTGCGCCCTGGCGGTGCGCGCCGTAAAAAACTGGCGGCTGCTGATCCTGCCCATGATCGCCCTTTGCTGCGGCATGCTGGCCCTGCCCTTCATTTTCCGGGGCGCCAACGCCGGGCTGGGAGCCACGGCCTGGGTGATGTTCGGCAGCTTCCGCATGCAGCCCAGCGAGATCGTCAAAATCATCTATATCTTCATTCTGGCCTATTTTCTTTCCCGGCGGCGGGTGCTGCTCGCCCTGCTGTTCACCGGGCTCATGCTGGTCTTTCTGGTGGCCCAGCGCGACCTGGGCACGGCGGCCATTTACGGCGGCACCATGCTGGTGATGCTCTATGCCGCCACCAGCAGCGCGCTTTTGATCCTGGGCATTTTGGGCGCGGGCGTAGGCGCGGTGAGCATCCTGTACGCGCTGTTCCGCGACACCTATTTTCTGACCGTGCAGAACCGCATCAAAAACTGGCTGGATCCCTTCGCCACCTATGACCAGCTGGGCGGCGGGTACCAAATGGTTCACGCGCTGATCGCCATGGCCAACGGCGGCTGGTGGGGCGCCGGGCTGGGTCTGGGCAACGCCAACACCATTCCGGAATACGCCAGCGATTTCATCTTTTCCGCCGTAATGAACGAGTTCGGTCTGGTATTTTCACTGCTGGTGCTGTGCATATACGCGCTGATCGTGCTGCGCTCTGCCGATATCGCCCTGCGCTCCACGTCGGCCTTCCACGCGCTTTTGGCTCTGGGCGCGGCGGCGCTGCTGGCCGTGCAGACCTTTATCATCATCGGCGGCGTAACCAAAATGATCCCCATGACCGGCGTCACCGTGCCCTTCATGAGCTATGGAGGCACATCGCTGGTGGCCTGCATGGGCGTCATGGGCGCGGTGCAGGGCGTGGCCTGCCGCAACGAGCGCATTCTCCGGGAGGACAGGGAGCTGGCCGAGGGCGGCGGGGAGGACAGGGCATGAAACAGCTGAGACGCGCCATCCGCGTATGCGCCGTGCTGCTGGCGATCCTGCTGCTGCTGCCCATCTTGTACGGCGGCTACAGCCTGCTGCGCTACGGCACGCGCTGGCGCACATCGGAATACAATACCTACCAAACCGGCATGAAATCCTCCGTGATTGCGGGCAACATTTACGATCGGGCCGGCGTGCTGCTGGCCTCTTCCGATCCCGAGACCGGCGCCCGCGTCTACCCCGGCGACGAGGCCCAGCGCAAATCCCTGGCTCACGTGGTGGGCAACGCCCGGGGCACGGTAAAAAACGCTGTGGAAACCTTTATGGCGGATTACCTGTACGGCGCCAACATGAGTTATTCCGAGCGCTTTGCCCAGACCATGCGGGGCAAGCTGCACGGCGACGACGTAACGCTGACCATCGACAGCGGCCTGCAGCGCTTTATCGGCGATATTTTCCCCGACGGCAAGAACGGCGCCGTGGTGGTAATGAATTACAAAACCGGCGAAATATACGCCATGAACTCCTTTCCCTCCTTTGACCCTGCTTCCTCCGCTTATGTGGGCATCAATCAGTCGCTGAACAGGGCCACCCGCTGGCTCAGCGCTCCGGGCAGTACCTTCAAGATCGTCACGCTGGCGGCGGCGCTGCAGAACATTCCCGGTGCGGAGGAGCAGACCTATGAATGCGTAGGCGAGCTCTCCTTCGGCGAGCACCAGCGCACCGTGCGGGATTACGGCGGCACGGTGCACGGGCAGCTGACGCTGCGCCAGGCCTTTGTCCAAAGCTGCAACAGCACCTTTGCCGCGCTGGCTTCCCAGATGGGCGACCGTACCCTGCGCCGCACGGCGGAGGCCTTCGGCATTGGGGATGATTTCACCTTCCGCGATCTGGTGGTGGAAAACTCCTCCTATGCCGCCTCCGACCGGGAGCTGCTGGGAGCCGATCTGGCATGGACGGGCGCGGGGCAGAATCAGCTGGGCCTGAGCCCGTTGCATATGTGCATGATCGCCGCCGCCGTAGCCAACGACGGGGTAATGATGGAGCCTCGGCTGCTGCTCTCCGCCGTTTCGCCCACGGGCGTTCAGCGGGCGGCCTTTGAAGCCGTGCCTTACCGCACGGCGCTGCCTGCCCAGACCGCCCGCACCATCCGCAGCTATATGCGGGACGTGGTGGCCGGAGGCACGGGCCGCAGCGCCCAGGTATCGGGGCTGTCCATCTGCGCCAAAACCGGCACTGCCGAAATAGACACCCAGAAAAACGACAACGCCTGGTTCGTGGGCTTTTCCGAAAGCGAAGCCCTGCCTGTGGCGATCTGCATAGTGGTGGCCGACAGCGGCACCGGCGGCAGCGTAGCCGCGCCCCTGGCCCGGCAAATTTTCCAATATATGCTGGGAAAATAAGGATATGGCGGGAAGGAGAAACGTTAACGGGCGCCGCCCCTTAAAAAAACTATCGGGGAGGTAGTACCTCCCCGCAAATTTTGATCACCAAATTTTCAACTGATCACAGCTTTACGGCGATATCTCCACCGTTACTGTATCACGCCCGTGGTATACCTGGGCCGTGAGGGCGCCTCATGCGCGATCGCCGCGTCCGTCCCGGCGGACTCCAGCGTCAGGCGGCTCACCGAAACCTCGTAGGCCGTGCGCTCCTGCACGGTGCCGTCGGGCAGCTGTTTCTGGTAAGCGCGGCTCTGAAAGCGCCCCTGCAGCTGAACGCGGTCGCCCACGCTGAGGCCCGAGGCGAACCGTGCCGTGCGCCCCCAGGCGATGCATGGAATATAATCGCTCTTTCCATAGGAGCGGTTCACCGCCAGCATCAGATCGGCGATCTCCCGGCCAAAGGGCGTGGTGCGGAAGGAGGGCGGCTTGCACAATGCTCCTGTAAGGAACACCGTATTGGGGTTTTCCTCCTCATCCACGGGACGCAGGCGCTGGGCAAAGGCGGTAAGCAGCAGCCTGCCCTGGCCGCCCATCACCTTGTTGTAGGAACGCAGCTGACCCGATATGGACACGGTATCTCCCTGCTTGAACCCCTCGGCCATGAGCCGCTCGCTGACGGTGAGCGGCAGCAGGTCGTACGCGCCCGACAGCCGCGGCACGCTGAGGATGGTATGAAAGAAAGCCTCCCCGAACACCTCATGGTCAAACTGCGGCGCTTCAGTCACCACGCCGGTCAGCATCAGCTGATTGGTAACGATTTCCATGTGTCAGTCCCTCCGGTATTTTTGTTATTGTTTCGCGTGCTGTTTGCCCTGTACGTCAATGACGGTCTCGCCCGAAAGCAGTATCTCCGATACGGGCACGACGCGCAGTCCCCGGGCGGCGTAATCGTTCAGGATCTCAGGCAGCGCGTCCACGGTAAATTCCGCGTCGTTGTGAAACAGCACGATATCGCCGCTCTGCGCCTTCTTCGCGCGGTTGATCACGTCCTGCACGCCCCGGTTTTTCCAGTCCTGGCTGTCCACGCTCCACTGGATCACCTCGTAACCCATTCCCCGGGCGGCGAGCACCAGCCGATCGTTATAATCGCCGTAGGGCGGGCGAAACAGCGTGGGCCTCGTGCCGGTCAGCGCTTCCACATGATCAGCCTGGGTATCCAGCTCCTCACGGATCTGGCTTTCGGACAGCTGGCTCATATGGGGATGGGTAGCGCTGTGGTTGCCGATCTCATGTCCCCGGGCAGCGATCTCCCGCACCAGTTCGGGATAGCTGTTGACCCAGATATCCACCAGGAAAAAGGTGGTCTTGATCCCGTACTCATCCAGGATGTCCAGCAGCTTGACGGTTTTATCGCCGCCCCAGGAAGCGTCAAAGCTGATGGCCACAGCGCCGTCGTCCCTGTCCACGCCATACACCGGCAGCTCGCGCTTTTTCACCGCCACGGCAATGGTTTCGGGCATCACGCCCACGTAAAAGGCGCTCACCGTCAGCAGCGCCGCCAGCGCCAGGGCGGCGCCGCGGGTCAGCCCGCGCAGCCGCCGGGCGGTCTGGGATTGCGTTTCGCGCAGCGGTTCAGGCCGCTTGATCATTTTTCATTCCCCCTTTTCGCATATCCATCAATATGCCGCCGGGAGAAGCGATATGCGCGCAAAAGCCGCCGCGCATCCATATTATATGCATGGATGCGCGGCGGCATGACGTATACGGCAAAGGTTGTCAGGATTCGGAAAAACGCGCCATTGTTCGCGCTTTTTTACGCCCGCGCTTTCCGCGCGCGCCATTTTTGTCTCCAGAAATCGCGGTACACAATGGCCTCGGCCAGCAAGCCCAGCGGCAGGGCGGCCACCACGTCCACAAAGGAGTGCTGCTTGACGAAGGTGGTGGAAATCGATATCACGGCCACCAGCACTACCACAAAGATCTTCCACCAGCGGGGAGCGGACTTTTCCTTGCACCATACCGAAGCGATGCCCAGCGAATACGCAACGTGCAGCGAGGGACAGATGCCGCTGGGCGTATCAAAGGCATAGATCAGCGACATGATCCAGGTGAGAAAGTTTTCCCGGGGGAAGACGTCGGGCCGCATCTCATGGCGGCTTGGATAGATGATATATACCGCCATGGCCACGGCCTGGGTGATCATGATGAACACCGAAAGCCGTTTGAATCCGTCCACGTTGTACAGCGCGAAGTACAGCAGCGATATGACGATCAGCACATACCAGGAAGTATAGGGGATCACAAACAGCTCGTTGAACGGGATGATATCGTCCAGCGCGCAGTGGATCACATGGCATTTTTCCAGAGGGATCAGGTTTTCGGTGAGGAAATAGAAGCCGAAATATACCACCCAGCCGAGCAGCAGCTTTAAATGGCTGAAGGCGGGATCATTGAGCTTACTGAGCCGGAATTGCCGGTAATCAACAACTGGTTTTTTCATAGTTCACTCAGGCAGACTGAAAGGATACTCCTTTTTTGAAATATTGCGGTAGGGCACCACTACATGCCGGGGCAGGCTTTGGGCAAGACCGGTGATAGCGGCCTTCAATTCGTCGCAGACCCGCTGCCGCTCCTCGTCGTAGGGCGCGTCGTGACGGAACAGGATGGGCTTGCCCAAAAGCATTTTCCTGAGCCGCGGGGCGATGTACATGGGTACGAAGGCCAGCTCTTTTTTTGTAAGGCCGTAATACATCTTCGCCACGTCCACGAACCCCTCCTGGAATTCGCAGAGGATGTTATTATATGGAGCGTCGCGCTCGGGGAAGATCACCACCCGGGCGTCCTTTTGCAGCTTGCGCAGCGTCTCCCGAAAGGTCATCACCACCCGCGTATCATGGTACACCGGAATGGTATTGGCGTTATTGAAAATGAAAACCGAAAGCGGCGCGATCAGATAAGCGGCGATTTTAAACAGCCAGCGCACGCAGCGGGGCTTCTGGCTCCAGAAATCGCGGTAGGCGTAAGCGGGCACCTCTTTGAGGCGCATCATTTCGCCAATGCACCAGGTATAGCGGTTATCCCCCAGATACAGTTCACAGGCGATGGGCCCGTTCATCTGGGCATGGTTGCCCACGATCACCACGCCGCCCTGGGGCAGGTTTTCCAGCCCTTCAACCTCCATCTTTCCAAACACCAGGCGCACAATGGCTTTCACTGCCAGATACGCCCTGGACGGTTTTCTGTCGTTCATAGGAATCTTCCTTCGCATCAGGTTTACAACGTTATATTATATACCAAAGAGTAAAGAAAAAGTAAACCTTGCGAAAAATTTTCCGTTCGTCCTCCCTTTACTGGCAAAAAGCAGGATCGCGGCAGGAACTTCAAAGGGCCGAAGAAGAAGTATGTATTGGGCAATATCAGCGTTTTTCCCATTTGAAACGCAAAAACTGTATTGGGGCATATCCATAAAAATGTCCATCCGCCGATCATTGCTTTTTTGTGATCCATATGCTATAATGCCGTCAGAACAATACAAAGGAGAAAAAACCTTGGCTTCCATCGCTGAACAGATCGCCGCCGCCCGCAAGGCGAAGGGGATGACCCAGGATGCGCTGGCATCCGCCATGCATATGTCCCGGCAAGGGATTTCCCACTGGGAAACAGGACGCACGCTGCCCGACGCGGAAGCGTTGCTTCGACTGTCCAGCCTGCTGAATTATCAATTTGAAATACCGGAAGAGAACGCGCCCGGGGATAACGCGCCCGCCGATCCCGCAGGGCCGACGACGGCCAGGCAGGAAGAGGCCGCAGAGGCGAAAGCGAATAATCGCCCGGCGTACAAAAAGCTGTTTCTCTGCGCGGCCGCTGTTATTGTACTGCTGGCCGCTTGCTTGATCATCATCCCACGGCTGAACGGCCAGCAGAAGAAAGGCGTTTTCATCTCCGCCGGCGGAACCCGCTATACCATCGCTGATTACCAGGCCGTCACTCCCCGGAAGGAGGGCAAGGCCTACCTGTCCGTCACGCCCAGGCTGGAGATACGCAACCCGGGCGAAAACACTTTCTATTTTTACAGCTTCATCCTGCGGGAAGAAAACGGGATCCCTTTTACCATCCAACGGTCGGAATGCGTACAGTTTTTTGAGAACAGCGCCGGAGCTGATATCTACAGCGGAGAAGAGCTGAAGGCCTTTGAACTCGATCCCGAGCTGCCAGCCCTGGGAACCTTTGAGTATAGCGGCGGTCAGCCCGCCTTTACGCCGAACAAAAAGCGCAACGGGCTCGGCGTCGGTTACCGTGTGGACGGCGTAGACGGCAACGGAAACAGTATGACCTTTACCGGCTATCTGCCCCTTCCCCAGGATTGATCGCCCAGCAGAAAGATGTTTTATCCGGCATAGATATCTGCCGTTTATGTCAATGATCCAAACAGTAGCGCTCAAGCTCTGATTTGTAGCGTTCCTTTTTTGATGGCATCATGTATAATAAATAAATACAGGTTAGCCTCGGCAAATCACGTCGGCGTGCAACCAACCATCAAGGAGTGAAGCAAATGATGAACAGCGGAAAGAACAATCTGTTGAAAACCCTGTTTCTGCTGGCGCTGTGCCTGGCGCTGGCGGGGAGCCTATGCGCCGCTGAGGCGACGGGATCGAATGCGCCCACGCTGACGCTGGATAACAGATGGCCGGAGCTCAACCGCTATGTCGGCCTTGGCAATGATTTTGACGGCGCGTGGAGCTGGAACCTGATCACCGACGTTGAGGTCCTCAACTGGCAGGAAATGCGCGATTACTACGGCGGCTCCCCCGTTTGGACGGTGGAGCGCGAAAGCGGCGTGGATTTTGCGTTTTACACGAACTCTGAGGACTATGGCTCCTGGGGCCGGGTGGACGTGCGCAGCGACGATATCGGCCAGGCCGCGGGCGACGAGGTGCTGAAAATCACCTGCGATTGGGGCGGACAGACCGAGATCACAAGAACCACCGTTCATGTACTGAACGCGCCCAACGGCCTGCCCACCGGCCTGGATTATCCCAGGGAGGTTTCCACCCAGGTGGGTACAACGCTGACCATCGCTCCCAGCATCATGCCCGCGGGCTGGACGCTTCCCGGATGCACGCCCTCCATCACCTTCAACGGCGGAGAGATGGAGCAATTTGCCACTCAGGTCACCCAAAGCGACACCGAAGCGGTTTTCCAGGTGAACACCCCCGGCGTATTCAAGGCGCTGGTCATGATGTCCGCCGATACCATCACCATCGGCCATGAAGTTACCTTCAGCGTGGCGGATGAAAACGGCAACGTGCCCGCGGCTGCCCTGGACGTGGGCGTCAACTGGTACAACGGCAGCGACAGCGAGCGCGATTTTTACCTGGTGCCGGATTATGACGGCAATATGCTGCCCAGCCGCGTACAGTCCACCTCCGCCATCACGAGCATGTGGCTGAACGAATTTGATTCCTCCTCCGCCGCTCCGGTATGGTCGCTCACCGCCGACGCGGCCGAAGCGCAGGCGTCCCTCCAGGTGCGGAACGACGGCAGAAACGTTACCCTGCGCTTGGATACGATGCCCTCCCAGGAGGAAAACGCGGTATTTCATCTGCGCTGCGAGTACCTTGACAAGGTATGGAGCAAGGATTATACCGTGCATTTCAAGTCGCTGGACAGTCTGCCCGCCGGCGTGACGCTGTCCATATCCAATCCGATGACCGTTCAAACCGGCGATCCCATCGACGTGGGCTTCGCCAGCTTTGCCAATGGCTGGAGCATTCCGGACGAAAATATCAGCGTAAGCGCAGTCAGCACCAACGGCAGCATGTTCACCTGGAGGAACAACAGCACGATTGCCAACGAACCGGGCGTATACACCATGTATGTGCAGGTCGCCTGCGGCAACATCATGTGGTGGGAGCCGGTCACCTTGAACATCGCCGATGAAAACGGCAATATCCCCCAGTTTGAAATGAAGGTGGAGGCCGAGTTCGATTACGGCATGACGTACTATATCGTGCCCGGTTTCGGCAACAACTGGTACGGCGAGGATAATATTCTGAGCAACGACCAGATGGGCAGTATTTACATCTCCAACCAAAATGAATGCTATAACAACCTGCAGGGCAATAACATTATCTGGGAAATCACGCCGGAAAAGCTGGAGTATCCTCGCATTGAGCTGGAACGCTGGGGAACGTCCGCAGACCTCCGGCTGGTGGAAATGCCGGATGACGACGTGGACGCCAAGTATACCATCACCTGCGATTGGGATACCGCCCATTGGGAGCATGAGCTGACCGTCCGTTTCCGCAGCATCAATGGGGCGCTGCCCACCGGCATTGAGACCGACTTTGGCGATATCCTCACGGTCACCACCGGCACTCCCTCCGACCTGACCGCCCGCGCGCATTTTAAGGATAACTGGCAGATCAGTGGAGAAACGGTGCGCGCTTACATCCTGCGCTATTACCAGGGCAGCCAGGCCGTGGTATGGAGCAGCGCCTTGCAGTGCGAGGCCTTTGGCGAGCCCGGCGTATACGAGGCCTGCCTAATGGTGGAATGCGCCAACGTGCAGTGGTCGAAACTGATCACCCTGAACATCGCCGACGCCAACGGCAGCGTGCCTGCGCTGGTGCCCGAGGTACGCGGCGTCAATGAGCTGGAGCTCGTGGCCGGCATCCCCATGCTGGATGAAACAAAAGAGCGTACCCCCGGCAGCATGAATTACGTCACCGATTTCCATATCACCAATTACAGCCTGCTTGAAAAGACCTACGGCGGCACGCCCACCTGGACGATCACCAGGACAAGCGGAACGGCGGCTTTCCGATATGAAGCATTCGGGGATTATGATTCCAGCCTGGAATTCTACATCGACAGCGTGCCTGCTCAGCCCGAGACCTCGGTCTATCACGTCAAGGTGACATGGGGCGGACAGAGCTGGGAGGATGATCTCATCCTTCAATTCAAGAATTACGGACAGCCCGCCGGCATTGAAACCAACCTGGGCAAAGCGCTGGTGGTCAAGGCCGGAGTCCCCTTCTCCGTGCGCGGCGGCGTGGTGCGCTTCCTCGATGACTGGCAGGTGCCCGGCAGGCCGGTGGACGCATACTTCGCGGATGGGCAGGATTCCTTCCTGCGTTACGCCGGATGGAACAGCAACTATATTGTTGATGATCCCGGCGTTTATACCATCCATCCCCACGTGTATTCCGCCAACCTGGTCTGGATCGATACCCTGACGCTGTACGTGGTGGACGCCAACGGCGTGCTGCCTGAAAACAACTATCCCGCCGGTACTGGAAACGTGCTGCGTTTGCCCGCCAACCTGACCGAGATCGGCAGCCAGGCCTTTGCAAACCTCCCCAACCTGACCGAGGTGGATATCCCTATTGGCGTAACCAGCATCGCCGCCGACGCCTTTGACGGCTGCGGCCTGCTGATCCTGCATTGCAAATCGGATTACGCGGTGGATTACGCGCTGGAGCACGAATTCATCCCGGTGCGGTAAGCAATCTGTTCCGAAGATATTTGGCGGGAGAGGATAAGGGTCTCCGCGTCCGGGGCCTGCCTCAGACTGGGTTTCGGATAAAAGCTTTTCATGCGTTATTTTCACCGGAAATGACGGCGGCTTGCCGGCGTCATAGCCGCATAACAAAACGGCTGGATCGAGCTTGCTCGAATCCAGTCGTTTTTGCTTTGCGGCGTATTTCCGGTGCGCTTTTTGCGCCAACTTCAATCCAATCAGCTGCGGGAAGCTGCCTGTTCACAACGCCAAGCAGCATCCGCAGCGAGAAGCGGGCCGGGAGACCCCGGAATCGCTGCCTCCCTGGCAAGGTTGTTATGGGGCAGCGCTCCTTAACGTCCCCCCCTTTCTCATGAAACGCTTGTTCATCGTCGTATTCTTTTACCGGAAATCATCTTTCCTTCATAAACGGCTTTGCCAGGATATCCCCGGCATCCACCTGCAGGGCTTTGGTGGGGCAAACCTGGAAGCAATAGCCGCAGCCGATACACCGGTCGGTCTTTTGCGCCTTGCGGCCCACAAGCTCGATGCCCTCCTGCCAGCATACGTCCACGCAGCGGCCGCAGCCGATGCATTTATCCTGATCCACCGGGCACTGCTGATAAGCGTCGCCCAAGGCGTTCTGCCGCGCCTTGGCAAAATCGGCGGGCATATTGAACAGCTGCAGGGCGTCGCCGCGCAGGCTGTCCATATCGGGATACCCGGCCTCATCCATCCATTTATTCAGATCGCTGATCAGCTTTTTACAGGCCATGGTGCCGCCCGAGCAGGCCAGAGCACCCAGCTGTACGCAATCGCTGCCCGCCATGATAAAGCGCGCGGCCTGGTCAAAGGAGAACACGCCGCCGCCGGCGTACATGGGCAGGGTGATGCCGTTGCTGCGGCCCTCGGCCACGGCATAGCATACGATGGGATTGGCCTGCGTACCGCCGTATCCCGAGCCCGGGCGCGGCTGGGTGCGCCGCCAGTCCAGATCCATATAGAAAGCCTTCCACCGGGCGGTGGGGCCCACGGCGTCAGCGCCGCAGGACTGGGCAATGCGCATGGAGGTCAGCACGTCGCATCCCTCCACCGCCAGCTTGACCATCACCTTGACATGGGGCGCGGCCGCCTTGCGGATCAGAGTGGTGCAATGGCGCACCAGCTCGTAATAATCAAAAATGCGATCCTTGGCCACCGCCACGCCGGGCGTATTGAAATGCAGTTCAAGGGCGTCGGCTCCGGCCAACGAAAGCTCCTTTGCCTGCCGTACCCAGTCCTTCTCCCAGTCTCCGCCCTTGACGATATCGCTGTAATGCCCCACGGACACCCACAGCTTGATATCGCTGTCCAGCTCGCGTCGGGCGCGCTTCACCTCTTCGCAGTACTGCTCCAGCGTGGACACGGTATCGGGCACCTGGCGCCCCACGGCATGGCTGTGGAAGCACTGTTCCCCCTTATAGGCCGCCGAAGCGTCCGGGCCAAAATACCCGCCGCCGCCGCTGCCGTGGCCAAAGTTGCGCATGGTGATGGCGCCCGGGCGCATGGCGGCGCTTTTCAGCACGTTTCTCGCGCCCTGGGTAGCCGGGGAGGACGCCACCACAAAGGGATTGATCATATCCAGGGATTTCACATACAGATCAGCCATTGTATTCACCGCTTTCCAGGAGATTTAATAAGGTCCGGGCATCGGCGCGGAACTGCTCTAAACTGTCGTCCCGCACAAACTCCAGCAGCGCGCAGCGCCGGCCGCCCACCGCTTCCGCCGCGTCCAGGTAATATTGCCATTCGGCGGCGTTCAGCGGGCCGCGCTTGCCGTCCGGCCAGGAGTACACGTGCAGGTTGGCAAGCCTGTCCCCCAGCATACGGATGCCCGCCGTCCGTTCCCGGGGCGAAAGCGCCACCGTGGGCTGCCACAGGCAGTACAGATTGGGATGATCAGCCTCCCTAAGGAGCCGCCAGGCCGATTCGTTGGTATCGGTCAAAGTGTTTTTATGCCATTCAAAGGCCACCTTTATGCCCTGCCGCGCGGCCATTTCGGCAATCAGCGCGGCCTCCTGGGCCAGGCAGCAAAACTGCAGATCGCTGACCTCGCCCGATCCCCGGGCGCCCGCCCATACGCGCATCAAAGGCGCGCCCAGTGCCTTGGCCGAAGCCAGGCTCCGGGCAAAGGCCGCTCCGGGCAGCTCGTTTTCGCCCAGGCGAAAATAGGAACCGTACGCCGCCACGCTGAGCCCCACCGCCTCGGTTTTCCGCCGCAATTCGGCTGCGCCCGCCGGATCATCCGGCTGTACGTGCGCGTTTTCAGACCATTCCACCGCCTTGAGGCCGCATTCAACCAGCAGCGCGATGATCTCATCGGCGGTCATCGGCAGCTTTTTAAATGTGGCCGACACCGCGCCGGGAACGATCACCGTCTTTTTTACAGCGCCAATACCGCCTGCCATACGCTCTCCTCCACAGGGATGCCCTGCGCCATGTTTTCAGCGCGGGTCTTCATCATATTTTTGCCGGGATAATACACCGGGCGATTGGGATCCACGGGTGTGGCTGTCTGCATATCCTCCAAGGTATCCCGCACGCGCCGGGCAAAATCCTCGCCGTCGGGCAGGCGGCCGAGATCGATGGCGATGAATACCTGGCTGAGATCGGTCTCGGTGGGCAGCTCGCCCACCTGGCGGGAGGTGCGCCCGCCGCTGAGAGCCGACGCCACAAGATCGAGCATCAGCGATATACCGCTGCCCTTCCAGTAGCCAATGGGCAGCACCTGGTGCGTGGCCAGGATGCCCGCGGCGTCCCGGGTGAGCTTCTGATCGGGATCAAAGCCGCCGTCCACCGGCAGGGGCTTTCCCTGACGGGCATAGCTTTCCAGCTTGCCGTAGGAAAACATTGAAACGGCCACGTCCAACAGCGCCGGGGCCTCATCGCCGTTGGGCACGGCAAACACCACCGGATTATTGCCCAGCCGCGCCTCCCGACCGCCCCAGGGCGGCATATTGGGCACGGTGTTCGTCCACAGGATGCCGATGCAGTTTTCCTTCACCGCCATCAGGCCGTAATTGCCGGGCCGCATCCAGTGGTTGGTGTTGCGCAGCGCCACCACGCCGATGGTCTGCCGATGGGCCAATTCGATCGCCCGCTCCATGCAGCGGTAAGCGTTCAGGTTGCCGCAGCCGCGGTTGCCGTTCCAGCGCTCCAGCATGCCCAGGCTTTCCTCAGCCTCGGCCTCGGCGTTCACATCCACCGATCCGTCCCGGATGCTCTTGATGAATTTGGGAAACCGGTTGAGGCCATGGGTATAGATGCCGTCCCGGCTGGCATCGGCAAACAGCGTGGCCGAAAGCTCCGCCCGCTCGCCCGTAATGCCGTATTTGTTCAGCACGCGGATGAACTCATTCCGCATGGTATCGTAAGGAACTCTCATTTTGTACCTCCTTGTCAGCCCTTGACCGCGCCCACCATGATTCCCTTGACGAAGTACCGCTGAATGAAGGGATAGACGCACAGGATGGGGATGGTAGCCACCACGATGGTGGCAAACTGGATGGTTTCGCTCATCATGAAGCCCTCGTCGGTATCGGACAGGATCAGGATCTCCCGCAGGATCAGCTGCAGGGGATAATACTTGCGATCCTTGATGAACAGCATGGCGTTGAACCAGCTGTTCCAATGGGCCACGGCGTAATACAGCGCCACCACAGCCACAGAGGGCAGGATCAGCGGCGTGATGATGCGGAACAGGATGGTCAAATGCCCCGCGCCGTCCAGCTGCGCGCTCTCCTCCAGGCTGTCGGGCACGCCGGTCATGGCAGTGCGCACGATGACCAGGTTGAACACGTTGATCAGCGAGGGCAGGATCAGCGACCAGATGGATTTATACAGTCCCACGCCGCGCACCACCAGGAAGAAGGGGATCATGCCGCCGGAAAAGTACATGCTGAACACAACCAGCAGGTTAAAGAACTTTTTGAGCATGTACTGTTTGCGGGACAGCACATAGGCCGCCACCAGCGAAAACAGCATATCCAGCGACGTGCCCACCACCACGATGAACAGGGTGTTGCGGTAGCCCGTCCAGATGTTCTGGTTGTTGATCACCGATTGATAGGCCGCCAGCGTGGGCTTGAGCGGCCAGAGCAGCATGCCGGAATGAGCCATATAGGAAGCGCCGTCGCTGAAGGAGCCCGCCACCACGTGGATCAGCGGGATCAGGATCAGCACGCAGAGCAATATCATAAGCGCGTCGTCAGCCACATAGAAGATGCGCTCGCCCAGCGGGATGCGGATGGATTTCTTTTCAGCGCGCTTTGTAACGGTCGTCATATCGCTCGCCTCCCCTCACCACAGGCTGTTGCCGCCCATGCGCTGGGTGATCTTATTGGTGCAGAACACCAGCGCGAAGCAGACCACGGAGTTAAAGAAGCCCACCGCCGTGGAGTAGCTGAAATTGACGTTTTCGGCAAAACCGCGGCGGTAAACGTAAGTATTGATCACGTCGGCCCGCTCATAGGTCAGCGGGGTATAGAGCAGCATGATCTTCTCATAACCCACGTCAAACATCTTGCCCACCTTGAGGATGAACATGATCACAATGGTGGGCACCAGACAGGGAATGGTGATATGGGTGATCTGGTGCCATTTGTTGGCCCCGTCCACCCGGGCGGCCTCGTAAAGCTCCTGATCGATGGCCGTCAGCGCCGACAGATACACGATGGAGTTCCAGCCGATATTTGACCAGATATCCGATACGATGTAGATGGGCACAAAGTAATTGGGCTCATAGAGCATATTCGTGACCTTCATGCCGAATATGCTGTGCAGCAGCATGGTCACGCCGCCCGTGCGGCTCACCAGGTCGCGGATGATGCCGCAGACCACCACCACCGAAATGAAGTGCGGGATATAGCTGATGGTCTGCACCACGCGGCTCATCCTGCGGGAACGCAGCTCGTTGATCAGCAGCGCCAGCACGATGGCCGAGGGGAAGGAGAAGATCAGCGTGGATAAAGCGATGGTGATGGTGTTGCGCAGGAGCCTGGGCAGGAAAGGATCGTTGAAGAAATTGATAAAATGCTTCATGCCTACCCATTTGCTGCCCATGATGCCCTTGGCTGCCTTATAATCCTGGAAGGAGATCATCAGGCCCGCCATGGGCGCGTATTTGAATACGATAAAATAGGCCAGCACCGGCAGGAAAAGGATATAGAGCCGCCAGTTCATCACAAAATCGCGCTTGACGCGCATGCCCAGCGGCATGCGGGGCTTATTGATCACCCGCTCCTTTCCGGGCTTCGAAACCGTACTCATTATGGCCGCCTCCTAACGTTGGCGGAGCAGGTATAGGCCTGCTCCATGATCCGGGTGGTTTCCAGGGCGTCCGCCGGGGTAATGAAGGGGGGCTGGCCGCTCTGGATCCGGCGGTAGAATTCCGCGATAAAGGGGCCGTGCCCGCTGCCCCAGTAATCCTTGCCCACAGCCTGGGCGGTGGAATAATCCTCCAGCGCTACGCCCTCGGGGCCGCGCACGGTGAGCCGCTCGCCATCCATGGATATCCGCCCTTTTTCAAAGGTCAGGTGCAATTGCACCGGCAGATTGCTGGCGCCGCAGTTGCTGGCGTAGAACAGATAGCGCTGGCCCTCGGGGCCGGTGAGCAGCATATCGCAGGTATCCTCGGTCTCAATGGCATCGGCCAGGCGCTTTGCCGTCATGGTGCAGCCCCGCAGCGTCAGCGGTCCCGCCATCCAGCGCAGCAGATCGAGCGTATGGATGGCCTGGTTGATCAGCACCGATCCGCCCTCGGTCTCCCAGCGGCCCCGCCAGGGGCTGTCGGCATAATACTGTTCGCCCCGGTTCCAGGCCACAAAGGCGCTGCCGCCCGTGAGCTTTCCCAGCGCGCCGCCGGAAATCAGCTCCTTGATGCGCCCCGAAGCGCCGTTGAAGCGGTTTTGAAAGCAAACCGTCAACGTTTTACCGCTCTCCCGGGCGGCATCCTCCATGGCGCGGGCTTCGCTGAGCGTTACGCCCATGGGCTTTTCGCACAGCACATGCTTGCCCGCCCGCAGCGCGGCCACGCTCATTTGGGCGTGCAAATAATGGGGAACGCAGACGTGCACGGCGTCGATATCCGGACGGCTGATCAGCTCGCGCCAGTCGGCCACGGCATCGGCATGCTGCTCCTCCGCGGCCTTTCTGAGCCTTTCGGCGTCAATATCGCATACAGCCCGCAGGGCGGCGCCCTGCACCTTGCTCAGCGCGTGAAAATGATTGCCCGATATCATGCCGCAGCCGATCACGCCAACACCGATGGTTTGCATATCAAGTCCCCTTCTTTCCCTTTGTTATTCCGGCAGCTCGCCGCCGCACTTTTCCCGCAGCAGGCGGCAGAACATTTCCTCGTCCACAGGCACGTCCACCCAGCCGCCGCCCGTCCAGTCCGACAGGTGGATGGCGTTTGATATCTCCAGCCCGTTGATGCCTTCCAGTCCATCGGCGTACAGCGGTATGCCGGTAAGGATGGACTGGCAGAAGTTTTCCATAATGCCGCAATGGGAGGTATATTCGCCCTCCGGCTGAATTTCGATCGCCTGCATCTTGGGCTTGCCCAGCCCCTTTGTCCAGGAAGCGTTGAACTCCGGCTCCTCCATTTCCAGCTGATCCAGATGAAGCTTGCCGTTTTCCACCACCAGGCGGCCCCGGGTGCCGTCGATCTCCAGGCGATTGGTGCCCGGCGCGTCGATGACCGTGGTGATATAGGTGCCGATGCCGCCGTCCGGGAACTCGGCCATGGCGATCACATCGTCCTCCACCTCGATATTGCGGTGGCGTCCGTAATACACCTGGGAGCGCACGCGGCTGGGCATGCCCACGATCCACTGCCACATATCCAGATTATGAGGGTTCTGGTTCAGCAGCACGCCGCCGCCCTCGCCTTTCCAGGTAGCGCGCCAGCCGCCCTGATCATAATAGCTCTGGGAGCGGTACCAGTTGGTGATCAGCCAATGGGTATGGATCACGCGGCCCACGGCCCCCGATTTGACCAGCTCCCGGGCCTTGATATAGGTAGGGTCGGTGCGCTGATTGAAATCCATGGCGAAGCGCAATTCCGGATGGGCCTTCGCCACGGCGTTCATGCGCTTGACCTGCTTTGTGTACACGCCCGCCGGCTTTTCTACCAGGGTATGCAGCCCATGCTCCAGCGCGTAGATCGCCAGCGAGGGATGCAGGTAATGGGGCGTGCAGATGTGCACAGCCTCCGCCGCGCCTGAATCCATCAGCGCCTCGGCGGTATCAAAATACTGCACGGAGTCGCCCAGCGCCTCCCGGGCGGCCTGCAGCCGCGCGGGATCGGTATCGGCCACGGCGCAGAGCTTGAGCGAGGGCACCTTGCCCTGCATGATCTTGCCCGCGTGCTGGCTGCCGATCTTGCCATATCCGATCAGTCCGTAACGCACCTGTTCCATATTCAAGCTTCCTCCCATACGCTTTTGAGCAGCTTCACCGCCGCCGGGCCGTCCGTCGCCAGATCGTCGCTTTTGCCCTCCACGCTGATCAGTCCGGCATAGCCCGTCCGCTTCATGGCGGCAAACATGGTATGATAGCCCGGATCGTCCTGCAGGGGCACACGGCGGCCGGCCTGCGTAGCGATATGGGCGTGGGCAATGCCGCACAGGCGCTCGATATCCTCGGGCGGCTGACCCTCCACGGCAATATGATAATAATCAGCCAGCAGCCGCACGCGCGGATGATCGACGGCGGCGGCCAGGCACGCGCCCTCGGCCAGCGAATTGATCATGTTGCATTCGCTCCGATTGAGAGGCTCGATCACCACGGTGACGCCGTATTTTTCCGCGATCTCTCCGGTCAGACGCGTCACCTGAACCAGGCGGCGGAAGGCCGCGCCGTAATCCATATTCTCCGGACGGTTGCGGCTTTTGCCGCTGCCGAACACCGCCACGCTGCCGCCCAGGAGGCGCATGCGCTCAAAGGCGTTATGCAGGTAATCCGCGATCTCGGCATCGGCGGTTCCGGGGGCCAGCAGCTGTATCGTTTTGGGGAACAGCAGATTGAAAGCGGGCGCCGGGATGGGCGCAGCCTTGACCGCCCGCAGGCATTCGCTGAACTCCCCGTCGCTCAGAGCGGCCACGTAATTGACTGGCAGCTCAATGTAATCAAATCCGGCGGCAGCCACCGCCCCGATCATGTCAGGCTTGGCGCAAAATCCGATTTTCATGGCTCATTTCCTTTCTATTTCATCGCCGTTCAGTTTAAGGCAGGTATTATATCCCCCGCTCAGCGCCACAACGGCGGTCTCTCCCTCAAAAGCGATCCTGGCGTCGCAGCCCGCGGGAGCGATCACCGTGACGCAGCGGAAGGGCGCTTTGCCCTGGCGTTTCAGCGTCAGCTGGGGCGCGGGCACCCGCAGGCTGTAGCCGTAACTGACCCAGCCGCCTTTGGGCTCCTCGCTGCCGTGCAGCATGACGCTTTCGATCGGCGCGTCGCAGGCCGCGGCGACGGCGTAGGCCCGGCCCTTAGGCGTTTCATACGTCCAGCGCAGGCCGCTTCCCGTCAGCTTTCCGGGGGCAAAATTGAACGTCAGGCGGAAATCATGCTCCGCAAGGCCCAGTCCGGTGATCCGGTCGTCCAGCACGTACACGTCCTTTTCCAGCCGCACGGCCACCCGGCGGTGATATACCGGATCGTCGGTAAATACATAGCCGTTATGGCTCACGTCGATGACGGCATACCGCTCGTTCTCCTCAAACCGGTGGAGGAACAGCCTGACGCCGCGAACCCGGCTCACCCCGGGCACCGCGCCCATGGTTAGATCGTCGCAGTACAGCGTGTTATGGGCCAAAGCACCGGTAAAATAGTGCCGCCAATCCTTCCAGACGGATTGGTTGTAGATATAGCGGCCGCCGTCCAGCAGGATGTCCTCTCCGGCGATTTGCAGCTCAAAGTGTCCGGTGTCGTTGTGGCTGTGGGTGCTCTTTTCGCCGCGCTCCAGCTGCACGCCGTGGATATGCATATAGCTGTCCTCGTTCCCCCAGCCCGTGCGCATGATATGGATACCGGCCTCCCGCATGGAAAAATTGCGCTCGATAGGCGGATGCCCCTGCGCCCGGCCCGTGGCCACCCAGAGGAAATCGCCCCGGCCCGTCCATGCCGCCATCTGGCGAAACCAGGCCCGCATCTCATTGAGGTCATAGGGATCCATGGAAAGGTTCATGCCCTCATACAGCGAGGTATCGCTGCGCCGGGCCGTCAAATCATCCCGATCGGCGTCGCCGATCATGGGCGTGGAAAAATCGGGCTTGAGCTGCCGCAGGATGAACTCGCAGGCGCGGCTGATGGTATCCCGGGCGTAGGGCGGCACGGGAATGCCGTTCAGTTCGCACAGCCGGATGCACTGAAAATAGCTGATGGCGGCCACCATATGGTAAATACTGGTGCGCTCCATGTGCACGCCGTCGTTATCGAAGGAATAACGCATTTCGTGCATCACGCGCTGATAGCCGTGCTTCATCCAATCCTTCGATCCCAGGAGCTCCGGGAACATAATGGCGGCCTGCAGCAGCGCGCCGGACTCCATGGTGAGCCAGTTGCTGCTCTTTTCATGATTGGTGTAATGGGCGACCAGGTAATCGGCGTGCATTTTCACCGCGCCCAGGTACAGCGCCCAGGCTTCCCCCTCCCAGGCAGCGCTCTCCCGAAAGGCGCATAGGCAGGGGATGAAGGCGGTATAGAGCCGCATGGCCGTTTCAATATGCCGCCAGGGGTAGCTGGGATACTGGTGGCGCTTGATATATCCCTCCTCGTCCGCCAGGAAATCGCTGAGCGGCCAGGCCGCGAGAAAGCCCCGCAGCATATCGATGGCCTCGGCGGGATAGCGCTCATCCCCCGTTTTGGCGTAGGCCCGGGCCAGCGGCTGCCAGAAGATGAAGCGGTACAGCGACCAGCTCCATTCGTTGTCATGGGCGGCATCATCGGTGGGATTGAAATGCCAGTCGATCGCTCCCGGGAAGGTATGGCCGTAAATGGTATGACCCATGACCTCCTCGGCGTCCGCGATCAGGCCTTCATCCTGATTCTTGCGCAGATCTTCCACGCCAAAGAGATAGCGCGGCGCGGTGCGGGAGCGGAAATGCCGGATCACGGCCTTTGCGCAGCCCTCCCGGTCGCCGCCGTTCAGGCGAGCCTTGGCTTCGGCCAGGGCGGGATGATCCAGATCTACCAGTGAAAGAACGGTTTCGTACCAGGGCATTTGTTTGATCCTCCAAAGCTTTTGTGACGGAAACGCTGGGCAAAGCCCTCCGGCCCGGCTTTGCCCGGCGCTTCCCCAAAGGGATGCAGGGGCGGCAGCGCTGCCGCCCCTGCGGGATGATTGATCAGTTGGCCATGAAGGCGTCGTAGGCAGCCTGCTTGTACTGGATAGCGCGGCTCAGGCCATAGGCTTCCAGCTGGGCCACGTAGGCGTTCCAGGCATCCTCGGTCAGCTCTTCCTGACCGGTGATCCACTTGGCTTCCATTTCCTCACGGTAGGTCTTTACATTGGCGGTGATGGTGGCGAAATCATCGGCGTCATCGGTGGCGATGGCGGCGCCGGCGGGATACATGTACTCGCCAAAGTCAGTCTTGGTCCACAGCTTCATGCCGGCCACCTGGGCGGAATAGCTGTAATACTGGTCGTTGACGCGGGTATCCTGCACCACGGGGCCGTTCTGATGGCCGCGGGCATACAGGCTCAAAGCGGCGGCAACGTTCAGGCCGTCGGGGTTATTCAGCACAACATCGGTAAAGGTGGGATAGCCGTCCACCATGTTATAGCTCTCGCCTTCGATGCCGAAGCAGTTGATCATGTGGCCTTCTTCGGAGTACATCCAGTCCAGCAGATAGATGGCGGCTTCCAGCTTTTCGCCGCCCTCGTCAGCCAGGCGCTTGGAGATGGCGGCGGAGGAGCCGGAGGCGTCGTACAGGCCGTTCATCTTGGAGAACTTGGCGTTCTGGCCCTTGACCGAGGTCACGGGCACGGTGGTGACCATATCGCTCTCATCGGAGATCAGGCCGGATTCCAGCAGGTAGGGGAAGATGTTGGAAGCGCCGCCGCCGCAGGCGTCATAGGTGGCGAAGGCGTTGCCGGCGGCCATGATGCCGCGGCCGTCGCCGGCCTTGGTATGGGTCAGGTAATCGGGATCGATCAGGCCGTCGGCATACCAGGAAGCCATCTTCTTGAGGTACTCAAAATGGCCGTCCTCGATCAGGCCGTTCTTGACCACGCCGTCCTCAACATAGTAATCCCAGAAGTTGTCGTAGCCGGGGGTGAAGATCTGGTTCATCCACTCGGTACGGGTGATGAAGGGGATCATATCGGGATAGGCGGCCTTAACGGCGCGCAGCACGGTGTCCCACTCGTCGATGGTCTCGGGCACTTCCAGGCCCAATTCCTTCAGGATATCGCCGCGCATATAGAAGCCGGAGGTGAACAGGCAGTTATTGTCTTCATAGGTGGTGCCGCGCAGGAAGGGGAACACATAGTAATCGCCGTCGGCGGTCTTGACGGCCTTGTCGATATCGATCTCGTTATCCAGGATGGTCTTGAGGTTGGGGGCCTTGCCGGAAGCGATCACATCGTTCAGCGGCATGATGACCTCGTCCTCGATGGCGGCGGAGGCGCCGCCGGGATAGGAAGTCCAGCTGTATTCCACGATGTCGGGCATCTCGTCCGGCACGGCGGTCAGCAGGTTGAACTCGGTGCCATCCTGACCGGCGGCGGGATGGATAAATTCAATTTCGATGCCGGTGGCGTTCTTGACGGCCTCGTACCAACGGGTCTGCGCCATATTGGTGACCTTGGCGGCGTCCAGGTTTTCATGCAGCTTGACCCAGTAGGTCAGCTTCACGCCCTCGTAGGGCTTGCTCTCATCGGCCACGGCGGTCACGGCCAGGGTGGCCAGCATCGCCAGTACGAGGAACAAAGCAACAAGTTTCTTCATGATGGGGGTGCTCCTTTTCTTTTATTTTTATCAGCGGTGTCCCGCCAATAATTCGGTGTTTACAGGGAGAGACCGATCTCCCCGGGCAAAGCCCATTGCTCCGCCGCGGCGCGGAAGGTCTCCTCCAGCCCCCGCACGCAGGGGAACAGATCGTTTTCCTCCTCCAGCCAGTCCACGCGGGCGGGATCGACCGCCCAGATGGGCAGCGTCTGAGCCATGCGCACGGCCTGCAGGTGGGCCAGCCCGGCCTCCGGCCCGCAGAGCGGATGCGTTCCATCCTTTACGCACTGTATGGCGTCGCAGAGCTTCTGCATCAGCGGCGTATTGCCGTCCATGCCGTAATCGACGGTTTCCCCGGCGCAGGTGACCATCCGGAAGGGCTTGCCCTTTCCCCAGGTCAGCGTGCCGCCCTCAAACTCCGCCAGGCCCTCCTGTCCCAGGTTTTTGGTCTTCAGCGGATGAGCGGTATAATAGCACAGCGGCACGCCCGATTCCGCGATGAAGCGCAGGGCGGCGATATCGTAGTTTTCCACGTTGGGATTGCCGCGGTACAGTTCGCCCTCCACGCTTTGAACGCCGATTGCCGTTTCCATGGTAGCGCCCAGCAGAAAGGTCATCAGCTGAAAATGATGGGCGCAGGCGTTCATGAAGGGGCTGTCCAGCACCTCGCGCCCGTCGACGGCGATCCTGCCCGCCCAGGCGCTCCGGGCGTAGTAATTCCGGCCCCGGCGCATGGCGTGCACGCAGCGCGCCCGCAGCGGCCTGCCAAAGCGGCCCGACAGGATATCGGCTTTCAGCGCCAATACCGCCCGGTCATAGTTGAGCTGCCAGCCCAGCGCCAGAAAGCGTCCGGCTTGCCGGGCAGCCCCGGCCAGGCGCAGCGTTTCCTCTTCGGTGAGGCACAGCGGCTTTTCGCACAGAACGTGCGCGCCGTTTTTCAGGCAATCCAGCGCCATGACGGTGTGCAGATGGATGGGCGAGGAGATCACGGCCAGATCGGCGCGGTCGGCGGCAAAGAAACCGTCAAGGCTGGTGTATACCGGGATGCCCCGCTGGGCGATCACGGGAAATTTTTCGGCCAGGCCGGGCGCCACGTCCACAATGCCGACCACGTCGCCGCCCACGTCGCCGCCGGTTGCTTCGGCCAGATATTTCTGCCCGTACATGCCCACCGATATCAGCAGGATGCGGGGGCGGAAAGCTTTCTTTTCACTCATGGCGTCATTTCCTCAAAATAGTCCAGGAGCAGCGCCTGGCCCGCGCCCACGGCGGCCAGGCCCAGCGTCGCGCCGGTAAAGCGCTTGCCCATCCGCAGGCCCTCGTCGGTCAGGTATTCAACGCGGAACGCGGCGCGCTCTCCGCTTTCCGCACAGGCAGCCCGGCGCGTCAGCCCTTCCCCTTCGATTTCCAGCGTCGCCCTGAATCCGGATACGACGCCCAGCGGGCGTTCCCGGTCCTCGGCGCCAACGCGCTCCCAAAGCACGATTTCGGCGCCCTTTTCGGTCCTGCGCAGGCCCAGCAGATACCAGCTGTTTTCATCATAGTACCCGGCAAGCCCGGCCATACCGCCGATCGCCATGGCCGATACGTCCGCGATTACCCGCTGGCGAACGCCTGCCTCACGCTGGCGATGGAGCAGCAGATGGGCGTCCCGCAGGCTCGCGGGGCTTTGACCGCCCGCCAGGCGGATCGCGCCGTCCTCAAAGGCGGCAAACAGCCGATGATCGGCCCGGGGGCACATCCAGGGCGAGGACTCCCGCACGGGGTGATCGGGCAGCGGCTTCCGCTGCAGGCAGGAGGGGCCGCGCAGGCCGTTGACCATGGGCCAGCCGTCCGCCGTCCATTCCAGGGGGTCCAGGGCCGTTTCCCGACCGGTCAGCGTTTTGCCCTCGGTTTTCCGGCCGCACAGGTACGGGATGGCCCAGCGGCCGTCCCCCAGCGCCACGGGCTTGCCGTGACCGCCGCGGCCGATGTAAGCGTCCGCTTGGCGCGGGCCCAGGATGGGATTGAAGGGACAGCTTTCGTAAGGCCCCTCCAGCGAGCGGGCCCGGGAGCAGGTGATCAGATGGTGTTGCCCTGTGCCGCCCTCGGCTTGGAAGATATAGTACCAGCCGTCCTTTTTCAGGATGTGCGGGCCCTCGCTCTTGTGCTTGTTCCAGCCCAGGAAGATCATGCGCGGCTGCTCCAGCAATTCGCCCGCGTCGCTGATGCGGGCGATTTGCACGCCCGGATTGACCACCAGATAGCGCTTGCCGTCGTCATCGGTAAACAGCGAGGGATCGATGCCATCCACCGGCAGGAAGCGCGGCGCGTCCCAGGGGCCCTGGGGCGAGGACGCCGACGTGATCATCTGCAGGCGGAAGGGCACGGTATCCCGGCGCAATGTGGCCACTACCCAGAAACGGCCCTGATAATAGGAGATATCGGGCGCCCAATAGCCGTAGCCTCCCGGCAGGCCGCTCAGCGCGGCGGTGTCCGGATCGGTGAATACGTGGCCCACCGTTTCCCAGTGCACCAGATCCCGGCTGCGGCTAATGGGCAGGGCGGGCACCATGGCGAAGGTGGAATTGACCATCCAGTACTCCTCGCCCACCCGCAGGATGGAGGGATCAGGCCAGAAGCCCCGGCGCACCGGGTTGCGGTAGCAGTCCGCCAGGCGGATGCCGGAGATCTCCTCCAGCGCCCGCAGCGCATCCTCGCCCCGCTCCTTCGCCAGATCCAGCGGCGTAACGCCCGCGCAGTCGCCCTGGGCCGCGTCATAGCCCAGCACCCGGGTGGTGAAGGCCATGGTTTCGGCGTCCCCGGAGCAGGCGGCGTAATGCAGCAGCGTGCGGCCCTGTTCGTCCGGGATATAGCTCATGGCGTGGCAGGCCTCGCAGAGCGTGCGCAGCACGCCGCACCGACCAAGCAGCGCCGCCTG
>JAFUDW010000190.1 GCA_017464225.1 Clostridia bacterium | reverse complement strand
TTACGGCCACGACGACGGCGGGCGGCGAGAACGCGGCGGCCGTTCTTGGTGGACATACGGGCACGGAAACCATGCACCTTGCTGCGCTGGCGCTTTTTCGGCTGATACGTACGGAACATGTTTTTCTCTCCTTACCTTATGGGATCACGCTGGTGCGTTTTACTTCTTTTGGCCGCCTGTGCTCATATCACAAACAGCCTTATTATTATACCTGTATTTTATGCGCATGTCAAGAAATTTTTGACGTTTCGACGGCCTGCGGCACAACTTTTTGCGCAGTTTTTATACGCCGTACTGATCCTGCTGGTAAGGATCCTGCGCATAGCCCTGCTGACTTTCGTCAATGTATCCCGCGCCCAGCTGCTGGCGGATGTTCCGCAGGGAATCCAGCTGCGCGGACAGCCCGATATCTGCGTGCTCAAGCAGCTGTGAAAGCGTGCCCATGGTTTCCTGGCGCAGGCGGTTGCTCTCCTGCTGGGCGGCCTCGGTGATCTCCACGGCCCGGGCCTGGGCACGCTGGGTGATCTCGTTGTCCTCCACCATCTGGGCAGCCTGCATCTGGGCCGAGGATACCATCTGGTTGGCCTGGGCCTGAGCGCCTGCCAGCAGCTGGTTGGCGCGGTCGGTGGCCTGGCGCAGCATATCCTCGGCGGCGGTCTTGGCGTCGTCCGTGGTCTTGCGAGCGGCGGCGGCAGCCGCGTCGGTCGTTTCCTTGGCCTCTTTGGCGGTCTTTTCACTGATTTCCCGCGCGCGGCGATCCACGCTGTCCAACAGCTCGCGTTCCTTGGCAAGCAGCTTTTCAGCCTTTTCCAGATCGGGATCCAGGCAGGCCTCCAGCTTGTCCAGCAGCTGATCCATGCGCTGTCTGTCCAGCATGATCAGATTGCTCAGCGGCACCTTTTTGGCGTTGTCCATCAGGGAGTTGATTTCGCTCAGCACGGTAAACACTTTCAGTTCAGCCATTTGTTTTATCCTCCTTGCCGCTCAAACCCGATGAGCCATGTATTCTTTGATTGTTTCAGCGCAGCATTCCGGTAAAAAAGGCGTGATATCGCCGCCGAAAGCGGCCAGTTGGCGCACCATGCTGCTGCTCACGTCCCGAAGCTCGGGACGGGCGGGCAGATACACCACTTCAAACCGATCGTAAAGCATTTTGTTGAAGGAGGCCCAGGGAAGCTCGGTTTCCATTTCGCTGGCTGACCGCACGCCGCGCACCACAGCGTCGGCCTGGCGCATGCGCGCGTAATCGGCCAGCAGCCCGTTGTGTGATTCCACAGCAGCGTTAGGGATGCTCGCGCAAACCTCCCGCAGCAGGGACAGCCGCTTTTGCATGGGCAAAAAACCGTGCTTGTCCGGGTTGATCAGCGCTGCGACGTACAGCTGATCGCACAGCGCGGCGGCCCGGCGGATCAGGTCCTCGTGGCCCCGGGTGACCGGATCAAAGCTGCCGGGAAATACCCAAACCTTCGGCATTTTGTTGCCTCCCGTATCTGTAAAATGAAATCATGGTATCGCGGTATTTGCGCTGGTCCGCCAGCGTATAGGCGTCTCCCGGGCGAGGAGGGGTCGCGGCGGCATGCTCAATGACCACCAGCGCGCCTTGCATGAGGATGCCCGCCTCGTCCATGGCCTGGCAGGCAGGCTCGGCGCTCAGACGGTAGGGCGGATCCAGGAATACCAGGTCAAAGGATGCGCCCTCCCGTTTCAGCAGGGAAACGGCCTGCATATCCTGCATCTGCAAAAACCTCGCGCGATCCTCCACCCGCAGAGCTGCGATATTCTGCCGGATGACCCGGGCGGCTTCCCGGGAGCAATCGCAGAGCACCGCGCTCGTTGCGCCGCGGCTGAGCGCTTCCAGCGCCAATGCGCCGCTGCCCGCGTACAGATCAAGCACCCGCGCGTCGGGGCATTCGGCGGCCAGGATATTGAAAAGCGATTCCCGGGTGCGATCCAGCGTGGGGCGGGTGTCGCTGCCCTTGGGGGCCTGGATGGTGCGGGAACGCATTTCGCCGGCAATGATCCGCATGTTTTAAATCAGTTCCTTCTTTTGCGGCGTTTTGGCCCTGCGCTGTTCGCGGGCCTTGCGCTCGTTCCTGTTCTGGCGGCGGCGAGCCAGGCGGATATTGCCGTGCACCAGCGCCCGCAGATAGGGACCGCGCAGGTAACCGATGCCATAGAACAGGGGCACGATCAGCACCAGCAGCGGGGAAAGCCGATCCAGCAGGTACAGCGTATCGTAGTTGCCCGCGCCAAACATGTTCATATAGGGAAAGAGCACCAGCCGCACCACGACGCGCAGCACGTCTCTTGCGCTTACGCCCAGGCTTTCGTGGTAATAAGCCAGCGCCTGGCCGATCTCGTCCTGGCTTTCAAAGCTCTGCACCCAGTTGGGCAGCGCGCCCAGAGTATAGGTTTGCCGCTTGGCGATCAGGGCGTAAACGATGGCGATCAGCAGAAAGGGCGCCGCGCCGATCAGCGCGCTGATAAAACCCTTGCCGGGATGATAACAGATGTTCCGATCCTGCTGGGAAACCTCTTTACCCTCGTTCTGGCGCTTGAGGGCGATCTCGCCAAAGGCCACGTCGCCCTCGCCAAAACGGCAGCCGTCGTTATACATGATCACGCCGCCCAGAAACAGCACCACACCGTTCAGCAGCACGCGCAGCACCATGCTTTCAAAGGAAAAAATGCCGCTGGCCAGCACGCCGAAGAAGGCGAAAAGCGCCATCACAAGCAGCACACGCAGGCCCCGCTTGACCGCCAGGCCGCTGAACATATTGCCGCGCAGATAGGGCTTATAAACCGGCGTGGGCACGTTTTTGCTTTTGTTTTTGTTCTCGGTGTTTTTCTGCATAGGCTCAGGTTCCTTCCGGAAGGTTTTCATAAATCACGGGCACCCGCGTATGGGGCGCGCACAGGATCTCATAGCTGATGGTGCCCGCCCAGCCGGCCAGCCGTCCCGCCGATATGCAGGCGTTTCCCTGGCGGCCCAGCAGCACGGCCTCGTCGCCGGGGCGCGCGTCGGGCACCTTCGATACGTCGGCCATCAGCTGATCCATGCATACGCGGCCCACGATGGGGCATTCGGTGCCGCCGATCAGCACATAGGCTTTGTTGGAGCAGGCGCGGAAATATCCGTCCCCATAGCCCACGGGCAGAGTGGCGATCAGCGCGGGGGGTGCGGCAGTATAGGTGCGTCCGTAGCCCACAG
>JAFUDW010000189.1 GCA_017464225.1 Clostridia bacterium | reverse complement strand
GCCACGCAGTTGGGCTTCAGGGTGTAATGCAGGCCCCAGGTGGGCAGGAAGTAGCACAGGGTCTCCACTTCGCCGCGCATACCGGCGAACCAGGTCTCGGCCCAAGCGCCGCCCTTGTGGGTCAGGTCGTCCTGCTCCAGAGTCTTCACGAGCTCTTCAAAGTCCAGCAGTTCGTCGTCGATGACCAGCTTGCCATCCACGACCCAGCCTTCGCTGCGCTGATACTGATAAGCGTTCCAGATATCGCCGGAGCCGATGACCATCTTGCAGGCGCCTTCAGAAGCTTCCTTCAGCTCTTCGGCGGTCTCCAGGAAGGTGTCCCAGTCAGAAACCTTCTCCTGGAATTCTTCGGGAGAGGTGATGCCCAGGTACTTCTCAGCCAGGGAAGCGCGATACATCAGGACGCCGGGGGTGGACTGCCAGGACAGGCCCTTCTGGACGCCGGCAGCGTTCTGGCCGATCTGGGCCATGACGGGGAAGGCTTCGCTCAGCTCTTCATCGGTGAAGCCGATGGTCTTCAGATCGCCGGTCCAGTCCATTTCCACATAGTGCTTCACGAAAGCGGCTTCCAGGGTGAAGATATCGGGAGCTTCATCGCTGGTGGGGTTGGCACCCAGCAGGTTGTCAACCTTGGTGGTGTAAGCGTTGCCGTCGGTGGGATAAATCTGGAATTCGATCTCCAGTTCGGGATGCTCGGGCAGATAGTACTTTTCGATCATGCCCTCAAGCTCGTTGGTGAAAGACCAAACAACCAGCTTGATCTTTTCCTGCTCGGCGCTGGCGAAGCTGACGCAGCCAATCAGCATCACAACGGCAAGGATCATAGCAAGAGCCTTCTTCATAGTGGGGTTCCTCCTTTTTAATTTGCGGTATTTTCCGCATTTTTCTCAAACGGCGCGCGGCCGCGAAGAGACGAAGTACATTCTGGGAAAATATGTTCCACTAAAACGATTTCCTGTCAGAACAAGATCATTGTAACACAACATTTCCGAAAAGTAAACTGTTTTTTTAGCCAAAGTGGCAAAAAATTTCAAACGTTTTAGTTAATCGGCCGCCGGGCCCACCGTTTCGCCCGTAATCAGACGGCAGGGAATGCTGCTGAGCGATACGGTTTCGCTGCCCTCCACCAGGCTGATCAGCTGCCCCGCGGCCTCCTGGCCGATGCGCGGCGCGTCCTGGTACACCGTGGTGAGCCGGGGATGGAAAAGCTGCATCTGCTCTATGCCGTCAAAGCCGGCCAGCGATATATCCTCCGGCACCCGCAGCCCAGCCTCGCTGACAGCCCGCAGCACGCCGGCCGCCGAATAATCGTCGCACACCAGCATGCAGGTGGGCCTCTCCGGCAGGCGCAGCAGCGTCCACGCGGCTTCGTAAGCCGTATCGGGCTGGGTGTATTTGCAGCCCACCATGTATTCGGGCCGCTGGATGAAGCCCAGCTTTCCGGCCATCTCCCGGTAGGCCTGCAGGCGGATCTCTGTCACGGCGCTCTCGGTGCCGTGCAGATACGCTACCCTTCGGTGGCCCATGCTGTACACGTACTCCATCAGCTGGGCCATGCCGCTCCGGTTGTCCGAAAACACGCAGGGGATCCCGTCAAAGCTGTGGTCGATGGTGACCACCGGGATGGGGCTGTTCACCAACTCCCTGATCTCGGGCAGATGAAAATCGATGCAGGCCACGCATACGCCGTCCACCTCCCGGTAATGGCAGTGATCCAGATAGGTAAGGCGGCCGCTGCCCATACCGTGGCCGATGAAGGTGATATCGTATCCCCGCCGCTCGGCTTCGCGCTTGAAGTACTCCAGCACCACCGAAAAGAAGGGATGGGTCAGGCCGCTCAGGCTGTCGTCGCTGAACAGCACGCCCAGGTTATAGCTGCAGCCCGATTTCAGCGCCCGGGCATGGGCGTTGGGATGGTAATCCAGCTCCTTGGCCGCCCGGAGCACCGCCGCCCGGGTGGCGTCGCTGATATCGCTGTAGCCGTTCAGCGCTTTGCTCACCGCGGACATGGAAAGCCCGCAGTATTCGGCCAGTTCCCGCAGGGTAACGCTCATGGGCTTTCCTCCTTCCGCAGCTAAAACGTTTTCGTAAATCCATCATACCACTGATTTGGCAATATGTCAACCGTATTGTTTGGATTTGTTTACAGCACTTCTGCGGGAACATGGAGCATCTGGTATCTTGCGCGCTCTTCCTTTGGCGGCGTTTCCATGATATAATGATCCTGATCATAAAGACAAGCCAGGTGACGAATATGGTGCTTTATCACGGCAGCAATGTGGAGGTACGGGAGCCCCGTTTATTAAAGATCCAGCGCGACCTTGACTTTGGCAAGGGATTCTATACTACCAGCGATCTTGACCAGGCAAGCAAATGGGCCAAGCGAACGGCGCTTCGTCTTGGACAAGCACGATCCTTTGTTACCCTATATGAAATCAATGAGGAGACACTGTCTTCGCTGCGCGTCCTTCGCTTTGCCCAGCCTGACAGGGATTGGCTCCGCTTCGTCGCCGCAAACCGAAAAGGCGCCGCGCCGGCAGACCAATGGGATTTGATTTGCGGCCCCGTCGCAAACGACCAGACGATGCCTGTCATTGATCTTTTTCTTGACGGCATGTATGACGAAGAAGAAGCGATCAAGCGACTTTTGCCGCAGAAGCTGAAAGATCAGTATACGTTTAAAACCATGAAAGCCATCCTGCTGCTGCAATGCAAAGAGGTGATCTGTTTATGATAAAAATACCCTGCTTTTCCCTGGATTATTATAATAAAAGCGTGATCCAGCGAATCATGGACAAGTACGCCATGCACCCGATGGACGCTTCCCGCGCCTTTCTTACATCAAAAACGCACGCCATGCTGGAAGACGCGGAGCTGGCCATGTGGGAGTTTTCCGACCGGGCGATTTTTGACATGTGGGAAGCCGAGCAGGTGACCGGTGATCCCCGCAATTCCGTTTATATCAGGAGTGAAATCTGATGTCAGAGGAAATGAAGTTTTTTCTTTTTCTGATTGAGCGGTATGCCAGTCAAAAGGGCCGTCCGACGGGGGACGTTCTGCGCGAATGGGATGAAAAAGGCGTGACGCAGCAAATCTACGACGGTTACTGGCAATACCACCAAGAAGCCATCCAGAACGCTTTTATGGATATTGACAGTCTGTCGTCCACGGGACGGCACGCCTGACAAAGGATCCTTGGATCGTTTGTCTTCATAATTATTTACATCGGAGGCAACCCCTGTGAAGCGACCCAATATCATTATGATCATGACCGACCAGCAGCGCTGGGACGCCATGGGATGCTTGAATCCCCTGGTGATCACGCCGGGCATCGACAGCCTGGCGCGGCAGGGCATCCTGTTTGACCAGGCGGTGTGTCAGTGTCCCATGTGCGTGCCCAGCCGCAATTCGCTGATGTTTGGCATGTACCCTTCCCAGACCGGCGTGCGCAATAACCGTGGCGCGCTGCTGGACGAAAGCCGCCTGCCCGCCGTGCCGCTGCCCCAGCTGCTGCACGACGCGGGATATTTCTGCGCGGGCTTTGGCAAAACCCACTGGAACAACGCCCTGCCCGGCGGCATGGGCGCCCGCCGCGGATTTGACGTGCGGGCCGAAGGGCAGAGCCGCCGCTCGATCCTGTGCGAGGAAGGCGCGGTGATGATGGACGACGAGGATCCCGAGGGCCTGAAAGCCTATTATGAGGAAACGGCGGAGTTCGGCGGCGGGGAGGAAAACGCCCTGGGCTACATCGGCAAGCCCAGCCGCCTGCCAAAGGAGCATCACCGGGACGGATTCATTCACCGTAAATGCATGGAATTCCTGGAGGGCTATGCGCCCGACGGTAGACCGCTTTTCCTGTATTTTTCGCTGATCAAACCCCACGCCGGGTTCAATATCCCGCCGGAGTTTGAAAGCCTGTACGATATCAGCCGCATCCCCGATCTTCCCGCGCCGCCCTGGGATGAGGAGCCGGATACGCACATCGCCGCGGCCATGAAGGTGAGCCCCTCGCTCCACGCTGTGCATTACGACCGCAAAGCCGTGCTGGACAGCCGCTCCCCGGAGGAGAAGCGGCGCACCACACTGCGCTACTGGGCCAACTGCACCTTTATGGATCATTTTATCGGCAGCGTATTGGACAAGATCCGGCAAAAGGGGCTGGATCAAAACACGCTGTTCGTTTTCCTGTCCGACCATGGCGAAATGCTGGGCGAGCGCGACGGGCGGTTCAGCAAGTACTGTCTGTTTGATTCCAGCGTCCGCGTGCCGCTGATCCTGGCCGGGGACTGCATAGACGCGGGCCTGCGCGGCGCCCGGGACAGCCGCCCGGCCATGCTTGCCGATCTGGTCCCCACGCTGTGCACCGCGGCGGGCATCGCTCCCGATCCCCGGCTGCCCGGCCTGAACCTGCTCAGCCCATGGGAGCGGAGCGGCGCTTTCTGCGAGTTTCACGGCTGCGGCACCGAGGATACCCAGCCCGCCCCGGCCTGGATGTGGCGCGGCGGCGGGTACAAGCTGATCCTGTTCCGGGACGGTACGGTGCTGGACGATACGCCGCTGCGGGGAGAACTGTATGACCTGCGGCGTGATCCCAACGAATGGCATAATCTGTTTGACGATCCGGCCTTCGCCGACATCCGCGCCCGGATGACGCTGGAGCTCATCGCCCACGTATCCTCCGCCTTCGCCAAGGGCCCCGCCTTCGGCGATTACCGGGGCCTGGCGCCGATCACGCCAAAGGAATCATTGGGAAACGCCAAATAACTTCGGTATTGCAAAAGATGAAGACCGCCTTTTCCGATCGTCAACAAGCAAAGTACGGAATGGCTACGGATCGATGAAAATTCCATCGCCCTCTCTAAAGCATTCGGATTGGCCACAAGCTCGATCCAGCCGTTTTGCGTATGCGGCTATGACGCTGTCGCGTCATTGACGTCGGCAAGCCACCGTCATTTCCGGTGCGGGTGAAGTGTACAAAACTTCAACAACACACCTCAGTCTGAGGTAGGCACGCGCAGCGGGCCGAGGATTGCGCAGCAATCCCGAAAAAGGCAAGGGACGGCAGATGGAGCTTGCTCCAATCTGACGGCTCTCGCCTTTTTCATTGGCCTCAGACGGCCTCTTTACGCCAACCCATATGCTATACTGGCGGAAGTTATTTGATAGTGTCATCAACCTTGTTCGCCAGGATGGGTGTCCAGAGGGCCCAAGCGGGCCCTTTGGCGCAGGATCATAAGGGCCGCGGAGGCCCTTATCGTTCCCATCAAATTTCTGTTTATGTATTCTTTAATTAGGGTTTAGTATTGCCGCGCAAAGCAGCACGGGCATAAGCGCCCGCGCCTGGCACTGGCGGGAGCTGCTGGGTGAGCGGCCCCTTCCCACATTTTTCTCCAGCACCTGTGAATGAACTGTAAATTCCGCATCCGGGCATTTGCCAAACACAGCCTGGAAGGATATAATAGGTATGTTTATTCGCTTTTACGGAGGAATGATCATGCGCCGCGCGCTGATTCTGTTTTTGATTCTTTTATGTCTGTGCCTGCCTGCCCTTGCGGAGGAGCCAACCGTGCAGGACAGCGTGGTGATCCTGGGCCAGGGAGCGCAGATCCGCTATACCGTGCCCGAGACCGGCTCGGGCTCGCTGCTGCTGACAGATGCCGACGGCAACTGGGTAATGGAGCTGCTCTCCTCCCGCACCATGGTGGGCGGCAAGCACGCCCTGAATCTGGAGGCATCGGCCTTTGAAGGCTTGCCCGAGGGTGAATACCGGGTGGTGCTGTCGCTGGCCTGCAAGCAGGCCGTGGGTAAACTGATCCTTAGCGAAACGGAACCCGAAACCGACGATATGATCGCGGAAAGCGCGCCGCTCCCCGTGATCACTCCGGCCTACCGCAGCGGGAATACCTGCGGCAAACCGGGCTGCTACTGGTGCACGCCCATGGATATATCCGACGAAGCCGCCGTCTGGGCCATGCTCACATCGCCCATGACGGTGATCGACGCCGGGCAGAAGGAGCAGGTGCTTCTCTACGCCGAGCCCGACAGCAATAGCCAAGCCATTGCCGTGATCACCGGTGCCAGCCAGGGCGTGCATGTATTGGAGGAGCGCAGCGACGGCTGGACAAAGGTGGAAACCTACTCCAGCTCCTTTCACGACAGCAAGGTCAAAAACTGGAACGCCTTCGTCACCGGATATATCCAGAGCGGCAAGCTCAAGCAGGCGCAGGCGAACCAGGAGTACGGCATCGTTATCGATAAGCTGACCCAGCGGCTGTACCTGTTCCACGAGGGAAAAATGATGGCCGAGCTGCTGTGCTCCACCGGTCTTTACAACGAGCGCCAGCCCTATAACGAAACGCGCTCCGGCGAGTTTATGATCATCAGCCGGGTGGGCGATTTCAAAAGCGATAACCTGGTATGCGGGCTGGGCCTCAGATTCAACAGCGGTGATTTGCTCCACGAGGTGCCCCACACCGTCAACGCCGACGGCAGCAAGAATTACAAGAACTGCGAGTCCAAGCTGGGGACCCGGGCCAGCCACGGCTGCATCCGCGTGCAGCGGCTCCGCAATCCCGACGGCATCAATATGCGCTGGATCTGGGATAACATAAAAGTGGGCACCAAGCTGGTGATCTGGGAGGATTACCAGGGCCGCCAGATCGCCGCGCCCGCCGACAGCACGCCGGTATACTATAACCCCAACGGCGGCAGCAATTATCACAGCGCCGCCACCTGCAAGGGCGTTAAGGATCAGTACCTACCTCTGACGGCCTTCACCTACGGCGAGCTGGACAGCGGCGCTTACGCTGGCCTCACGCCCTGCCCCTACTGCTGCCCGCCCCGCCGCAAGGCTGAGATCGCCGCCATCAACGAGGAGCACATGAAATCTTCCCCCGGGGAGATCATGGCGATCATTGGGGAATAAAGCATCATGCTCTTTTGTGCATTATAAGGAGGTATCCATATGAAAGTTCTGCTCATCAACGGCAGTGGGCATAAAAACGGCTGCACCGACCGCGCGCTAAAGGAAATGATCCGGGTGTTTGAACAGGAGGGCATTGAGGCCGAACTGGTGCACGCCGGAAACCAGGATATCCGGGGCTGCATTGCCTGCGGCAGCTGCCATAAAACCGGCAAATGCGTATTCAACGACCTGGTGAACGAGCTTGCGCCCAAGTTTGAGGCCGCCGACGGACTGGTGGTGGGCACGCCGGTGTATTACGCCCATGCCAACGGCGGGCTGCTGGCGCTGATGGATCGGCTGTTCTACAGCACGCGCTTTCCAAAGCGCATGAAGGTAGGCGCCGCCGTGGTATCCAGCCGCCGCGCGGGCAGCACCGGCGCTTTTGACGATATCAACAAGTATTTCACCATCAGCGGCATGCCCATCGCCAGCAGCACCTACTGGAACGAGGTGCACGGCTTTTCCGCCACCGATGTGGAAAAGGATCTGGAAGGCCTGCAGACCATGCGCAACCTGGCCCGGAACATGGTTTTTCTGATGAAATCCATCGCCCTGGGGCGGGAGCGGTACGGTTTGCCCGAAGCCGAACACGGCAGCTTTACCAGCTTCCCCGACGGTCTGTAAATGAAGCCCGAAACGTCCGCCCGCCCGGCGGTGATCCATACAGAGCGGCTGGCGCTCAGGCCCTTCATGGCCGAAGATGAGGAGGATATGATCGGCATCCTCGCCGATCCCGCCGTGAGCCGCACTTATATGCTGCCCGATTTCTCCAGCCGCGCCGAGGCCGCGCGGCTGTTTGAGCGCTTGCTGTACCTGAGCGGCGCGCCCGATCATTTTATTTACGGCATTTATCTGCATAACAGGCTCATCGGCTTTCTGAACGACGTGGAAATCAACGGCGACGCTATCGAACTGGGCTATGTGATTTCCCCGGCGCACTGGAATCGCGGCTACGCCACGGAGGCGCTGGGCGCGTGCATTGACGCGCTGTTCTCTCTGGGCTTTGAAACGGTGCTTGTCGGGTATTTTGAGGGCAACGATGCCAGCCGCCGGGTCATGGAAAAATGCGGCATGCGCCCCGCAGGCTGGAGCGAGCGCATGGATTATCGCGGCGAAGAAAAAAACTGCGTGTACATGGAAATACACGCCGCGAAGAAGTAGGATATGACGGGGAGGGGGAGACGATAAGGGGCGCTGCCCCTTAAAAACCCTGCCAGGGTGGGGAGCCCCACCCTGGACCCGGCTGCGGCGGATGCTTCTTGCGTGCTTTTTCCAGCAGCTTCCTGCAGTTGATTGAAGTAGGGTTGGCGCAAAGAGCGCACCGGAAATACGCGATCAACAAAAAATACGCAGACTTGAGCAAGCTCAGTCTGCGATTTTTGTATGATCGCTATGACGCTAACGCGTCATTGACGTCGGCAAGCCGCCGTCATTTCTGGAGCTGGTAACGTGTTGAGAATTTCAACATTAAGCTCGAGTCTGAGGTCGGTACGCGGAGCGGACCGAGGATTGCGCAGCAATCCCGAAAAAGCAGGATGACGGCTGATTGAGCTTGCTCATATCAGACGGCAGCCCGCTTTTTCTTTGCCTCAGACGGCCTCTTTACGCCAACTCTTCTAACTAAACTGGCGAAAACTGCTTGAAAGCGTCACTAAGCTAATTCGCCGGGATGGGTGCAGGGGGCGAAGTCCCCTGCCGCAGGTTCATAAGGGCCGCGGAGGCCCTTATCGCCCCCATCAACTCCCTGTTTGCATGATATTAATCAACGATAAGCAACAATAACAGGATCGTCATTTCCTGTTATACAGGTTCATGGCGTCCTCAATGCCGTGCTCCAGGAAACATTCCGCGGCCTGGGCGGCGCGGGAAAAGGCGTCGTCCATGGTCTTCTGCTCCTCGGGAGAGAAGTGGGAAAGAACCCAGTCAGCCAGATCCCATTCTGGCGGCCTGCCACCCACGCCCACGCGGATGCGGGGAAAGCGATCGCTGCCAGTCTTGAGCAGGATATCGCGCCAGCCGTTATGGGTGCCCGCGCCGCCGAAGGGCCGCACGCGGATAACGCCTAGCGGCAGATCGATATCGTCCGAAAACACCATGGTATCTTTAGGATCGACCTTGTACCAGCGCAGGGCCTCGGCCACGCAGTCGCCGCTGAGATTCATATAGGTTTGGGGCTTGATCAGTATCACGCGCTCGCCGTCCACCCGGCCCTCGCCTGCCAGGCCCTGGCATTTTGCCCTGTCCACCGGGATGCCCCACATGCGGGACAGACGATCGATCACCTGAAAACCGCAGTTGTGCCGGGTCTTTTCATACTGCGCGCCCGGATTGCCCAGGCCGATGAAGATATGCACGCTCATTTAACCCAATCCGCCACGCGCACCTGCACCGGCGCGCCATCCTGCACCTTGCCCAGCAGCATCAGCGCCTTAGCGCCTTCCATGGCGGTAGCGCCCTCGTTTTCGGCCGCCATCACAAAGCAGGCGCCCGCGCACTTGACGTTGAACTCGCCCAGCATGCTCAGCATGCCCCGGGCAGTGCCGCCGCCGCGCATGAAATCGTCCACGATCAGCGCCGTGCTGCCCTCGCGCACGGCCCTGCGGCTCAGGCTCATGGTTTCAATAACGCCCTTGCCGGAAACATAATTGATGTTCACAGCGCTGCCCTCGTACACCTTGTTGCTGTGGCGGGCAATGGTCAGCGGCACGTGCAGGGCGGCCGCCGTCATCAGCGCCACAGGAATGCCCTTGGTTTCCATGGTCAGCACAAAATCAATGTCCGCGTTATAATACTCCGCGGCAAACAGGCGGCCCATGCCGGCCACCAGGCCGGGGTCGCTGAGGATATCGGAAAAGTACAGATAGCCGCCCGGCAGCACGCGGCTGGGCGCGCGCATCATTTCGCAAATGCCCTCCATGAACCGGCGGCCTTCGCCATCCTGGGTCATGGGACGATAGCGCATGCCGCCCGCGGCGCCGGTCACGGTCTCCACCGTGCCCAGCCGGAACTGCTTCATGGTTTCGGCCAGGATAGCGGCATCCTCGCTGACCGTGCTCTTGGCAGCGCCGAACATTTCACAAAAGTGCGAAAGCGTAAAAATTGTATTGGGAGCGGCGGTCAGCACCTGGGTCATCACGGCCAGCCGCTCATTGCGCTTGAATTTGTCCATGGTCATACGTCTACCTTTCGTTTGTTCACAGAGAATGATTATACATCAAAAAGACGAACATTGCAAGCAAATTATTTCGTTAATGTTCGTCAGTTTGTGCGATTCTCTTGTCATTTATTGCAAAAACCCACCGTTGCCTTTTACGGCCGTTGGGATTATAATGAAGAAAAAAACAAGCAGGAAAGGAAGGAGCTCCCCATGATCATTGACACCATTGAAAACGGCGCCCGTTACGCCGCGCTGTCGCCCAATTTTGCCGCCGCCTTTGATTTCCTCAGCAAGACCGACCTGGCTGCCCTGCCCCTGGGCAAGGTGGAAATAGACGGCGATCGGGTGTTCGCCACCGTATACGAGAAGGTATACGATAAAACGGCCTTCGCCTATGAAGCCCACGCCAAATACGCCGATATCCAGGTGGTGCTCAGCAATGCCGAGCGCTTCGCCCTGGGCTGGAATCCCGTGCTGGGCGAACAGAAGCCCGGCAAGGATTTCTGGTACGGCACCGCCGAAACCTACACCGAAAACACCCTGGTTCCCGGGCAGTTTGTGATCTACTTCCCCGGCGAGCTTCACGCCCCCGGCAACCCCGCCGGACAGATCGGCCAGCCCACCCGCAAGATTGTGGTCAAGGTGCTATGCGCGTAAGCGGACGCGCACAGCGCGCAGCCAAAGCCGCCCGGATGCGAGCCCAGCTCAGTCCGGGCGCTTTTGGCGGATGTCCGCTCCGTTTTCGCCATTCCTGCGCACATTTCATATTATTTACAGAACATTTAAAACCGTCCGGACTTTTATCGCCCATTTTGGACAGGCGCGTCCAACAAATCCATTGACAGTTCCGACGGAATTGTTATAATGAACATACGCGCGTATGTTTTTAGCGAAAGGAGGTGTGCCCTTGGAAGGCAATCAGCCGCGGCAGCGCCGCAGCGGAGAAAACGCCCAGCGCGTTCCCTATCCCAACTATCCCCAGTATCCCGCTTCCGGCAGTCAGCCGCAGCAGTATGCGCCTCAGGGGCAGCCGTACGCCCAGTACGGCTCGGCGTATCAGCCGCCCACCTCCGGACAGGCGCGGCAGGGCCGCCGGGCTGACCGTCACCAGGGCGGGGGCAGCGGTCCCTATCGCAAGGGCCGTGACGGGCTGTGGCTGCTTCTGATCATCATATGCATCGCCCTGCTGGTGGCGGGCGGCTTTTCGGTGTCCTCGCTGTACAGCCGCTACCCGGCTTTCAAAAGCAAGGTGCAGATTCTATCGGGCAACACCTTCTATAACGGCGTGCACATCGACGGCATCCACGTGGGCGGCATGACCATGGAGGAAGCCCGCGCTGCCGTGAGCCACACCAACGAGGCCATCGACCAGCGGTACGCGCTGTCGGTGACCATTGACGGCAAAACCTGGCGCATCACCCAGAACGAGCTCCCCCTGCAGCGCAACACCGAGGGCGTGCTGGAGGAGGCCTTCTCCATCGGCCGCCAGACGCCCTATGAGGCCCTGCAGAGCGGCATGACGCCCTTCCAGTATCGCAGCCAGGCCGTGCAGGAAGCCGAGCGCAGCGGCGCTTACCTGTATACCCAGGTGACCTATGACAAGGCCACGGTGCGCGCGCTTTCTGACAAGCTTTCAGGCTGGGTTTCCACCCCGGCCCAGGACGCCACCATCGCGGGCTTTGATTTTACCGGACCCTCCTTCCAATACCAGAGCGAGCGAGCCGGAACGGCGCTGACCAGCGACGAAATCTACGCCGCCATCACCGCCCGCATGGACGCCCGGGATTATAACGGCCAGATCACGCTTTCCACCCATCCTCAGCAGCCCAGCGTCACGGTGGCGCAGCTGCAGCAGAGCTTTGGCCTGATCGCCAGCTATTCCACCGATACGCTGCCCGACCGCAACCGCAATAAGAACATTGAATTGGCCTGCATCGCCCTGAACGGCACGGTGCTGGAGAGCGGAAAAACGCTGTCCTTCAACGAAATCACCGGCCGCCGCACGGTGGACAAGGGCTACCTGATGGCGGGCGCCATCGCCCAGGGCCGCAGCTACGAGGAATCGGGCGGCGGCGTATGCCAGGTATCCTCCACGCTGTTCAACGCCGCCGTGCTGGCCGATCTCAAGATCGTCACCTCCAGCCCCCACGCCTGGCCCAGCGCTTATGTGGAGCCCGGGCGCGACGCCACGGTGGACTGGCAAAACTTCCAATCCCTGGATGAAAGTCTGGATCTCAAGATCCGCAACAGCTCCGCCTATCCGGTGTATATCCGCGCCTATATGAACCAGACCAACACCAGCCGTATCTGCCTTTGCACGGTGGAAATTTACGGCGTGGCCCGTCAGGACGGTCTGCGCGTGGCGCTGGAAACCGAGCTGGAAGGCGGCGAGCCCATCCCCAGCCCCACCCCCAAAAAGCCCGAGATCGTCCCGGCGGACGAGGAGCATCCCGCCGGCACCGAGGAGATCATCGTTAAGGGCCGGGAAGGCTTCAAGTATAAAACCTTCCGCGTATATTACAAGGACGACGCCGAGGTGCGCCGCGAGCTGATCCGCAATTCCTACTACAAGCCCTACGCGGAGCAGCTGCGCATCTACGAATAATACAGGATTCAGCATTTTTACCGAGCATTCGCCAAAGAAGGAGGCCGGCCATGCGCAAGGGAGAAGTACGCCGTCAGGCCATCGTAGACGCCGCCAACGCGCTTTTCTGCAGCAAGGGATACCTGGAAACCACTGTGGATGATATCCTGGAGGAGCTGCATTGCAGCAAGGGCAGCTTCTACCATTATTTTGATTCCAAATTGTCCGTGCTGCAGGCCATCTGCGAAAGCAGGGTGCAGCAGAGCTTTGAAATGTACCGTCAGACCCGCGTGACCTCCACCCGGGAAAAGCTCAACTCCCTCCTGTACTGGGCCCAGCCCTTCCGGCCTGAAAACGAAGAGTGGCTGGTGCTCACCCTGCGGCTGCGTCAGCGCGGCGAGGGCCTGGTGCTGGACGGCGCCATGCGCCAGGCGCAGCGTCAGCTTTTCAAGCCCGAAATGGAAAACCTGATGCTGATCCTCAACGAAACCGGCGCGGCACATATCTCCCGTCCCCGGCTGGAGGACGTGACCTTTGAGGCCTTCACCGCCTTTTGCGACGAAATGAACGAAGCCATTGTGCAGTGCGCCCGACAGGGCCGCAGCGTGGTCACCGACGTGACCCAGGTGGCGGAAGCCGCCCGCTTCCTCTGGGAGCGCGTGCTGGATATGGACTACGGCTGCATGGAGCTGGTACGCCTGTCCGAAATGCTGCCTGTACTGGAGCGCGTAGCCTCCCGGCTGCGGGAGTAAAGGGCGCTCGTACTAAGCTCTGATGAAAGGCGTACGCCTGAAAACAGAAAATTGTATAGGTCGAGGATGAAAGGGAACGTTAAGGGGCACTGCCCCTTACCCCGCCAGTTGCGGATGCTACTTGTGTGCTTATCCCAGCAACTTCCCGCAGTTGATTGGAATGGGGTTGGCGCAAAGAGCGCACCGGAAATACGCGATCAACAAAAATAACCCAGACTCGAGCAAGCTCGGTCTGGGCATTTCTGTATGATCGCTATGACGCTGACGCATCATTGACGTCGGCAAGCCGCCGTCATTTCCGGTGCGGGTGACGTGTTCAAAATTACAACAACTCAACCCAGTCTGAGGTGGGCACGCGCAGCGGGCCGAGGATTGCGCAGCAATCCCGAAAAAGGCAAGGGACGGCAGATGGAGCTTGCTCCAATCTGACGCCTCTTGCCTTTTTCATTGGCCTCTGACGGCCTCTTCGTTACAACCTTACTG
>JAFUDW010000188.1 GCA_017464225.1 Clostridia bacterium | reverse complement strand
GAAGTGCCCTGCGGCCTGTTCAAGGGCTATTACAACGATCCCGAGCATACCCGCAACGCCTGGCACGACGGCATGTACCATACCGGCGATACCGCCTGGCGGGATGAGGACGGCTACCTGTGGTATGTGGGCCGGGTGGATGATGTGATTAAGAGCAGCGGCTACCGCATCGGGCCCTTTGAAATCGAAAACGTTATTATGGAGCTGCCCTATGTGCTGGAGTGCGGCGTCAACGCCGTGCCCGATCCTGTGCGCGGGCAGGTGGTCAAGGCCAGCATTGTGCTGACGAAGGGCACCGAACCCACCGAGGAGCTCAAAAAGGAAATCCAGAACTATGTAAAAACCCACACCGCGCCCTATAAATATCCCCGTGTGGTGGTGTTCCGCGACAGCCTGCCCAAGACCATCAGCGGCAAGATCCAGCGCAACCTGCTGTAACGGGGGAAGAACATGGTTATTCAGGATATATGGTTTGACCTGAAGGATGGCCGCAAGGCCCTCCTTCGCAGCCCCCGGGAGGAAGATATTCCGGGAACGCTGGAATATCTGGAAAAAACCGCGGGAGAAACAGACTTTCTCCTGCGGTATCCGGAAGAATGCGGCCAATATACCTATGAGGGCGAAAAAGCGTTCTTTGAGCGCAAAAACGCTTCGGAAAGCGAAGCCATGCTGGTTTGCCTGGTGGATGGCAGGGTGGCTGGAAACTGCGACGTCATGGTTTTGCCGCACCTGAAAACCCGGCACCGGGCCACGGTGGGCATCGCGCTTTTGCGGGAGTACTGGAATCTGGGCATCGGTACCCGGATGTTCCGGGAATTGATTCGCATTGCGGGGGAAATGCCCGGCGTAACACAGCTGGAGCTGGAATTTGTTGAAGGCAATGAACGCGCCCGGCGCTTATATGAAAAGAACGGTTTTCGCATCGCCGCTGTGCATCCCAACGCCTTCCGCCTGAAGGACGGAACGTATCGGAACGAATACCTGATGATTCGGAATATGCCATAAAATACAGAAGAAAAACAACATTTCTTTGAGGGGCATGGTATAATTCATTTTAAAGACTGTGACGAAGAGGACGCAGGCAATCCGTTCAGGCAGAGAGACGGCGGAGGGTGCAAGCCGTTTGAGCGGGCCGGGCGTTTGTAGCTCCTGAGTCGGAACGAAGAAAGGAACATGGCCAAGGGGGTTCCCTGCGGCATGGATACCAAGTAGAACTTTCCCGTCAGGCCGCGTAAAGGCATAACGCTTATTGGAGCGTGAGGGGCGCGCAAGCGCAATTTGAGTGGTACCGCGGGAGATATCCCGTCTCAAAGAAACTTCATTCTTTGGGACGGTTTTTTTATACCGTCCCGGAAAAGGAGCCCACATGGCAAACGTTACAACCGGTCTTGATCTGACGATCCGTGAAATGGCGGCGCGCATTCGAGAGCTGCGCCAGGTGGAGGGCCTGAGCCCTGCCCAGATGGCCGAAAAAACCGGCGTTACCGCGGCGGAATACCTGGCCAGCGAATCGGGCGAGCGCGACCTGAACTTCGCCTTTTTGTACCGCTGCGCCCTGGCCTTCGGCGTGGATGTGACCGACCTGATCCAGGGCAGCAGCCCCACGCTGACCACCTACGCCCTGACCCGGGCGGGGGATGGACAGCGCATTGAGAAGGCCCATGGCATGACCTATTACAACATGGCCTCTTCCTATAAAAACCGCATTGCTGAGCCGCTGTACACCGTGGCGCAGTACGATGAGGCCGCCCAGCGCAGGGAAATCCCGCTGACCACCCATGAGGGCCAGGAGTTTGATCTGGTCATCAGCGGCCACCTGAAGGTGCAGGTGGGCACCCATAGCGAGGTGCTGGGACCAGGCGATACCATCTATTACGATTCGGGTACGCCCCATGGCATGATTGCTGTGGGCGGGGAGGACTGCGAGTTTTACGCCGTGGTGCTCAACCCCACCGAATATATCGCCCATCGCAATGGCCAGGCGGCGCCTGTGACTGGCACCCGCAGGAGCGACGACCAGCACCGCGTGTATGAAAACTTCATTGAGCCGGTGGAGGACGAGCACGGCGCGCTGCAAAGTATCAGCTATAAAAACGATGATCAGTTCAATTTCGCCTTCGATGTGGTGGATGCCATCGCCCGCAGGGAGCCGGACAAGCTGGCGTTCCTGCATGTGGCCAACGACGGCACCGAACGCCGTTTCACTTTCAACGATGTCAAGCGTGAAAGCGGCCGCGCCGCCAACTATTTTAAGTCCATCGGCATCAAAAAAGGCGATAAGGTGATGCTCATCCTCAAGCGGCATTACCAGTTCTGGTTCATTATCAACGCCCTGCATAAGCTGGGCGCGGTGGTGATCCTGGCGCCCAACCAGCTGCTGGAAAAGGATATTGCCTACCGCTTTAAGGCGGCCGGCGTGGCGGCCATCATGTGCACCGCCGATGGCGGCGTGGCGGCGGAAGCTGAAAAGGCCGCCGCCCAGTACGGCCAGCCCCTGGTCCGGGTGATTGTCAACGGAGAGCGGGAAGGCTGGCACACCTTTGATACCGAATACAAGGTGTTCACCAGCCACTTTGACCGCCCGGAGGACGCCGCCTGCGGCGACGATAACATGCTCATGTTCTTCACCTCGGGCACTTCAGGCTATCCCAAGATCGCCGTGCACAGCTTCAAATATCCGCTGGGGCACTTTGTTACCGCCCGGTATTGGCACCAGGTGGATCCGAACGGCCTGCATTTCTCCAGATCGGATACCGGCTGGGCAAAATCCCTGTGGGGAAAGCTGTACGGCCAATGGCTGTGCGAGGCGCCGCTGTTC
>JAFUDW010000187.1 GCA_017464225.1 Clostridia bacterium | reverse complement strand
GCCCACAGCCGGGGCAGGGTGCGGGGCGTCGCGCCGGACTGAGCCGCCATCTTGCTGACGCGCAGGGAATAGGTGAGGATAAAGAACAGCAGCGTGATCAGATCCATGCCCACCACGCACAGAAGCTGCGCCTTGACATGCCTGGTGCGCGGGATGGCGTTGAAGAGGAAATAGCATCCCACCAGGAGGGCCGCCAAGCCGAGCAGCACCGGCCCGTAGCCCAGGGAATCCAGCCATTTCGCAAGGGCTGTCACTATAATCGTCCCCTTTCGGTTTTTTCTTAAATATACGCTTTTCCGCCGCTAATTTTTCGGAAAGAAAAGGCGTGGCTTATCAAACCGTGCCGAATTTTAGCGGAAAACATGCTATAATAGGAACAAACCTTGAAAGGAGACCGCCGGGATGAAGCAAAAGCACAGGCGATGGCTGCTGGATCTGACGCTGTTCCTGGCCATTCTGGGGGGCGCCGTGCTGCTTTCCATGGTGCTCTCGGGCGTCAACGACGACAACAATCCCTTTGCCATGGCGGTTTTCATTCTGGCGGTGGCCTTGGTGGCCCGCTTCACCAACGGCTATGCCTGGGGCATCGCCGCCTCGCTGGTGGGCACCTTCTGCGTCAATTACATATTCACGTATCCCTTCTGGGCCTTTGATATCACCTACCCCGGATATCCGCTCACCATGGCCGTCATGCTGATCGTATCCATCCTGGTCAGCGCGCTGACCACCCAGATCAAGCGACAGGAAAGGCTGCGCTATGAGGCCGAGCGTGAAAAGATGCACGCCAACCTGCTGCGCGCCATCGCCCACGATATCCGCACCCCGCTGGCGGCCATGCTGGGGGCCAGCTCGGCCCTGCAGGAGCAATCGCTGAGTCCGCAGGATCAGCAGACGCTGATCGGCAACATCCACAACGACGCCCAATGGCTGGTGCGGGTGACGGAGAACCTGCTTTCGGTGACCCGGCTGACGGCGGGTAGCGTGACGCTGAAAAAGCAGGACGAGGTACTGGAGGAGATCATCGGCAGCGCCATCCTGAAATACCGCCGCAGCGAAAACGCGCTGCCCGTGGTGGCGGATACGCCCGAGCGCATCCTGCTGGTTCCCATGGACGGCGTGCTGATCGAGCAGGTGCTGATCAATTTGTTTGACAACGTCAGCGACCATGCGCAGGGCGCCACAAAGATCTGGCTGCATCTCCGGACGGAGGCAGACCGGGTGGAGGTATCCGTGGAGGATGACGGCGCGGGCATCCCCGCCGCCCAGCGGCAGCGCATCCTGGCGGGCGGTGTGCAATCGGGACGAAAGCAGGTGGACGACCGGCGCAACATGGGCATCGGTCTTTCGGTATGCGCCTCCATCATCCGCGCCCACGGCGGAAACATGACCCTGGAGAACAGCGCGCACGGCGGCGCGGCCCTGCGCTTCTGGCTGCCCTGGCAGGAGGAGAAAAGCGATGGCGACGATCAAAAGTAAGATCCTGGTGATTGAGGATGACCGCAGCATCCGCATGTTCTTGAAAACCACGCTGACGGCGGCGGGCTATGACGCCATCACGGCGGACGACGGCAAGAGCGCGCTGAGCGTCATCTCCTCCCATTGCCCGGACTGCATCCTGCTGGACCTGGGACTGCCGGATATGGACGGCAGCGAGATCATCCAAAGCGTGCGGAGCTGGACATCCACGCCCATCGTGGTCATCTCCGCCCGCAGCATGGAGCAGGACAAGGCGGAGGCGCTGGACGCCGGGGCGGACGACTACATCACCAAGCCCTTCGGCGCGGTGGAGCTGCTGGCCCGCATCCGCACCGCCCTGCGGCATACCTACACCCAGGCGGAGAAGGACGAAATCAGCCTGCACGGCTCCTACCGGGTGGGCGATATGGAGATCGATTACAAGCGATACCGCGTCCTGGTGGGCGGGCAGGATATCCACCTGACGCCCAACGAATTCCGCATCGTGGCGCTGCTGGGCCGCAACGCCGGGCGCGTGATGACCTATAAGGTCATATTGCGGGAGCTGTGGGGCCCCGCCGCCAGCATGGACAACAAGATCCTGCGGGTGCACATGGCCAGCATCCGGCGCAAGATGGAGATCAATCCCAACGAGCCGCGGTATATCTTCACCGAGGTGGGCGTGGGCTACCGGATGGCGGAAGAAACGGAAACGAAAGCAGGCTGTGATCCGGCCTGAGCTGGCACTATCAGGCATTGGAAGCAAATAAAAAAAGCGGGCGCCCGCGCACCCGCTTTTATATTTCGACTGTCTTACTTGAATTTGACCGCCGTGCCGTAGGCCATGACCTCGGCGGCGCTCTGCATGATGGCGGAGGTGGCGTAGCGCGCGCCTACGATGGCGTCCGCGCCCAGGCGCTGGGCTTCCTCCACCATGCGCTCCGTGGCGATCTGCCGGGCCTTGTCCATCATCTCGTTGTACTTTTTCAATTCGCCGCCCACCAGGGTTTTGAGGCCCGCGCCGATATCGCGGATGGCGTTCACCGTCTGGATCGTGCTGCCCTTCACCATGCCCAGCATCTCCAGCTCCTTGCCGTTTACTGCTTCCGTCGTGACGATCAGCATATCAAGCACCTCCTGTTTTTTTGTGACTGCCGCGGGGTGTGCAGCGCGCTTTTTCACCCCTTTTTGTTGCGCTCATCATAGCACAAATGCCTCCGCGCGTCAATCAAAACGCTGCGGCGGCCCATTTTTCCCGCAAAAGCCGAAATTTTGCTTTCGCCCCTCTTTTATTGGGCCAAAATCTATGATATAATATCGATTGGCACAAGAAAACCAACGATCCCACATCAAATTAGGAGGATTGAGTTACATGCAATACACAAAGGAAGTTGAAGACATGGTTTGTGTTGCAAAAGGCCCGAACCATGGCCCCGCTCCCATCCCTGAGGAGGGCAAATGGATCCAGGCCAAGGAGATCAAGGATATCTCCGGCTACACCCACGGCATCGGCTGGTGCGCTCCCCAGCAGGGCTGCTGCAAGCTGAGCCTGAACGTCAAGGGCGGCGTGATCCAGGAAGCGCTGGTGGAGACCATCGGCTGCTCCGGCATGACCCATTCCGCTGCCATGGCCAGCGAGATCCTGCCCGGCAAGACCATCCTGGAAGCGCTGAACACCGACCTGGTGTGCGACGCCATCAACACCGCCATGCGCGAATTGTTCCTGCAGATCGTGTACGGCCGCACCCAGTCCGCCTTCTCGGACGACGGATTGCGCGTCGGCGCCGGTTTGGAAGACCTGGGCAAGGGCCTGCGCTCCATGGTAGGCACCATGTACGGCACCCGGGCCAAGG
>JAFUDW010000186.1 GCA_017464225.1 Clostridia bacterium | reverse complement strand
TATCCGCGTATGATCCGGCGCGGGCTTTCCGCCCAGGATCCACATGAAGCGGGTATCCGTACTGCATGCTTTCTCGATCTTGCGTGTGGAGTACTTCCCCTCCATATATCCCAAGACCACCAACAGGAACATCTGCTTCGGTGTGGCTTCCCGCGGGCTAACCCGCTCGTATGCCCCGGACAGCTTTGTGTAATTGATCCTTTCCGCTATCCTCATGAGCGTCCGCACCGAATCGTCTTCCGGAATGATGGTCTCCACATCCAGCGGCAAAACTACTTGCACCGCCGTTTCTTTTGTTGTATAATTCATTCGCTGTGTTTGTTTCATGGCAGTTACATTATACAGCAAAAAACGGAGTTGTTCTCACGAACTTCTCCGTTTTTTTTCTGAGGTTTAGTGCAACAGCCCCATACACGGCTTTGCCGTGCTGCCTGGAAGCGGTGACTGACGTCTTTGTTTTTCTTTGCGTTAGTTGCTTTTACGGCGATAAACGCTGCCTCTTTTGGTCCTTTTCTGGGCTCCAGAAAAGGACGCCCTCGTTCGCTCCTCTTCCCCATCGAATTTATGTTTTCATGTATGTTTTCGCTTCTGGAGAAGTATGAATTATAATAAGAAGTATTGACAACAAAAGCCAAGGATGCTATGGTAAAGACGTTGATTTTTGCTGTGCCAAAGGTGAGAAAAGCATGCTGTTCAGCTCGATGATTTTCCTGTGGATCTTCCTGCCGGTGGTGCTGGCGGGGAGCTTTTTGCTGCGCAAGCCCCGGTGGGTCAATCCCTTTCTGGTGCTGGCCAGTTTGTTTTTTTATGCCTGGGGCGAGCCCGTCAACGTGCTGATCATGCTCTTTTCCATCCTGCTCAATTACGGGGCGGGGCTTTTGCTGGCGCGGTTTGAAGGGGAGGATCCCTACGACGTCCGGAAACTGGTGCTGACGCTGGATATCCTGCTGAACCTGGCGCTGTTGGGCTACTTTAAATACATGGGCCTGCTGATGGAGGGGCTGAACGCCGTGCTGGCCCTGTACCACGGCGGCGCGCTGGAGGTGCCCGCCATCGCCCTGCCCATCGGCATCTCCTTTTTCACCTTCCAGGCGCTCTCCTATGTGGTGGATGTGTACCGCGGCCAGGTGCAGGCCCAGCGCAAGCTGATCAATGTGGCGCTGTATATCTCCTTTTTCCCCCAGCTGATCGCCGGCCCCATCGTGCGCTACCGGGAGATCAACGAGCAAATCGAAAACCGCACCGTCACCTGGGACGGCTTCGCCCTGGGCGCTCGGCGGTTCATATACGGACTGTCCAAAAAGGTGCTGATCGCAAACGTGGTGGCCCGGGGCGCCGACGCGCTGTATAAGCTGGACGTGGGCAGCGTGACCGGCGGCATGGCCTGGCTGGCGGCCATCCTGTATACCTTCCAGATCTATTACGATTTTTCGGGCTATAGCGATATGGCCATCGGCCTGGGGCGCATGTTTGGCTTCACCTTTTCCGAAAACTTCAATTATCCCTACCTGTCCCGCTCCATCCGGGAGTTCTGGCGCAGGTGGCATATATCGCTGTCCGCCTGGTTCAGGGAGTACGTGTATATCCCCCTGGGCGGCAACCGCAAAGGCGCTGCCCGCACATACCTGAACCTGTGCATCGTGTTCCTGCTCACCGGCATCTGGCATGGTGCGGGCGTCACCTTCATCCTGTGGGGCGCGTACCACGGGCTGTTCTCGGTGCTGGAGCGGCTGGGGCTGGGCAAGCTGCTCAAAAAGCTGGGTCCGGTTGGCTGGCTGTACGCCTTCCTGGTGGCGGTGTTCGGCTGGGTGCTGTTCCGGGTGGAGGACGCGCCCGCGGCCTTCCAGCTCATGGGCCGCATGCTGACGCCCTGGCGCTATACCGTAACGCCCTTGCACCTGTACGATTATGTGACCCGGCATATGCTGATGATGCTGCCCCTGGCCTTCCTGGGCATGGGCCCCGTGCAGGCGCTGGCCGAAAAGACCGGGCTGGCAAAAAAATGGAAGTATTCGCTGCCCGAGGCCATCTTCTGCGCGGCGCTGCTGGCGGTGTGCATCGGCTCCCTGGCCAGCAGCTCCTATAACCCCTTTATCTACTTTAAATTCTGAGGAGGGCGAGGCATGAAAAGCAAGGCTTCCCGTTTCGCCCTGATCGCGCTGTTCCTGGCCATACTGTACGTGCCGGGCCTGGTTTGGCTGGCCGCCGGCGGTCGGCTGGAAACGCCCAATCTGGAAAACCGCGAGCTGGCCCAATGGCCGGCGTTCTCGCTGGCCGAAATCGAAAAGCTGCCCTCCCGTTACGAAAGCTATTACCGTGATCATCTGCCTTTCCGCAGTCAACTGATCTCGGCTTATGCCCAGGGCATGCGGGCGATCTTTGACGACAGCGTGGTCACCACTGTGACCTTCGGCAAGGATGACTGGTACTTTTACAACAACATAAACGACGGCGATCCCATAGGCAGCTACCGAGGCGATGATCTGTTCACTTCCGCGGAGCTGCGGCAGATCGTGGTGAACCTGCGCCAAACCCAGGCCAACCTGGCCAAACAGGGCATCGAATTTGTGCTGTTCATCGCGCCAAACAAGGAACGCGTGTATGCCGAACATATGCCCGATCGCTTTGGCCAGCCGGCGGAGGATTACGCCGCCAAGCAGCTGGTGGAGTTCCTGCGGGCGCACAGCGATATCCGCGTGGTGTACGCTTATGATGATATCATGGCCCTCAAGGACGCCTTGCCCGATACGCCCATCTACTGCCGTACCGATACCCATTGGAACGGCCTGGGCAGCTATGCCGCGGCCCGGGCGCTGATGGCCGAGCTGGGCTTCACGCTGCCGCCCCTGGCGATGAAAAACGTTACCCGCTCGCCGTCCGAGCATAAAGGTGATTTGACCATTCTGGCCCATCTGGACGCTGTTGATCCCGGTGAGGACGCCTTCCTGGTGACCGATGACCAGCGGCCGCAGTATACCGTGCAGACCGATTCCCGCCTCATGTGGCATATCGGTCAGGGTGATCCCGGCGGCAAAAAGCTGTTCATCAAAACCGACTCCTTTGCCGAAGCCATGCTGCCCTATATCCTGCCCTGGTTTTCTCAGTCCCAGGTGTACTTTAACGAACTGTACGAGGAAACCATGGTGGATGATTTTCAGCCCGACGTTTTTGTGCAGGTCTGTGTGGAGCGCTATATTCGCAAATGGCTGACCCGCGGCCCGCTGTATACCCTGCCCGAAAACAGATAAACGCTCAAACGACCGGAGGAAAGAACGATGCACAAAAGAGCCGCCGCCCTGCTGCTGGCGCTTTGCCTGCTGCTGCCCCTGCTGCCCGCCGCCCTGGCCGAGCAAACCGGCGTGTTTTACGCGTATTTCCGGGACGCGCGGTGGCTCAGGGCCGAGCCCGCCGCGGGCACGGCTACGGTGGACAACGTGCCCGCCCGCACCATGCTGCGGCTGGAGCCCGTGGGCAATTATTACGCCGCCACCACCTATAAGGGGCAGGCGGGCTACATCTATTACCGGGATTACGTGGAGATGGAATACAGCGATCCCTACGCCCCGGACGCGGCCCAGCTGGAAGGCTTCTTCGGCGCGCCGGTATACATGCGGCAGTCGCCGCTGAAAAGCGCGCCGCTGGTGGCCGAATTGCCCACCGACGTGCGCTTCCGCATCCATCCTGTGACCCAGGAGTACGCCCATATCATCTATGAGGGCAAGGAGGGCTACGTATACCTGGGCGATTTTGTGGAAATGGAGTATGAAAAGGGCAGCGTGGCGCCCTACGTCGCCTTTGTGGATGAGGAGACTCCGGCCTATACCACGCCCTGCTACGGCGCCACGGTGGGCGCCATGCTGCAGCCCTATACCCCGGTACAGGTAGACGGCTACGACGGCGACCACCTGACCATCCTCTACCAGGGCCAGCGGCTGTACGCCGACGGCGCGGAGCTGACCAAGCTCAGCGAGGACGCCGCCGTGGAGCCCTTCAGCGCCGTCATGGCGGCCCGGAGCGAGGTGCTCCAGTACCCGCTGACCTATGCCGAGCCTGTGGGCGAGATCGCCAAGGACGCCGCCGTGGCCGTGCTCGCGCTGCACGGCGAGTACGCCCGGGTGACCGACGGCCTGATCGCCGGTTACATCCCCTGGGGACGGCTCAAGAGCAGCCCGGCGGTGGACGCCGCCATGGACATGCTGGGACAGCTGCAGCAGCAGATGGAAAGCCGCCGCCTGCTGGACATCGCCTTTACCATGCTGGAGGAATCGAACCCCATCCTGCTGGCCTATAATCAGAACCGCGGCGGCAGCGCTGTGGCCAAGTTCCAGTACGGCTGTCCCTACCTGTGGGCGGGCTTCAGCGAAAGCAGCCTGCTGCGGGCGCGGCATCCATCCTCGGACAGCAATTACTACTTTACCGACAGGCTGTACCTGGGCGGCTTTGACTGCATCGGCTTCACCCGCTGGGTGCACAGCCAGGCCGGCATGAAAAAGCTGCCCGCCATCAGCGAAACCACCAAGGCCAGCGGCCAGAACCGGGTGGATGTCAAAAACCTGCCCTACGACCAGTGGCAAAACGCGCTGCAGGTGGGCGACGCCGTCAACATGCATTATTCCTCGGGCGGCTACCATACCGGCCTGTACGTGGGCACGCTCCGGGACTTTGGCTTTGGCGAGAGCGAGCTGGGCCTGCTGGCGCCTTATATGGATTATCCGCTGATGATCCACTGCGGCATGAACAATTTTCATACCGCCTGGTATACCCAATACCTGAACGATAAAAAGCTGACCAGCGTGACCCCGCCCGACGGCGGCGTGACGATCTCCATCCTGGGCGTGCCCTACGATCAGGCGCCCTATACCGAAACCATGTGGCAGGGCACCCGCAACCAGAAGACCTTCTGGTGGTTTGATCTGCTGGGATACAACCTAACCGTCATCACGCCCACCGATCCCATGTTCAGCTGGTTCAACGTATACCGCAATACCCTGAAATAAAAAAAGGAGGCGAGCACTATGCCCGCGAAATGGCTCAAAGACACCGTATTCTATGAGATCTATCCCCAGTCCTTCCGCGATACCAACGGCGACGGCATCGGCGATTTGAACGGCATCATCGAAAAGCTGGATTATATCAAGGGCTTGGGCTGCAACGCGCTGTGGATCAATCCCTGCTTTGATTCGCCCTTTAAGGACGCGGGCTACGATGTGCGGGATTACAAAAAGGTGGCCCCGCGCTACGGCACCAATAACGATCTGTACCGCCTGTTCGGCGAGACCCATCAAAGGGGCATCCGCGTGCTGCTGGATCTGGTGCCCGGCCATACCAGTGAGGAACACGCCTGGTTTAAAATGAGCGGAAAGGCGGAGCAGAACGAGTTCACCAACCGCTATATCTGGACCAACCACTGGTGGCAGGGCTGCAAGGATATGCCCTATATCGGCGGCGAATGCGAGCGCGCCGCCACCTATGTGCTCAACTTTTTCAAGTGCCAACCCGCGCTGAACTACGGCTTCGCTCGGGTGGAGCAGCCCTGGCAGCTGCCCTGTGACCATCCGGACTGCATCGCCACCCGGGAGGCCATCAAGGATGTGATGCGCTTCTGGCTCAGCCATGGCTGCGACGGCTTCCGCGTGGACATGGCCAATTCGCTGGTGAAGTACGACGATGAAAACAAGAGCGCCACCAGCGCCATCTGGCGCAACGTGCGCGAGATGCTGGACGCCGAGTTCCCCGACGCCGCCATGGTGGCCGAATGGAGCGCGCCCAAGCAGGCGCTCCGGGCGGGCTACGATATGGACTTCTGCCTGAACAACAACGATACCAGGTATTACACCCTGATGCGCGATTACCAGAGCGGCACCGACAACAGCTATTTCAAAAAGGACGCGCCCGCCCGGGATATCAATCGCTTCCTGGAGGTGTATACTGATTGGTATACCGATACCAAGGACCTGGGCTATATTTCGCTGCTCACCTGCAACCATGATACCGTGCGCCCGCGCTTTAACCTGGAGCCCGACGAGCTGAAGCTGGCCTACGCCTTCCTGTTTACCATGCCCGGCGTGCCCTTCCTGTATTATGGCGATGAGATCGGCATGCGCTATCAGCAGATCCCCACCAAGGAGGGCGGCTATTTCCGCACCGGTAGCCGCACGCCCATGCAGTGGGACGGCGGCAGGAACCTGGGCTTCTCCGAGGGCTGCGCCGACAGCCTGTATCTGCCCGTCGATCCCAGCCCCGACGCGCCCACCGTGGCCGCCCAGGAAGGGCAAAAGGATTCGCTGCTGGAGACCGTGCGCGCCCTGCTGGCCCTGCGCCATCAGGAGGCCGATCTGCAGGCCGACGCCGATTTTGAGTCTCTTTACGCGCAGCCCGGCCAGGCCTTCGCTTACCGCCGCGGCGGGCTGCTGCTGGCCGTGAACCCCGCGGGCGAGGCCGCCGCGCTTCCCGTGGACGCCCAGGGCAGGCAGCTGATCTTCGCCATCGGAACGGCGGCAGCCGAAGGCGATGGCGTCCGCCTGGGCGCGCAGTCCTTCGCGGTGTTCAAGTGAGCGCGAATGGGGGGGAACGATAAGGGCCTCCGCGGCCCTTATGATCCTGCGCCAGGAGACTTCGCCTCCTGGACCTCATCGGGCGAACAAGCTTGATGGCACTATCAAGCTGTTTCCGCCAGTTAAGCTTTTGGGTTGTCGAAAAGAGGCCGTCTGAGGCAATGAAAAAGCAGGCTGCCGTCTGATATGAGCAAGCTCAATCAGCCGTCATCGTGCTTTTTCGGAATTGCTGCGCAATCCTCGGCCCGCTTCGCGTGCCGACCT
>JAFUDW010000185.1 GCA_017464225.1 Clostridia bacterium | reverse complement strand
TTGGACAGGCTGAGATCGGCGATATGGTGGATGTGGAGATGCCGCAGGCCCAGACGCTCAAAGCCTCCGCGCTGGTTTATGCGCTGCCCATGGCGCTGCTACTCATCGGCCTGCTGGCGGGCAACGCCGCCGGACTGTCCGACGGGTTTACCCTGCTTTTGGCCCTGTTGGGGCTGGCGCTGGGCTCGCTGGCGGCATGGGGCATCGATAAAAAGCTGCGCGTCCGCCCCAATTGGCGGCCTTCCGTAATCAATGTATACCCCGTTCATTCAGTGCAAAAATAATAAGTGAAAGGATATAAAAACCATGAGCGAAAAGAAGTTTACAGTAGACAATTTTGAAGCCGAGGTGCTTTCCGCCGATAAGCCCGTTCTGGTGGATTTCTGGGCCACCTGGTGCGCCCCCTGCCGCATGCTGGGCCCCGTTGTGGAGGAAGTGGCCGAGGAAACCGAAGGCCGCGCCATCGTGGGCAAGCTGAACGTGGACGAGGAAATGGAGCTGGCCCGCAAGTACCGCGTGGCGTCCATTCCCACGCTGATCGTTTTTGAGAACGGCAAGGAAGCCCGCCGCAGCGTTGGCGTGGTGGAAAAGGAAGACATTCTGGATATGCTGGGCCTGTAATTATTGGAGCCCTTCACAATAATTCTTATCAATTTTCGTTATTATTGGATATAGCATTCCACAGTTTTTTGTGGTATGCTTTATTCAGGTTGAAAAGCTTTGGGCACTCATGACCCGGAGCTATAGCGTTATATGTTATATACCGCCCTGAAATAAACAGGACCTTAAACTCAAGGAAAGAAGGAACGTATGGTAAACAATCCAAAACTTCGGATCATTCCCTTGGGCGGCATAGACGAATTTGGCAAAAACATCACTGTGTTCGAGTATGACCAGGACATCATCGTGGTGGATTGCGGTTCCATGTTCCCCAAGGATGACATGCTGGGCATCGACCTGGTGATCCCCGACGCCAGCTATCTGGTGGCCAATAAGGATCGCGTGCGCGGTTACGTGTTCACCCATGGCCATGAGGATCATATCGGCGCGATCCCCTATGTGGCAGCCCAGGTTCCCGCGCCGCTCTATGGCAGCCGCCTCACCATGGCGCTCATCGACAATAAGCTCAAGGAGCACCACGTCACCGGCGTAACGCTCAATACCGTGCAGCCGCGCCAGGTGATCAAGCTGGGCTGCTTTACGGTGCGCTTCATCAAGGTGACGCACTCTATTCCCGGCGCCTTCGCGCTGGCGATCACCTGCCCCGTGGGCACGGTGGTGTGCTCCGGCGACTTCAAGATCGATTTCACGCCCATTGACGGCGAAATGACCGATCTGCATACCCTGGCCGCCCTGGGGGACAACGGCGTGCTGGCGCTGCTTTGCGAGAGCACCAATGTGGAGCGCCCGGGCTATACCATGAGCGAGCGCAAGATCGGCGATACCTTCAACGCCCAGATGAGCAACGCCCAGGGGCGCGTGATCATTGCTATGTTCTCCAGTAACGTGGGCAGGCTTCAGCAGGTGGTGGACTGCGCCGTGCGCTTTGGCCGCAAGGTATGCTTTGTGGGCCGCAGCATGGTGAACGTATCTCAGGTGGCCATGGAGCTGGGCGAACTGCACGTGCCCGAAGGCTATCTGTTGGAGCTGGACGATCTGGATCGTTTCCGGGATAACGAGCTGGTGATATTGACCACCGGCAGCCAGGGCGAGCCGCTGGCCGGCCTGACCCGCATGGCCTTTTCCGAGCACCGGAAGCTTCAAATCAAGCCCTCCGATAAGGTCATCATCAGCGCGTCGGCAATTCCCGGCAACGAGATCTTTGTTTCCCGGGTCATCAACCAATTGTACCGCTGCGGCGCCGACGTCATCTATGACGCCATGGAGCAGGTGCACGTGTCCGGCCATGCCTGCCAGGAGGAGATCAAGCTGTTCCACGCCCTGGTCAATCCCAAGTATTTCATCCCGGTGCACGGCGAGTACCGTATGCTCTGGCAGCACGGCGAAATGGCGGAAAGCATGGGCATGCCCCGGCAGAACATCATCCTGCCCGAGAACGGCCAGGTGATAGAGCTCGGCCCGGACAGCGTGAGCATTGCGGGCGAAGTGCCCACGGGCACCGTGCTGGTGGATGGTTTGGGCATCGGCGATGTGGGCAACGTGGTGCTCCGCGACCGCAAGCATCTGAGCCAGGATGGCCTGATCATCGTGGCCATGGCCTTTGACCGTACCAACTGCGTGCTGGTATCCGGCCCCGACGTGATCAGCCGCGGCTTTGTGTACGTGCGCGAGAATGAAGACCTGATCGAAGGCATCCGGGCCAATGTGCGCAGCATCATCGCCAGCTACGGCCGCATCGAGGGAAGCGACTGGCCCAGCATCAAGACCCGCATCAAGGATGAATTGCATCACTACATATTTGAAAAGATCAAACGCAATCCCATGATCCTTCCTGTGATTGTGGATTTGGGATAAATATGCTATACTAAAGGCGGCCGGAAAACCGGCCGCCGTTTTGCTGTATGCATGAACGCGCGGAAAGGGGATACAATGCAGGTATACGATGAAATGAACGCGCTGGCCCGGGCTATCCGGGAAAGCGACGTTTGCCGGGACTACCGGCAGCTCAAGGAAGAGATCGACGGCAATGAAACCAACCGCGCCCTGATCAAGGAATATAAAAAGCTGCAGATGCAGCTGCAATTGGCCGCCATGAGCGGCGCTTCGGTTTCCGACGGCGATACCCAGCGTTTTCAGCAGATCGGCGCGCTGCTGTTTGCCCAGCCCGTCACCTCCCAGTTTCTGCTGTGCGAAATGCGCATCCAGCAGATGATGGGCGACGTATACAAAACGCTGAGCGACGCCGCGGGGCTGGATATGGAAATGCCCGGAATGTGAGGATATGCCCTTGAAGAGAAGAAAAAAGTATCGCCCTTCTCCGGATGATTACAGCTATGAGCGCCTTCGGGAGGAGCGGCAGTACGGCCCTTATTGGTACAGCTGGCTCTGGAATATCCTGCGTCCCATCCTGATTTTTCTGAGCGTGGCCGTCATTGTGACGGGGCTGCTCGCTATGGGCTGGCGCTATATCGATCGGCATTTTGTGGCGCCCATGGAGCCGGGCAGCGCCGAAAGCGTGACCTTTGAGGTCAAAAGCGGCAGCAGTTTGACCCGGGTGGCCAATAACCTGGAGGCCGCGGGCCTGGTGCGCAATCGGTCGGTGTTCAAGTATTACGCTGATTTCCTGGGCTTTGGGCAGAAGATCCAATCGGGCACGTACCAACTCAGCCGCTCCATGACCATGCGGGAGATCGCCGAGCGCCTGACGGCGGGCGATGGAACGCCGCTGGTGCGGGATATCACGATCATTGAGGGCTGGACGGTGGAAAACATCGCCGCCTATCTGGCGCGGGAGGGCGTGATTGCCGATGCCGAAGCTTTCCTGAGCCTTTGCCGCGGTGGAGAACGTTTTTCCCAATACTATTATATTGCCGACGTGCTGGCCAGCGCCAATGCGTCCGGCCGCTTCTACGCGCTGGAGGGCTATTTGGCGCCCGATACCTATGAGATCTATACCAGCGCCACTGTGGAGGAGATCGTCAAAAAGCTTTTATCCCAGACCGAAGCGGTGTTCAAAGACGAATGGCATGATCGGGCCGACGCGCTGGGGCTGAGCATGGATCAGGCGCTCACCCTGGCTTCCATGATAGAAAAGGAGGCCAAGCAGGCTGATTTTGCCCGGGTATCCGCCGTGTTTCACAATCGCCTGAAGGCCGGGATGGCGCTGGGGAGCGACGTTACGGTGAAGTATGTGACCGGCACCACCCGCATGAGCCTTACAAACGACGATCTTGCGGTGAATTCCCCGTACAATACTTATCGCGTTGCCGGCCTGCCCCTGGGGCCCATCTGCAATCCCTCGGCCGCGGCCATCGAGGCGGCGCTGTATCCCGATGAGGATTTTGTGGCGCAGAATTACCTGTATTTCTGCTCCAAGGATCCCGATACCGGCGAATTGTATTTCTCCAAAACGCTGGAGGAACACGAGGCCGCCGTGCGCATCTATTCTCCCCTGTGGCAGGCGTACGATCAGAAAACAGGAGCGCAGTAAACCAATGATGGAATTGCTGGCCCCGGCGGGCGGCATGGAGCAGCTGCGGGCGGCGGCGCGCTTTGGCGCGGACGCCGTATACGGCGGGCTCAGCCGGTTTGGCCTGCGGGCAAAGGCGGACAATTTTACCTGGAAGGAGCTTCAGGAAGCGCTGGCGCTTGTTCACGGCGCCGGAAAGCGCTTTTATCTGACGCTCAATATCCTGCCCTATGATGATGAAATGGACGATCTGGCCAAGGATGCCGCGCGGGCGAGGGAGATGGGCGTTGACGCCGCCATCGTCAGCGATCTGGGCGCTTTTGCCTGGCTGCGCCGGCGCGTTCCGGACTTGCCGCTGCATGTGAGCACCCAGGCCAATGTGATGAATGCCGCGGCAGCCGACGTATTCATTGGCATGGGCGCACGGCGAATTGTGCTCAGCCGGGAGCTTTCTTTGGCCCGTATCGCGGCCCTGCGCAGGCGGATCCCGGAGGATGTGCAGCTGGAAGCCTTCGTCCATGGGGCCATGTGCATGGCCCATTCCGGCCGCTGCATGCTCAGCGACCATCTGGCGGGCCGGGGCGGCAATCGGGGCGCCTGCGCCCAGCCGTGCCGCTGGCAGTATACCGTGGTGGAGGCCAAGCGGCCGGACGAGCCGCTGCCCGTCATTGAGGAGGAGCGGGGCACCTACATCTTTTCGGCCTACGACCTCAATATGCTGTCCCATCTGCCTGAAATGCGGGACGCGGGCATTGCATCGCTTAAAATCGAGGGGCGCATGAAAACGGCCTATTACGTGGCGGGCGTCACCGGCGTTTACCGCAGAGCGCTGAATCTGCTGGAGCAAAGCGAGGCGGCTTACCGCGCGGCGCTTCCGTCGCTGCAGGATGAGCTGCGCAAGGTGAGCCATCGGGACAGCAACACCGGCTTCTACTTTGGCGCGCCCAGCCCCTCCGGCGGGGCGGACGGCTTCCGCCAAACGATGGAGTTTACCGGGCGCGTACTGGGCATGCGGGAGCGGTGCCTGGTCGTTGAAGTGAAAAATCGCTTCCACGTGGGGGATACCCTGGAGGCGCTGACGCCTGACGGCGCGCGGGCCTTTACCGTTCATAAGATATTCCGGGAGGACACCGGGGAAGCCGTTGATTTTGTTTCGGTGGCGGGCCAGCGCGTGCTGGTGCCGGCGGATGTTGAAGCGGCCGATGGAGACTACCTGCGGGGCCCGAACCGCAACCACCGCATGGATACAGGAGAGATGCCCCATGCCGATCCTTGAATTGACCGATTTCAGCCAGCCGGGCCCCGGGCTTTTTTATCACCTGACGGACGCCCAGCTCCGCAGCAGGCAGGAACCTGAAAAGGGGATATTCATTGCCGAAGGACCCAAGGTGGTGCATACGGCGCTGGACGCGGGCTATGAGCCGGTTTCGCTGCTGATGCGCCGCAGGTTTACCGCGGATGAGCAAGGCCTTGCCATCATTCGCCGCTGCGGAGACATCCCGGTATATACCGCGGACGACAGTCTGCTGGCCGAACTGACCGGCTTTAAACTGCAGCGCTCCTGGGTGCTGTGCGCGCTGCGGCGGCCCGCGCCGCGCTTTATGGGGCCGATATTGGAAAAGGCTCGTCGGGTGGCCGTGCTGGAGGGTATTACCGAGCCCTCCAACGTGGGCGCCATCTTCCGCTCCGCCGCGGCGCTGGGAGCGGACGCCATCCTGCTGACGCCCACCTGCTGCGATCCCCTGCACCGCCGCGCAGTGCGCGTGTGCATGGGCGCCGTGTTCACCGTGCCCTGGGCCCGGACGGGGGAGGAGCTGGGGTTTCCCTGGCTCAAGGCAAACGGCTTTACCACGCTGGGCCTGGCGCTGCGGGAGGACTGCCTGACGCTGGACGATCCCCGGCTGCCCGCAATCGATAAATTAGCTGTTTATCTTGGCACCGAGGATACCGGCCTGACCGAAGCGGCCATCGGGCAATGCGATCATATCGCCAAAATTCCCATGGCGGAGGGCATCGATTCGCTGAACGTGGCCGCTGCCGCCGCTGTGGCATTCTGGCAATTGAGGTACAGAAAATGAACATCCGAAAAACCACGGAGCAGGATTTTGAAACCGTCATGGCGATTTACGCCCATGCCAGGGCGTTTATGGCGGAGCACGGCAATCCCAATCAATGGGGGCCGACGCATTGGCCGCCGGAAGCGCTGATCCACGCCGATATTGCCGCGGGAAAAAGCTATGTCTGCGAGCATGCCGGCAGGATCGTCGGCACATTTTTCTTCGATCAGGGACGCGATATCGAGCCCACTTACGCCGGGATCACAGGCGGCGCGTGGCGGGATGAAAGCCCCTACGGCGTGGTGCACAGGATCGCTTCCGACGGCACGGTACGCGGCACCGGCGCATTTTGCATCGATTGGGCCTATGCGCGGTGCCGCCATCTGCGCATCGATACCCATGGAGATAATTGCGTTATGCAGGGCTTGCTCAAAAAGCTGGGATTCATCCCCTGCGGCACCATTTACGTGCGGGAGGATAACGATCCCCGGATCGCCTTTGAAAAATCGGAAGCCTTCAGGGAGGAATAAAATATGGCGCTGTTTAAAAAGAAAGCGGCCCTTCCCGCCTTCGATCCGGAAAAGCAGGAAGCGGCGGTGCGCAAAAGCATCTGTACGGGTGAAATGACCGTGGGCTTTGTGGACAGGCAGACAGGAAAGTTCCAGGAGCTCATGCGGGTGGACGATCAGCGGGCGCTGGAGGATTTTTGCCGGAGCGTGGGCGCTGAAAAGATCAAAACCATTTATTGACGGGTGACAGGCAATGTGCGGACGTTTTCAGGTGGAGGCGGAAGAGCCCAGCGGCGTCATGCTGGCCATCATCCGGGAGGCTTCCCGCCGGCAAAGGATACTGGCAGGCCAGGAAACGCTATCCGCCGGGGAGGTGTTCCCCGGCATGGCGGTGGCAGCGCTGGCCGTGGGTAAAAAGGGAGAGGGCGCTTACCCCATGCGCTGGGGCTTTTCCAGGCCTGGGGGCAAAGGGCTTTTGATCAATGTGCGCAGCGAGAGCGCGCTCAAAAAGTTTGAGGTTTCCATGCTGAAACGGCGCTGCCTGGTGCCCATGAGCTGGTATTATGAATGGCAGACGCTGGACGGCGAAAAGACAAAGCTCAAATATGCCATCCGGCCCCGAAGGGACGGTCAGGCCTATCTGGCGGGCATATACCGCTATGAGGAAGGCTGCGCGCTGCCTGCGCTGTCCATTTTGACACGGGATGCCGCTCCGGGCATCGCTTTTATCCATCCGCGCATGCCGGTGATCCTGCCGGACGCGCTGCGGGAGGCCTGGCTGGCGGCGGACGGCGATCCTGGCGCGGTCATGGAGCGCTGTGAAACCGATATGGAATGCAGGACTGCGTAAAATACTGCTGAAAAGCGAGGGGATACAAATGATCACATTCGGAACGGGCGGCTGGCGCGCGGTGATCGGCGACGGCTTTATTCGGGAAAACATCCAGCGCGTGGCGGCGGCTCTGGCACGGCGCATGCAGCGGGAGGGCTGCGCCGAAAGGGGCATCTGCGTTGGCTATGACAGGCGTTTCCTCAGCCGGGAGGCCTGCATCTGGTTTGCCGAGGTCATGGCGGGCGAGGGCGTCAAGGTATATTTTGTCAATCTGAACTGCCCCACGCCGCAGATCATGTTTACGGTGAAAAACCTGGGCCTTCGCTATGGCGCCATGGTCACGGCCAGCCATAATCCAGCGATATATAACGGCATCAAGCTGTTTACCTACGGCGGCAGGGACGCTACCGAGGATATCACCGCGCCCATCCAGGACGAGGCCAACGCCCTGGATTTCAGCACCGTGCGCTGCGCGCCCTTTGAGGAAGCCCTGCAGGAGGGTGGCGTGCAGTTCATCGATCCCCGTGATACCTATCTGGACTCCATCCTGTCCCAGATCGATACCGACGCCATTCGCCGCCGCCGTCTGCGGGTGGTGCTTGATCCCATGTTCGGCACCAGCCTGAACGGGCTGATGACCATCCTGTACACCGCCCGGTGCGACGTGGATGTGATCAACGACCGGCACGACGCCTTCTTCGGCCGCCATCTGCCGGCCCCTGCTCCCGATACGCTGACCGATCTGCAGCAGGCTGTCCGCGATCATAACGCCAACGTGGGCATCGCCACCGACGGCGACGCCGACCGGCTGGGCATCATCGACGAAAAGGGCAATTATGTTTCGGTCAATGAGATCCTGGTGCTCCTGTATTACTATCTGCTGGAATACAAGGGCTGGCGCGGCGCGGCTGTGCGCAATATCGCCACCACCCACCTGCTGGATCGGGTGGCGGCGGCCTATGGACAGGCGTGTTACGAGGTGCCTGTGGGCTTCAAGCATATTTCCTCCGCCATGGAGGCTCATGACGCGCTGATCGGCGGCGAATCCTCGGGCGGTTTGACGGTGCGCGGGCACATCAGCGGCAAGGACGGCCTGTACGCCGCCAGCCTGCTGGTGGAAATGCTGTCGGTGACCGGCAAGCCCATGAGCGCGCTGATCAGCGATCTGTACCGCCGGTACGGCGAAATGCATACAGCCGAGTTCGATTGGGCGCTCACTGCCGAGACCCGGGACAGGATACGCAAAACCATCATGGAGGAAAAACGGCTGCCCGATTTCCGCCGCGCGGCGCAGAAGGTGAGCTATCTGGACGGCTGTAAGGTCTATTTTGACGGGGCCTGGGTGATCATCCGCTTTTCGGGCACCGAGCCCCGGGTGCGTATTTTCGCCGAGGACGATACCATCCATCACGCCAAAACGCTGGTGGGCATCCTGGCCGATTTTGTGGGCTTGCCCTTCGACGCGTAAGGAAAACGACCTATGCGCTGGTATTGGATCTTGCTGATTATTTCCATTATCGTGGGCCCTTTTGAATCGCTGTATGTGTATAACAAGGCGAAAAAGCGCAGGGAACAGCGAAAAAAAGAGGCGGGACCGCCTGCGAAGGATACAGAGAACGGAGGAACGCCCTGATGACTGCTGTTTGGATCGTGCTGGCGGCGATCTGCGCGCTGCTCGTGGCGCTTGGCTTTTTTCTGGCCAAGTTTTCCATGAGCATCCGGCGGCAAACGCTGGAGCAGGCCCGCGCGTGGCAGGCCGAGCACTACGATATCGCCTGGTATGACGGGCTGGAAAAACAGGATTACACCATTCAAAGCGATGACGGCTATACGCTGCATGTTGAGCTGCTGCGCAATCCCGCGCCAAGCGACCGATACGTTTTGATTTCCCATGGCTATACCGATAACCGCTTCGGCTCGCTCAAGTACACCCGCATATATCTGGAGCTGGGCTTCAATGTGATCCTGTACGATCTGCGTGGCCACGGTGAAAATGAGCCCACCTTCTGCACCTATTCCATCCGGGAAAGCCGTGATCTGGATACGCTGATCCGGGACAGCCGACGCCGTTATCCCGATGCGGCGCTGGTCGGCATCCATGGCGAATCGCTGGGCAGCGCCACGTCGGCAGCCTGTTTGCGGTTCAAGCCGGCCATCGATTTTGTGGTGGCGGACTGCGGTTTCAGCGAGATCACCAGCGTGATGCAGCGCGGGCTGCGCGGCATGCACCTGCCCGGGTGCCTTGTGCATCTGGTGTCGCTTTGCGCAAGGATCCGATACGGATACTGGATCCACGATATGCGGCCCATCGACAGCCTGGCGGACAATACCGTCCCCATGCTGTTCATCCATGGCGAAAAGGATGATTTTATCCTGCCCGCCCATAGCCAGGCCATGCAGAAGGCCACAAAGGGTTATAGCGAGATCCATTTGATCCCGGGGGCTGGACACGCCGCCTCGGTGCTCACGGCGCCGGAGGACTATAAACGGTATGTGACGGATTTCCTGAATAAAATCGTGCCGGTTAAAAACTGATCGTTTACCCGGTACAACACAAATGCTTGTGAGGGTTTCATGTTTCAGCTGCTGCTTGCGATCATCTATCTTTCCTTTATCAGCCTGGGTTTGCCCGACTCGCTGCTGGGTTCGGCCTGGCCCACTATGTATCCCGAGCTGGGCGTGCCCGTATCCTACGCGGGCGCTGTATCCATGATCATTGCCCTGGGCACGGTGGTTTCCAGCCTGCAGAGCGATCGCCTTACATTGAAGCTGGGTACGGGCAAGGTGACGGCCATCAGCGTGGCAATGACCGCAGCGGCGCTCTTTGGCTTTTCGGTCAGCCATTCCTTCTGGCTGCTGTGCCTCTGGGCCGTTCCTTACGGCCTGGGCGCCGGCAGCGTGGACGCCTCTCTCAATAATTATGTGGCGCTCCATTATGAAAGCAAGCATATGAGCTGGCTGCACTGCATGTGGGGGATCGGCGCTACGGCGGGCCCGTATATCATGGGCTATGCATTGACTCACGGTATGGGCTGGAACGGCGGGTACCGCGCCATTTCGATCATCCAGATCGCGCTCACCGCTGCGCTTGTGTTCAGCCTGCCGCTCTGGAAGGGACGGAGCCAGAAAAAGGACGGCGCTCCGGAGAAGGCATACAGGGCTTTGTCGCTTGGGGAAATCGTCCGCGTCCCCGGCGCGAAGGAGGTCATGCTTTGCTTCTTCTGCTATTGCAGCGTGGAGCAGACCGCCGGACTTTGGGCCAGCAGCTATCTGACGCTGTACAAGGGTGTTTCCGCCGATACGGCGGCTTCCTTTGCCAGCATGTTTTATCTGGGCATAACGGCGGGACGGGCTGTGAGCGGCTTTATCACCATGAAGCTGAACGACCGGCAGATGGTTCGTTTGGGCCTGAGCGTTATCCTGCTGGGCGTTGTTGTCATGCTGCTGCCCCTGGGAAGAACGATTTCACTGTCGGGCCAGATCCTGATCGGCCTGGGCTGCGCGCCGGTGTATCCCTGCCTGATCCATTCCACGCCCAGCCATTTTGGGGCTGATAAATCCCAGGCCATCATCGGCGTGCAGATGGCCAGCGCCTATGTGGGCACCTGCCTGATGCCGCCTGTATTCGGCTTGATCGCGGGGCATATCAGCGTTTCGCTGCTGCCGGTTTATCTGCTGCTGTTCCTGGTGCTGATGACGCTGATGCACCGTCGCCTGAACCAAAAGACTGGAAAATAAACCTCAATATCCCGCGGCTTTATTCCTGCGGCCCGGTGAGCGTTTCCCTGCTGGAGCGGTAAGCCGAGGGGGTGACGCCAAACTGCGCGCAGAAGGCGTGGCAAAAGGCCGAATGATCGGTATAGCCGCACTTTTTTCCGGCGCTGAGCGCCGCCTCGCCGGAGGACAGCAGTTCGCCGGCGTACAGCAGGCGCTTGAGCTTGATATATGCGTGGGGAGCCCGTCCCGTGGCGGACTTGAACCGATGCTGGAAGGAGGAGCGGCTCATGTTCAGATGGGCCGCCAGCGTATCGCAGCTCAGCGGTTCGCTCAGGTGCGCCTGAATATAGTGCAGCGCTTGGGCGATCTTTTCGTCAGATGGCGCGTCCGGATGGCGGATCGCCGTCTGCTCCGGCATGCGGCAGAGCAGCACCAACAGCTCGGTGAGCAGCGCCTGAGACAAAACAGGGCCATAGGGAGAGCTTTCCCCGATGGCCTTTTCCATGCGCGAAAACAGGCTGTATACCGCCGCGCGGTCGGCTTCTGGCAGGCGCAGCAGGCTTTGTCCATTGGCCCGCGCCCGGGCAAAGCAGGCGCTAAGCCCGCCCGCTTCCGGCGCAAGAGAGGCCAGAAAAGCGCTGTTCAGGTACAGGATATAGCGTTCGTATGGCGCGTCGGCCAGCGAGCGCATTTTGTGCAGCTGCCCGTGGGCGATGAGCAGCAGGTCGCCCGGCGCCGGGCGCATGGCCTGGCTTTCCACCGTATAGGATACATGTCCGCTGCGGAACAGCACGATCTTATCGAAGGTATGAAAATGCCAGTCCACCTTCAGTTCCTTCTGATCGGTGGTATGAAAAAGGCGGAATTGCTCGTGCAGGTATCCGCGCTCGCTGCCTGTGGTTTCCATGGTCTGCGCTCCTTACGCCCGTATCCGGTCAAACAGGCTGTACATGAATTTGGTATACCATATGGGCCGCCGGAAGCGTCCGGACTGGTAGCCCAGCATATAATCGATCAGGTGCAGCGGCTCCTCCAGACGCTGGGCGCGAACCTCGGCCCGGGGGATACGCGCTTTGCGGCCTGCCGCCCGCATGCCGGCGGATACGCGGCAGATCAGCTTGGCCCGGGCCATATGATAATCGCTGGTGACGATCAGCACGCGGGGACGTTTGCCCGGCAGCAGCCTGCGGGCGTTTAAAAAGTTTTCCACCGTCAGCTGGGATTGCGCCTCCATGCGGATGGCGCCCTCCGGCACGCCCAGGGCGATCAGCGCTTCGCGCATCACCTGGGCTTCGCTCACCGGCGTGCCCGGCGTCTGTCCGCCGCAGGGGATGATGATATCGCTGATCCCTTCCCGGAAGCATGCCGCCGCCGTTTCAATGCGAAGCGTCAGCTCGTGCCTTGGCGAGCCGTCGGCGTTCAGCTTGAGGCCCAGCAGCAAGATGGCGTCGTAGTGTCGGCTCATGGACGGCCTCCCTGCAAGTTGGGGCGCATGCTCCGGCGGAAGGTCTTTTCAACCAGCTTTTTCATGGCTTTTTCTTTGCGGCCGGGAGCTCGTCATACATCGCCTCCAGCAATCCTTTCAGAAAATCCCTGTTTTCCACATTGTCCACAAGCAGCATCTCCTTGGCGCCTTCGTAGGGCGTTTCAAGGGCGGCGTCGGGCATCAGCGTCCGCGCCGCTTTTACGGGCTTCACCAGAAAGCGGTCGTCATAAACGCCGCCCGCTACCTTGCCATGATAATAGATGATGTATTCGCCCATCATGGCCCGCCAGGCGACGCCCTCCAGCCCGGTCAGCTGCTCCAGGATAAAATCGAGGTATTCTTTGCTTGACGCCATCCTTCTTCCCCCGCTTTCGCCGCGCGTTTCATTTATCATACCATGGGTCAGCGTCAAAAGCCAGAGCAAAATGACCGCGCGGCGGCAAAGCTCTTCGCGGTGGGCCCGCATGAAAGCGTATGGATACCGATGCATTGCAAAAAGGCGCGATCGGCAGTATAGTATGGGCGGGAGGATGGTAATATGGCAAAAATACTGATCATTGAGGATGACGCTGCCATAGCCGGAGCGATTGCAAAGCATCTGGCTTCCTGGGGATATGAAACGGCCTGCGTTCGGGATTTCAGAAACGTATTGGAGGAGACGCGGCTCTTTTCGCCGCATCTGATCCTGCTGGACATCGGGCTTCCAGGGAAAAACGGTTTTCATTGGTGCCGGGAATTGCGCCGTGAATCCAGCGTTCCCATCATTTTTATTTCTTCGGCTGCGGATAATATGAATATCGTGATGGCCATCGGCATGGGCGGCGACGACTTTATCGCTAAACCCTTTGATATGAACGTGCTGCTGGCGAAGATCCAGGCGCTCCTTCGCCGGACTTACGATTTTGCCGCCGCGCCGATACTGAGCCATCGGGGAGCCGATCTGAATACCGCCGACGCCACGCTGACCGTGAACGGTCAAAGGGCGGAGCTCACCCGGAACGAGTACCGCCTGCTGGAGACGCTGCTGCGCCGAAAAGGCGCTGTCGTCAGCAGGGAAACGCTGATGGAAAAGCTGTGGGAATCCGACAGCTTTGTGGACGAAAACACGCTCACGGTCAATATCAACCGTCTGCGGCGCAGGCTGGAGGGTTTGGGATTGCCAGATTTTATTGCCACCCGAAAGGGCGCGGGGTATATTGTGGAATGAATAGAAAAACGTATGGTTTCTTTGCCGTTTGCCTGCTGTGCTGCCTGGGCGTGTTTCTGCTGTACCGCGTGCCCTGGGAGGCGATCGTCTATGCACTGCTGCTCTGTCTGGCCATAGGCGCTGCTGTGGG
>JAFUDW010000184.1 GCA_017464225.1 Clostridia bacterium | reverse complement strand
CGTGGCCCGCGTTTAGCAGGGCCAGGCAGGTATGGGAACCGATAAAACCGGCGCCGCCGGTCAGTAGTACGCGCATGGGAAGGACCTCCTTGTCCATTTCATTCATGCATAGTATAATATGAATGTGTTTTTCTGTCAAATGAGCGATGGGGGCTTTCATTTGCCCAAAAGTTTGCTATAATGAGCGGGAAAGGAGGGAGCGGCATGAGCCTGTTTCATCGGCAGAGCAAGGCGGAACGCTTTGAGGCCCTGGCAGCGGAGCATGAGCGGATGATCTATCTGCTGTGCCTGCGCATGATGGGCAACGAAATGGACGCCCAGGACTGCGCCCAGGAGACGCTGCTCAGCGCGTACCGTGCCTTTGAGGGGTTCCGCGGGGAGGCAGACGTGAAAACGTGGCTGTACCGCATTGCCTATAATACCTGCCTGGACGCGCTGCGAAAGCGGAAGGAGCACCTGTCCCTGGATAGCCTGCAGGAGGCGGGGGCGGACTTTGCCGCGGACCGATCGTCTCAGCCCGAGCAGGCGGCGGACCGGCGGGAGCTGCGCCGGCAGATCCGCCAGGCCCTGGCGGCGCTGCCCGAGGATCAGCGGGCGGTGATGATCCTGCGGGATTTTCAGGATACGCCCTATGAGGAGATCGCCCGCATTCTGGAGATCAGCGAGGGCACGGTGAAAAGCCGGCTGAGCCGCGCCCGGGAAAAAGTGAAAAATTATATCAAAAGCGCGGAACAAAATGGAGATTTGCGCGTCCAAGGGAATGAAGGGAGGCAAAAATGATGGACTGCAGAACATTTGCTTTGCTTCCCGATACGCCGGAGACGGAATGGACGGCGGCCCAGCGCGCGGAGATGGAAGCCCACGCCGCGACCTGCCCGGACTGCGCGGCATTGCTTGCCCTGAAGCGCGAAATGCGCGCCATGGACGAGGAGGTGACCGTGCCCGAAACCCTTTCCGCCTCCTGGCGCAAAGCGATACGCGAGGAGGATCAAAAGAAAATGAGCAAGATCAAAACCTTCCCCTGGAAGCGAGCGCTGGCATACGCTGCGGCATTCGTGGTGGTGGCCATCGGAACAGCGTCGGTATACAATAACAGCGACTGGGGCAAGGGCGGCGTTTCCGCAAACAGCACGGCCCAGCGCTCTGCCCTCTATGAGGACGGCTATACTGCCGACTATGACGCTGGCAATGCCGCCGCAGCTTCGGGCGCGATGCTGAAAATGACCGCCGATATGGCCGAACCGACGCTGGAATATGCCGAGGAAGAGGCGGCGGACGGCAGCAAGATCATCCGCAATGTGAACCTGACCGTGCGCACCCAGGAATATGAAAAGGATTACGAGGCCATTCGTCAGCTGGTGGCGGAGGCCGGCGGGCGCATCGAAAGCCTGAGCATGTCGGGCGACGGCACGGCGTATTCCCTGCGGCGGGCGAACTTCACCCTGCGCATTCCCTCGAACGTGCTGGACGACTTCGTGAACGGCGCGCGGAAGGTGGGCAGCGTATCCGCCTATTCCGAATCCAGCGAGGACGTGAGCGCCAGCTATTATGATACCCAGACCCGTCTGGAGACGCAGCGGGCGAAGCTGCAGCGCCTGACCGAGCTGATGGAGAAGGCGGAGGACGTGAGCGACCTGATCGAGATCGAAGGGGCCATCAGCGACGCGCAGTACTGGATCGACTATTATACCGGCCAGCTGAAGAGCTATGACAGCCGGGTGAATGATTCCTACGTGTACCTGACCCTGCGGGAGATCAGCAGCGCGTCCGCGGCGGACAACAAGGAGCTGACGCTGGGCGAGCGCATCGTCAACGCGGTGAAGGCTTCCCTGGAGACCGCGGGCGAGGTGCTGCTGAGCCTGGTGATCTTCCTGATCGCCGCGCTGCCCTGGCTGCTGGCGCTGGCGGCGGTGATCCTGGTGATCCGCGTGATCGTGCGCAGGCGGCGGAACAAGCGCAAGGAAAAAGCGGAATAAGCGGGAAACCTGCTTTGTTGGCAATAAGTCCCGGAAAAGATTGCTATATAAAAAACAGGCGGTCAAAGTGAAGTGAACCCAAAAAGTTAGACAGAATTTGAATCAAGCGACGAGAAGGGCTTGTTTTCTGTGAAGAGCAGGAGGCAAGCCCTTCAGCTTTGCCTTGATACGGCAGTTGTTGTAGTAATCAAGGTATGCAAACAGTCCTGTTTTGAAGTGCTCCATGGAATCAAATTCTTGCAGATAGAGCAGTTCACTCTTGAGCAAGCCGAAGAAGTTTTCCATCGAGCCTGTGAAGAAAAGTCTGTAAATAGGTGAAAAGCGAGGCCTTCTGTGATAAGATAAAAAATCATAGGAGGCCTTGATTATGGCGAACAAGAAGAAAGAGTACTACAAGCCAAGGAAGCCATAACAGCCGCGTATCCTCAAACTGAATATCAGCGTTGCATTGTCCACCAGGTACGCAACACGCTGAAATATGTGTCAGACAAAGACCGGAAGCTGGGTATATATGTTCCGTATTTTCCAAGTGGGTTCCTGGATTCGACTTCGATATTGGGAAGGTAGTAATCGCCGTGCAGGATGTAGTTGAGGCCATTCCTGTCATCATGGATGCATAAGGGGAGCTTTGTGTTGGTTTTGCTATTCTGTTTCAGAAAAGTCCGAAATTCGTAGGAATTTCGGACTTTTTCTTTGCGTTTTCGAGATCGGAAAGGAAGAAATATCAGGAAGCGTCGCGGGAAGGAAGCTCCCGCTTTTTGCTTTGCCGCTTTTTGAACAGCGTGCAGAGGATGGTCATATCATCCTGGGGAACGCCGCCGGCACGGCGCATGGCGGCGGAGAGCAGGGCGGTGCACACGGCCTCGGGAGAGGCGTGGAGGCGGTCGCGCATCAGCAGCTCCACCTGCTTTTCCAGGGCATGCAGGCCACCGCAGGCGTCGGACAATCCATCGGTGAATTGCAGCAGCATATCCCCGTCGCCGATGGTGAAGGTGTGGGCGGCGGAGCGCACATCGGGCAGGATGCCCAGGGGCAGAGCGCTGCTTTCCAGGGTGCGCAGGCTGGCGCCCGTGATCAGCAGGGAAGGACAGGCGCCCAGCTTGTAAAGCTGGGCGGTGCCCGCCCACAGATCCGCCGCGCACAGGTCCACGGTGGCGTACTGCTCCCCATCCGTGCTGGAGAGCATGATGCAGTTGATGGCGTCCAGGGCGGCGGGCAGGGGATAGCCCGCGTCGATGCACAGGGAGAGCAGTTCCAGCGTTTTTTCACTTTCGGCATGGGCGGCCTCGCCGTGGCCCATGCCGTCGCTGAGCATGCAAAGCTCCAGCCCGCCCAGCGCCGTACGCATCAGCACGGCGTCGCCATTGGCCCCGCGGACATCCCCGGCGGAAGCGGACAGATGATAGCATTCCGCCTGCAGGGGCGGGGTTTCCTCAAAGAGGATGATGTCCTTGCTGCGCTGGGCCACGTGCAGGGGGAGCCCCAGCGCCTGGGACAGCTCCTCCTGATAGCGCTCTAGCTGGCGCTGACGGGTGAGCTGAGGCTCGTAGCGGAGGGCCAGCAGCACGTGCTGGGACACCCGCAGTGCATAGATCACCT
>JAFUDW010000183.1 GCA_017464225.1 Clostridia bacterium | reverse complement strand
CCCCACGCCCTGCCTGGCGCTGCGCATGGGCGTATCGCGGGCCCCGGGCGGCGAGGGCAGCTATTGCTTTGCTGTGGGCGAGCGGACGCCGGAGGAGGCCGGAGCGCTGGAGGCCGAGGGGCTGGCCGCCGCCCGGAGCCGCGTCCAGCGCCGCATGCTGGGCGTGCAGGCCGGGCAATGGGCCGATTACGCGCGCCTGGCGGGCTTTTTGCTGTATCGGCGGCCCGCTCCCGCCCCGGCCCGGCTGCGGGAGCTGTGGGCGCTGGGCGTCAGCGGCGACGAGCCGCTGCTGGCCCGTTAGGTCCATGATGAACGGGACGCCGAGGGCCTGCGGACTGTGGGACGGCTGATTGCTTTGCTGACGGAGAACGGAGCGGCGGTCGAAACGCTGCTGCTCCTGCCTGGGGAAACCGGATATTACCAGCCCCTCCGCGCCTTGTGCGAGGAGCTGGCGCTGCCCCATGCCCGGATCCTAGCCGGGCTGGACGACGCTGAGCGGACGGCGGTGCTGAATCACTGCGCCCTGCATATCGACGCTGGACGGCCCCTTGGGGAGCAGCTGACGCGGCTGCCCCGGAAAGAGCCGCTCCTTCCCGCCGCGCCGGGCGGACGGCTGCCCGCCCTGCCCCGGCTGCTTGCCTGGAACGGCTGCGGCGGCTTCACGCCGGACTTTGGCTATGCCGTTTGCCGCACGGCGCCGGCGCCCTGGTGCCATATCCTGTGCAGCGAGGCGTTTGGCACCTTGGTATCTGAGCAGGGCATCCTGTATTCCTGGGCGGGCAACAGCCGCCTGCGCCGCCTGACGGCCTTTTGTCAGGACAGTGTCGTTTTGCGGCCTGCCGAGCGGTATTATATTGAGGAAAACGGACAAAGCTGGTCGCTGACCCGCAGGCCGCTGATGAACGCCGACTGCCGCGCCGTCTATGAGATGGGCGCGGCGGTGTACCAGTGCGCCTTGCCCGGGCTGGAGGTCAGGCTCAGCTGCTTCGCCCACGTGCGGGAGGTCTGTGGCGGGCGGGCGCTGACGGTGCGCAACACCGGGACGGCGCCCCGCTGCCTGACGGCGCGGGCCGAGGTCTCCTTCGCCCTGGGTGAGGAAGGCCGCGGCACCCATGCCCGGGCCGGACGGGGCATGATCGTCGCCCGGGGGGATATGGACGGCGTTGCCTTTTTCGCGCTGCGGGAGGGTGAAGCCTCAGCCTCCGGCAGCGAGGGCGATATCGCGGCGGCGCTGACGCTGGGACCGGGCGAAACTGCCGTGTTGTGCTTCTGGCTGGGCTGGTGCGAAAGGGAGGAGGATATCCCCGCGCTGCTGGCGTCCCTGTCGCCCGTCGAGGAGCGGAGGGCCCGGGCGGTTTGGCGCAGTCTGCTGGAAGGCTTCCGGTTCTATTTGCCCGATCGCCTGCTCAGCGGCTGGCTGGGCGGCTTTTTGCCCTATCAGATCTATGCTTCCCGGCTGTTTGCCCGGGCGGGCTTCTGGCAATCCGGCGGAGCCTGGGGCTTCCGGGATCAGCTGCAGGATATGCTGCCGCTGATCTGGACAGATCCCGAGCGCGTGCGGGACCATCTGCTGCTGTGCGCTTCCCGGCAGTATGCCGAGGGCGACGTGCAGCACTGGTGGCATCCTGGCGGCGCGGGCGTGCGCACGCGCATCAGCGACGACAGGCTGTTTTTGCCCTATGTGACCGCCCAATACGTGCGCGGCACCGGCGACGCGGACATCCTTCGGGAACAGACGCCCTTCCTGCATTCACCGCCGCTGGGCGCGGGCGAGCGCGACCGCTATGAGGATCCCGAAGTCACGGAGGAGCGCGCTACGCTGCTGGAGCACTGCCTCCGGGCCATTGGCAGCCTTCGCTATGGGGAGCGCGGCATTCCGCTGATGGAGGGCGGCGATTGGAACGACGGCATGGACGCCGTGGGCGGCGAAAGCGTATGGCTGGGCTTTTTCCTGATGGTGGTGCTCAGGGAGTTTGCGCCCTGCTGCCCGCCGGCGGTGCGGGACGATTTTGACCGCCGCCGCATCGCCCTGCACGCCGCGCTGCAAAGCGCCTGGACGGGCCGCTGGTTCCTCAGGGCCTGGTATCTGGACGGGCGCTCCATCGGCGGGCCCGACAGCCCGGTGCCGCGCATCGACCTGATCAGCCAGTGCTTCGCGGCCTTCGCCGGCATGCCGAGGGATCAGGTGGCAAAAGCGCTGGACGCTGCCTGGGACGCCCTGCACCGGCCGGAGGAGGGTATCACGCTGCTGCTGTCCCCGCCCTTCGCGCCGGAGGAGGAGGCCGGGTATATCGGCGCGTATAATCCGGGCGTGCGTGAGAACGGCGGCCAGTATACCCATGCGCTGCCCTGGTTCATGCGGGCGCTGCTGAGGCAGGGACAGACCGAACGGGCGTGGCAGCTGCTGCGCGAATGCCTGCCCTACAACCACAGCGACACGGCGGAAAAAGCCCGGCGCTATGCCGTGGAGCCCTACGTGCTCCCGGGCGATATCCATTGGGACGGCCGGGGCGGATGGACGTGGTATACCGGCAGCGCGGCCTGGCTTTACCGGGTGTTTTTGCAGGATTTTATGGGCTTTGACAAAAAAGGAAACGGCGTGCGGCTGAGCCCCCGGGCGCCGGCGGACTGGGACGAGGTAACGCTTCTGTACCGCTATGGGAGCAGCCGCTATCAGCTCACCGCCAGCCGGGAGGCGCGCTACATCACCCTGGACGGCGAAAAGGTCATCGGCGCTTTTGTTCCGCTCCGCGACGACGGGAAGGCGCATGAGATCAGGTTTCCGATGAGCTGAACGCGCCTCTTTGGGGCGGCGCGCGGAAATGAGATTTTCCGGAAAAAGATTTTTCTTTTGAGTTTACGAACAGTTCATATTTGTGTAAAAAATCGGTACTATCCTGTAGTTGCGTTGAAAGAGACGCCAATGAAAATGATACAATCACAGCGAAAGGAGCAATGATTTTTATGAAGAAAAGTAACATTTGCGGGCTGATCGCCCTGGTGCTGACGCTGATCATGGTGATCAGCGTGGCCGTGAGCGCCAACGCTGCCGGCACGCTGTCCGCCGAGGAGATCGACAGCATTTTGAACACCACCACCGATGCCGCCCAAACCAGCAACGCCGTGACCGAGGCCGTTGCCAAGGTATATGACAGCGTGGTGCTGGTGCGCAACTACACCACCACTCGTTCCAGCAGCAACTATTACGGCTGGGGCTGGGGTTACGGCAACGATTACGGCAACAACCAGGGCGTGGAGCGCCTGGCGGGCTTTGGCAGCGGCACCGTGGTGACCGAGTACGGCCATGTGCTGACCAACTACCACGTGATCGAAGGCGCCAGCCGCGTGACCGTTTACGACGGTGAAAACGAGTACGCCGCCACCGTGGTGGCCTTTGATGAGGATAAGGACGTGGCCGTGCTGCTGGTGCCCACGCTGAACCTGCCCGCCGTGGAGCTGGGCGACAGCGACAGCCTGCAGGTGGGCGAAACTGCCATCGTCATCGGCAACCCCATGAGCGAGAGCTTTTTCCGCACCACCACCGTGGGCGTGATCTCCTCCATGGACCGCGAGGTGCGTTCCCAGTCGGTGGATAAATACGGCCGCCGCGCCAACACCACCAACAGCATGATCCAGACCGACGCGGCCATCAACAGCGGCAACAGCGGCGGCGGACTGTTCAACGTGCTGGGCCAGCTGATGGGCATCCCCTCCATGGTCTACCGCGGCAGCAGCAGCCTGTTCTCCAGCAGCGCCAGCGTTGAAAGCATCGGCATGTGCGTGCCCATCAACGTGGCCAAGGAGTATATCCGCGAGGCGCTGGAAAAGTATGACGCCGAGGCTGTGCAGAAGAGCCTGGACGAAAAGGCCAGCGAGAACAACCGCGTGAACAGCGGCGTGGATATGACCGATAAGCCCCGCCTGGGCATCACCATGACCACCCTGAGCGACAGCAACAGCGCCGTTGCCAACGGCGTGCTGCCCCGCGGCTGCATCGTTACCGCCGTGGACGATAACTCCCCCGCTCAGATCGCCGGCATCAAGGAAGGCGATATCATCGTGGAGGTGGACGGCGTAGTCACTGCCGATTCTACCACCCTGCAGCAGGAGATCCTCAAGCATAACGCCGAGGACACCGTATCGGTCAAGCTGTACCGCGCCGAAAACAACCCGCTGGAGGCCGAATACCTGAGCGATATCGGCGACGGCGATTACATGGACGTGGATGTCACCCTGCGCGTGGTGGAGCAGCCCGCCGCGTAACAATACGCTGGATACAAAACCAAACCGGACGGACCATATGATCCGCCCGGTTTTTTGTACCAAAGCATAAATTGATTCAGGTTTTGTGATGCAGATTAATATCAAACTGAACCCCGATAAAAGGTATACACATGAAAACAGGAATTTGATGTAAAAAACGAGGGGGACGTTAAGGGACGCGGAGGCCCTTATCGTTCCCCGTCAAATTTCTGTTTATATGATCTTAATCAGGATCAGGTATAAATCATTATTCCTTCTTCCACCGCCCGGACAGGTAATACGCCGCGCCGATGCACAGGGGCATGAAGCCGGCCAGCGAATCGCCCAGCCAGAAGCCGCGGCAGTCCATTTTGAGGACGAAGCCCAGCAGGGCGGCCAGGCCGATGCGGGAGATGACGCCGTCGATGATGGCCACCGCCAGGTTCAGCTTGGATTTGCCCGAGCCGTTGATCAGGGAGAAGGCCACGGAGCGCGTGGCGGAGCCATAGAAATTGAGGATGAGGGGCAATGTCAGCACGCCGGCCAGGCCCAGCACGTCGGCGTCGGTGGTGAACATGCCGTACACCGCGTCGGGCCAGAGCAGCATCACGGCGGTGAGCAGCAGGGAAATCGCCAGCGTAAAGGCGAAGATGGTGAGCAAGACCCGATTGACGCGCCCGTACTGCCGCGCGCCCAGGTTCTGCCCGGTCATGGTGCTGCCCGCGGCGGTGAAGGATTGGCTGATGACGCCGCAGACGATGTTGACCTTGTTGAAGATCCCGGCCAGGGCCGAGTAGGTGACGTCAAACAGATTGATCCAGCTGGTCAGGATGATCTTGGAGAAATTGATGGCGGCCGACTGAATGGCCATGGGCACGCCCAGCGCCAGCAGGCGGCGGAACTGCGGCCCGTCCACGCGGAAGCTGGACGGCTTAAAATCAAAGCCGAAGCTCTCCCGGCGGCGGTACAGGTAGATCAGCGATACCAGAAAGCTGACGCCCTGGCCGATCACCGTGGCCAGCGCCGCGCCGAACACCGCCATGCCCAGATATTTGACGAACAGCACGTCCAGGATGATGTTCAGGATGGCCGCGATGCCGATGAACATAAAGGGCCGCCGGCTGTCGCCCATGCCGCGCAGGATGGCGCTGACGATGTTGTAGCCGTATATGAACAGCAGGCCGAAAACACAGGTGACCATGTAATCCATGGTGTAATCATAGGAAGCCGCCGGGGTGTTGAGCCAGCCCAGCACGCTGCGGCGCAGCGCGTAGCAAACGGCCGCCATGACCACCGAAAAGCTCAGCAGGAAGGTGAACATGGTGCCGATGGTCTTTTTGATGGCGTCGTGCTGCTTAGCGCCCACGGCCTGGGCGATGATCACCTGCCCGGCGGAGGAAAAGCCCATGGCGACGAAGGTGAGCAGGTGCAAAATATCGCCGCCGATGGATACGGCGGACATGCCGGCTTTGCCGATGTAGTTGCCCACGATCACCATGTCCACCAGGTTATACACGGCCTGCAGGGCGTTGGAAACGAACAGCGGCAGCGTAAACCGGATCAGCTGCGAAACCACCGGCCCGCGGGTCATATCCCGTACCATGGAGGAAGAGGACATCGTTTCACCGCCTTTTTGTTATTCGAGGCCTGCCGCGCGCATTTCTTGGATGATTTGGATGCCGCTGGAGGTGCCCAGGCGCGTGGCCCCGGCGTCCAGCATGGCCTTGGCGGCTTCCCAGCTGCGGATGCCGCCCGCCGCCTTGACCTGTACGTCCGGCCCGGCGTACTGCTTCATCAGCGCCACGTGCTCGGGCGCAGCGCCCGCCGTGCCAAAGCCTGTGCTGGTTTTTACAAAATCAGGCTTGACCCGGGCGGCGATCAAGGCTGCGCCGACGATCTCCTCCCGGGTCAGATAGCAGGTTTCAAAAATCACTTTGCAGCAGATCCCATGCTGCCGGGCCGCCGCCGTCAGCGCGGCCATCTCCTCCTCGATATAGGCGTAATCGTGCTCCAGGAGCCTGCCGACGTTCAGCACGTAGTCGAATTCCTGGGCGCCGTCGGCGATGGCGTTTTCGGCTTCCGCCACCTTGCTTTTGATGGTCATCTGCCCCAGAGGAAAGGCCACCGCGGCCCCGGTGAGCACGGGGCTGCCCGTCAGCAGCTTCCGGCACAGGCTGACCGGATAGGTGTTGATGGCCACCGATTTGAAGCCGTATTCCCGCGCCTGGGCGCAAAGCGTTTCAAAGTCCGCCCGCGTGGCGAAGGGCTTCAGGTTGGTATGATCGATCATGGCCGCCACCTGGGCCGTTGTGTACCGCATGTTCAGCGCTCCTTTCGGCGCGTGGATTTTCGCAAAAATGTATTCTATAGTAATTCTACCTTTTTTGGCGTTTCCCTGCGAAATCCGAAAATAACGCTCAGCGCAGCGCCGCGGGCGCGTTCAGCTCCTTATAGGTGCGCAGGATCACCAGCATTGACAGGATGAAGGTGAGCACGTCGGCCACCGGGAAGGAGTACAGCACGCCGTTCAGGGCGAATATCAGGGGCAGAAGGATGGGCAGGAACACGCCGAAGATGATCTCGCGCACCAGCGACAGGATCATGCTTTCCTTGGCCTTGCCCAGGGATTGCAGAAAAATGAAGGTGCCCTTGTTGACCATGGCCAGCGGCATCATGCACAGATAGATGCGGAAGCAGCGGATGGCGAACTGGGTATAATAAGCGCTCTCGTTGGCCGCGCCGAAGATGTTGATGAGTCCCTTGGGAAACACCTCCACAATGAACAGGGCGACGCAGCCCACGGCGGCTTCGGCCGTCAGCAGGTAGGTGAACAGCGTTTTCACGCGGTCGCGGCGGTTGGCGCCGATGTTGTAGCCCACCACCGGGATTCAGCCCGCCGACAGGCCCACCGAGATCGATATGGCGATCTGGAAAAACTTCATCACGATGCCCAGCACCGCCAGGGGGATTTGGGTATACTGGGGCTGGCCGAACACCGGATCCAGCGCGCCCCACTTGGCGGTGCTGTTCTGCACCGCGGCCATGGAGACCACCAGGCTGGCCTGGCTCAGGAAGCTTGTAATGCCCAGCGGAAGATACTGCTTCATCAGGTCGGGATACATGCCGAAGCTCTTTTTCTCCAGCCGGACGGCTTTCATATGGCACAGGTACCAGATCGACAGCAGGGCGGTAAGCACCTGGCCCAGCACGGTGGCCACCGCCGCGCCCATCATGCCCATATGCAGGGGATAGATAAACAGCCAGTCCAAAAAGATATTGGTCACCGCCCCGGCCACGGTGGAAACCATGGCGAACCGCGGGCTGCCGTCCGAACGGATGATGGGGTTCATAGCCTGGCCGAACATGTAAAAGGGGACGCCCAGGGTGATCCAGAAGAAATATTCCTTGGCCAGTCGGAAGGTTTCATCGTTGACCCGGCCGCCGAACAGCGTCAGGATGGGCTCGGAAAAGAGCAGGTACAGGGCCGTTACAATGACGCTGGAGCCGACGGTGAGCAGCACGGCGTTGCCGATGGTTTTGTGGGCGTCCGCCTGATTCTTTTTGCCAAGCAGGATACTCACGAAGGCGCAGGCGCCGTCGCCGATCATGACGGCGATGGCCAGCGCCAGCACCGTCATGGGAAATACGGTGGTGTTGGCCGCGTTGCCGTAGGAACCCAGGTAATCGGCGTTGGCGATGTAGATCTGGTCCACAATGTTGTACAGCGCCGCCACCAGCAGCGAAATGATGCAGGGGATGGCGAATTTGCGCATCAGTTTGCCGGGCTTTTCCTTGACAAGAAATTCGTTGGATCGTACTTCGGACATGGTTCTTTCCTCCAAAATAAAATTATGCGAAACTCCCGCCGTATCGTATCTGCGGAAATCTCGCATGTATCGTGTCTGAAGCTTCGTATTCAGTTCAATGTGATTATACCTGTCCGCACTCGCTTTGCCCATGGAAGGGATGGCGGAATATCGCCCAATTTGCCGGGCTTTATTTCGCGCCCATGCGGACAAAGCGCCCTTCGCCCCGGTTTTTGACAAGAGGCATGAAATCTGCTATGATGAACGCAGGCTTAACGCAGCGGCGACAAGGTCAAACGGAGATAAAAATATGGCATGGAGCGATTGGTTCAAGCGCGGGCGCGGGGATGCGCCGGAGAGCGGAGAGGCGCGCCCTTACCACAGCGGCGCGTATCACAGCTATTTTGAGGGATATACCGAATACCGGGTCACGGACGAGCGGGGCAAAAGCCGCCTGCGGCGCGTGTATACCGGCGATTGGTATCGTCAGAAACTGGAAAAGAAGCAATATATCGGGCTGCGGGCGGTTTATACGCTGCTGTTTCTGGTCATGGCCGGCGCGGTGGCGCTGGCCGCCTTCACCCAGGGCAGCGCGGGACAGGCGCTGTATACCGTGGCGCCCGAAATCGTCACGCTGTGCCTGCTGGCCCGGCTGTTTTACGTGCTGTTTGTCAATTACCTGTTCGCGCCCCGAAAGATGACGGTCAACGATTACCGCACCAGCGCGCCGGCGCTGAAAACGGCTTCCAGCTGGCTGGCGGCGCTCTTTGGGGCCGACCTGCTGGGCACGGCGCTGGACGCGCTGCTGAACGGCGCTGCCGGACGATTTCAAAGCCTGCCGCTGACGCTGCTGGCCTTTGCTTTGGGCGCCGCGGCGGCCTGGCTCATGTACCGCATGGAATGCAGGGTGCCCTATGAAACGCTGAAAAACGATACCGTGCCTCAGGCGGACGGCGTGACGATCCAAAAGAGCAAAAGGGACGAGGGCCTGCGCGGCTGGATCGATAGAAATAAGGAATGAGGCAGCGGCGGGAAAGGGTCATTTTTCCACCTGCTTGATCCGGCTGATCCCCGCCAGGATCACCACCGGGAACAGGATGGCGGCCAGCAGGCCGGCCTGCAGCCTGCCGCCTGCGGCGTCGGCCACCAGACCCACCACGGTGGGGCCGCCGGAGCAGCCCACATCCCCGGCCAGGGCCATCAGCGCGTACATGGCCGTGCCCGCGCCGGGCATGCGCAGGGCGGCGATGCTGAAGGTGCCGGGCCAGAAAATGCCCACCGAAAAGCCGCACACGGCGCAGCCGATCAGGCCCAGCGCCGGGGAGGGACTGAGGGCGGCCAGCAGGTACGCTGCGATGCACAGCGCGGCGCAGCCCAGCATCATCTTTTTCAGCGGGATGCCGTCGCTGTATTTGCCGTACAGCGCCCGGGCAGTGCCCATCAGCAGGGCGAAGGCGCAGGGCCCGGCCAGATCGCCCACTGTTTTGGAAACCTGCAAGGCCGATTCGGCAAAGGCCGAGGCCCATTGGCTCATGGCCTGCTCCGAAGCGCCGGCGCACACCATGATGGCCATCAGCAGCCAGAACACCCGGCTGCGCAGCATCTTCCCCAGGGGCATGGGTTCATGCCCGCCGGTGATGGAATAGATGGGCACCCGGGAGAAAAACAGGCTGTTGAAAAGCGGCAGCAGCGCCCAGAGCACGGCCAGGACGCGCCAGCTGCCAATGCCGAACGCCGTAAAGAACAGCGTGGACAGCAGGATCACCGCCAGGTGCCCCCAACAATAGAAGGAATGCAGCAGGCTCATGGCCGCTTCTTTTTTTTCGGTGGGGCAGGCTTCCACGATGGGGCTGATCAGCACCTCGATCAGCCCGCCGCCCACGGCGTAGAACACCACGGCGGCGAGGATGCCGGGATAAGCGCCCAGGACGCCCGGCAGCACGGCCAGCATTACCAGCCCGGCGGCGGCGAACAGATGGGCCGCCACCACAGAAACGCGGTAGCCGATCCTGTCCACAAACTTTGTGGAAAGCAGATCGACGATCAGCTGCACGGCAAAATTCAGTGTGGTGATCAGCGTGATCTGGCTCAGCGTCAGCCCAAACTCCCGCCCGAAGGTCAAAAACAGCAGCGGCGCGAAATTATTGACGATGGCCTGGGTGATATATCCTAAATAGCTGGCATAGATGGTGTGGCTGTAGGTGAAACCCGTTTTTTTCAGCATTTCCGTTTCCTCGCCCGCTCAGAAAATATCGACGATCCCAAGCGCGGTGGGCTGGCAGTCCCGGTCGAAAACGGTCATCGGCAGGCCCAGCGGGATATCGTCGCCGATGGGCGTGATCCGGCCCGGGGGGACCAGCAGGCCGTGGGGCGTCTTCAGCAGCACGGCGCGGACGTAATCCTGAACGCTGTTTAAAGGAGCGTCAAAGCTGACGCCGAATACCTCGTCGCCGTGCTTGTCCTCGGTATGGTGGATATCGCTGCCCGCGCTGTAGAACAGATCGGGCAGCATTTTGCGCACGTAGCGCACCGCCATGGCGTCCCATTCCGGCTTGTTGCCGCTGTTGCAGATCTCCACGCAGTCCACCCCCAGGCAGGGAGCCACGTGATCCTTATAGACGGCCTGGCGGAAGGGATGGCACTGGATGCAGCAGCCGCCCGCGGCGTGCACGTTGTCAAGGTATTCCTTGCGCGTCCAGTCCCGCATATCGGGATGGGCCAGCAGGTAGTTTTTATCCAGACCGTATACCAGCCATTCGTCAAAATAGGGGAATTTGACCTCCTGACCGAAAAAGACCTTGAAGCCCCGCTTGTAGCCCTCCTCGGCGGCGTCCTCATAGCCCATGCAGTACTGTTTTACCCATTCCTCCCAGGGCAGGTCCCGGCTGGGGCGGCAGTTGCCATGGAAAAAATGATCGGTAACAAAGATGCCGTCGTAGCCCAGATCGATATATTTGGCAATATAATCCCGCCCCGGCACCCGGCCGCAGGCGCTTCCCTGCATGGTGTGCAGGTGCGTTTCATACTTGTACGTCATGTCCTTCTCCTTTGCGTTCATTCGTAAAACAGTATACCCCCTGCGGCAAAAATCGGCAAGAGGTATGGTCCGTGAAAAAACGGATAAAAAAATACGGGTCCGTGCGCGGAGAGGCATGCACACGGGCCCGCAGCGTCCTCTGTGAAGAGAATGCCTTTTTTTTATATAATAGTTTTATAAATTCTATATAAACAATGCTGTTTTTTAAATGTTTTTTGCCGCTTTTATCGAATTTTGCCGTCAGCGGAGCAGATCGATGACCTGTTGGCTGATTTCACGGCCCCGGCTGACCAGCTCCACGGCGTCGCTCAGCAGGGGAAACAGATCGATCCGGTGGCGGGCAGGCTGGCTGCGGCTGTTTTCCAGGATGATCTGATAGCGCTCCCGGGCCATATCCACCGCCGCGCTCCAGCTGATGTACAGTTCCTTCTGCGCGTTTTCTCCGATGCGCCGGACGGCCTCGGGATGACGGCAGGCAAAGAGGACTTTTTGACACAGGGCTTCGGCGTTTTCCTCCATCAGCAGGCCGTTGCGCCCGTCGGTAACGCCCTCGGCGGCGCAGCTGCCCGCCACCAGCAGAGCGCCCAGGCCGCAGGCTGCGGCTTCGCGCACCACGATGCCGTTGGTATCGAAGGTGGAAGGGAAAAGGAACAGATCGGCGCGGCTGTAAAACGCCCGCAGCAGTTCCCGATCCTGCACCGCGCCGGTAAACGTGCACCGGGGAAGGATATAGGCCTGCTCGCACAGCTTCTCAATGGCCGGGCGATCGCTGCCGTCGCCCACGAACACCATGCGGAAATCAGCTCCGGCGTTCATGGCCATGGCCAGGCCCTCTATGATGTGGCGGATGCCCTTGTACCAGCGCAGCCGCCCGGCAAACAGGAATACCGGCACGCCGGGGGTAAGGCCGCACATTTCCTCCGCTTTGCGGATCATGGCTTCGTCGGCCCTGCCCTGGGGCATGTCCACGCCGTTGGGCATCACGATATAATCGCCCTCGTAGCCGATGGAGCGCAGGTTTTCACCGGCACCATGGCTTACCGTCCATACCTCGTCGCAGGCCTGGATGTTGGATACCAGCGCGGCGATCAGCTCATTCTGCAGCAGATGGCCTTTGACCGCCGTGCGGATATCGATATCGAATTTGGTGTGGTAGGTGAACACCAGCGGCACGTGCACGCTCTCCCGCAGCACGCGGGCCAGCAGATTGGAGGCCACGGGGCAATGGGAATGGATGATTTCGGGCTGGAAGGCCCGCAGTTCGTCGATGGCTGTCGCGCTGAACGGATAGCCGGCGCGGTAGCCGAAGAGCTTGGTGGTATCCAGGCTGGTATAGCGCAGCACCGGGTAGGGATAATCGTCATGCACGTTGGGATACCCGGGCACGGCCACCAAAGGCTGATCTCCGCTTTTTTGGAGCTCCGCGGCGTAATTGATCACCACGTTTGCCACGCCGTCGATCACCGGCGGGAAGGAATCATTGAGCAACGCGACGCGCATAAAACACCTCTCGCTTATAGGATGAGCGCTTTATTTTAGCATATACCCGGTGAAAAGACAAATTATAAATTGCTAATCTGTCATTCATAAAGCGTATACCGGAACGGCTTCGGGGCACACTGAAAGGGAATAGACGGAAAGGAAGTGTCGCTATGAATCCATTCAATGAAAAACCGGCAAAAATGGATACCTTTTTCAAACCCTGGAAGCAGCTCTACGTGAAGCCCTACGATAAGAACGAGGTCGATCCTTATACCCGCACCCGCGTGATCCTGATGAACGGCACCGAGTATGAGGCGGTCTGGTTCACCCACCAGTTCCAGCGGCACGTGGAGGACAACGAGCTCCGCCGGGCGCTGGCGCTTTCCCGCCGGGTGGAACAGCAGCAGCAAAAGGTGATCGCTGCGCTGAAGCCCGCCGATGAAACGGTGCTGGAGCACACCATCGGCTATGAGCAGCTGGCCGTCGATCTGACGGCGGGCATGGCGGCTAAGGAGCCCGATCCCATGGTGAAGGCGGCGCTGGACTTTGCCCTGCTGGAGGATTTTGACCATCTGTACCGCTACAGCGATCTGCTGGAGCAGGAAAGCGGCGTGTGCGCCGAGCAGCTGGTGGGCCATTATACCGAGATCATGCCCGGGCGTCCCACCATTGCCGAGCACAGGCATCCCACCGACAACGTGCGCTTTTACATCGACAATAAGACGGCGCACCCGCTGACCAAGCTGCACGCCGCTATCATCACGGCCGCCGAGCAGCAGACCATGAATTATTATATGAACGTTTGCGCCACCTATCCCACCGACGTGGGCCGCAGGCTGTATCAGGAGATCGGCCTCATTGAGGAGCAGCATGTGACCCAGTACGGCAGCCTGATGGATCCCCGGGCCACCATGCTGGAATGCCTGCTGATGCATGAATACACCGAATGCTATCTGTATTATTCCTGCTATATGGATGAGACCGATCAGCATATCAAACAGGTGTGGGAGGAGCATTTCGCGCAGGAGGTGGCCCATCTGCACGCCGCTGCAGACCTGCTCCGAAAGTATGAAAAGAAGGACTGGCAGCAGGTGATCCCCGAGGGCAAATTCCCGGAGCTCCTCAAGCTGTATGAAAACATTGCGTATGTGCGCGGCGTGCTGGGCAGCCAGGCGCATTTGACCTCAAGGCTGGAAAACTATATTGACGAGGCCAAGCTGCCTGAGAACGCCCCCTTCTATATGTTCCAGCGCGCGCTCAATACCCCGCCCGAGCAGGTGCCCACCCACTTTGTCATCCAGGATTACATGAACGCCCACGGCCAGGACTACCGCTGGCAGACCGCCGAGGAGCCCGTGCCCGACCTGCGCGACCGCGCCCGGGACAATATCACCGTGGGCCGGACGGGCATGGCCGGGGGATACGTGCAATAAAACAGGAAGGAAGCCGGAGGCCGACGGAAGACCCGCCGGCCTTTTTGCTGCGCTTCGGGAGCGGTCCCCGGTCGGAAAGCGTGATGAAAAGGGGATTTTTCAGCGAAGAAGAAAACTGCCGCAAGGCGGATGATTGATTTAACGTTTTATTCCGCGAAGATCTCCCGCCGGGCGCGGGGGAGCTCTTTCGGTAAACGCATTTAATGATAAAAAAATCCATAAAAATTCATAAATCATTCACAAAAAAGCTTGCCAATCCGATGAATCTGTTATATAATCAACCTAACGATCCATCGTCTGTCCGCGCATCGATCCGGAAGGCGAATGGAAAAATTGAAAAGGAGAGTGTGTCCCTATGAAAAAGTTCCTTTCTATCCTCCTGTGCCTGCTGATGGTATGCATGAGCGTCAGCGCGCTGGCCGAGGGCCAGAAGGTTGGCGTTTCGATGCCCACCAAGGACCTGCAGCGCTGGAATCAGGACGGCGAGAACATGCAGAAGCAGCTGGAAGAAGCCGGCTATGAAGTAGACCTGCAGTTCGCCTCCAACGACGTGCAGCAGCAGCTGAACCAGGTGACCAACATGATCAACAACGGCGTTGACGTGGTTGTGATCGCCGCCATCGAAGGCTCCTCCCTGGGCTCCGCTCTGGATCTGGCCAAGGAAAAGGGCATCCCGGTCATCGCTTATGACCGCCTGCTGATGGAATCCGACGCCGTTTCCTACTATGCCACCTTCGATAACTACAAGGTCGGCACCGTGCAGGGCACCTACATTAAGGACGCGCTGGATCTGGACAACGCCGAAGGCCCCTTCGCCCTGGAAATCACCGCCGGCGACCCCGGTGACAACAACGCTCTTTACTTCTATCAGGGCGCTATCGACGTGCTGCAGCCCTACATGGACGCTGGCAAGCTGACCGTTAAGTCTGGCCAGATCGAGTTCGATAAGGTTGCCACCCCCACCTGGAAGACCGAAGTTGCTCAGAACCGTGCTACCACCGTTCTTGCCAACTATTCCGACGGCTCCAACATTGACGCTTGGCTGTGCTCCAACGACTCCACCGCTCTGGGCGTAGAGAACGCTCTGGAAGATGGCTATGATGGCGAGTGGCCCATCATCACCGGTCAGGACTGCGATATCTCCAACGTGAAGAACATGATCGCCGGCAAGCAGAGCATGTCCGTGTTCAAGGATACCCGTACCCTGGCCGCGCAGGTGGTCAAGATGGTCGGCCAGATCCTGGCGGGCGAAGAGGTTGACGTGAACGACACCGAGACCTACAACAACGGCGTCATCACCGTGCCCTCCTTCCTGTGCGAACCCGTATTCGCCGATGTGAACAACTACGCCGAGCTGCTGCTGGATTCCGGCTACTACACCGCCGACCAGCTCCAGTAATAAGGATTATACAGGGATTGCCTGTAAACCATGAAACGATGCAGGCGGGCCGAGCCCGCCTGCATCATTTCGGATTTTACGGAAAGTCAAATATTTCCATCTGATTGAAAAGCTGGAGGAGCGCCATGGCAAAGATTCTGCTGGAAATGAAAAATATCACAAAGACTTTCCCGGGTGTAAAAGCGCTCGATAACGTGAACCTTCAGGTGGAAGAGGGCGAGATCCACGCGCTGGTGGGTGAAAACGGCGCGGGCAAATCCACCCTGATGAACGTACTGAGCGGCATCTATCCTCACGGTACCTACGAGGGGGATATCATCTACAACGGGCAGGTCTGCAAGTTTTCCAATATCAAGGATTCGGAAAGACTGGGCATCGTCATCATTCATCAGGAGCTGGCGCTGGTTCCTGAGATGACCATCGGCGAAAATATGTACCTGGGCAACGAGTGCGGGCACAAATACGCCATTAACTGGAACAAAACCTATTCGGAGGCCGATAAGTACCTGAAAATGGTGGGCCTGGAGGAAAGCTCCAAGGTACAGGTCAAGACCATCGGCACGGGCAAACAGCAGCTGGTGGAGATCGCCAAGGCCTTGGCCAAGCAAGCCAAGCTGCTGATCCTGGACGAGCCCACCTCCTCCCTGAACGAAGAAGATTCCCGCGCGCTGCTTGACCTGATGCTCAGCTTCAAAAAGCAGGGGATGACCATGATCATCATCACCCACAAGCTGAACGAGGTCGCTTACGTGGCGGACAAAATAACGGTGATCCGCGACGGTTCCACCATTGAGACCATCGATAATCGCGGCCCCGAGCCCGTCAGCGAGGAGCGCATCATCAAGGGCATGGTGGGGCGCGAGATCACCAACCGCTTCCCCAAGCGCGAAAACGTGAAGATCGGCGATATCCGCATGGAGATCGACCATTGGACCGTGCATCATCCGCTGTATCCCGAGCGCAAGGTGGTGGACGACGTTTCCATGTACGTGCGCCAGGGCGAAGTGGTGGGCATTTACGGCCTGATGGGCGCCGGGCGCACAGAGCTGGCCATGAGCATTTTCGGCCAGAGCTACGGCGTCAATTTTTCGGGCGAGCTCAAGCTGGACGGCAAGCACATCAAGCTGCGCAAGAGCGAGGCCGACGCCATCAAGCACAAGATCGCCTACGTTACCGAGGACCGTAAGGGCAACGGCCTGGTGCTCAGCCAGTCCATCAAGGTGAACACCTCGCTGGCTAACCTGGGCGCCATCTCCCGCAACACCGTCATCGACGGCGATAAGGAATACGCCGTGGCCGAAGAATACCGGGATAAGCTCAAGATCAAGACGCCCTCGGTGGAGCAACTGGTTGGCAATCTGTCCGGCGGTAACCAGCAGAAGGTGCTTCTGGCCAAGTGGATGTTTGCCGAGCCCGATATCCTGCTGCTGGACGAGCCCACCCGCGGCATCGACGTGGGCGCGAAATACGAAATCTACTGCATTATCAACGATCTGGCCGCTGCGGGCAAGTGCGTGGTGCTGATCAGCTCCGAGCTGCCTGAGGTGCTGGGTATGAGCGACCGCATCTACATCATGAACGAGGCCAAAATCATCGGAGAAATGAAGGCCAGCGAGGCTACCCAGGAGAGCATCATGGCGGCGATCCTCCGGTCGGGAAGGGGTGCTTGACGATGAGTGAAAAGGCTGTATCCCAGGGGAAAAAGCCCCTGATGCAGGGCTTCAAAGCCGGTGAATTTTTCCAGAAATACACCATGATCATCGCCCTGGTGGTGGTGACCGTCGTGTTCGCCCTGTGGCCCGGCAAGCGAGGTCAGATCCTGCAGCCCTCGATGATCACGAGCCTGATCGCGGAAAACGCCTACGTGTTCGTGCTGGCCACCGGTATGCTGCTGTGCATCCTGACCGGCGGCAACATTGACCTTTCTGTAGGCTCGGTGGTGTGCTTCACCGCCGCTATCGGCTGCGTGATGATGGCTTCTGGCATCAATATGTGGCTGGCGGTGCTAACCATGCTGGCCATCGGTCTTGCCATCGGCGCTTTCCAGGGTTTCTGGATCGCCAAGGTGCGGGTGCCGGCCTTCATTGCCACGCTGGCCGGTATGTACGCCTTCCGCGGCTTTTCCAACGTGGTGCTCAACGGCTACCGCGTGGATATCAGCAATCAGGCGTTCCTTGACCTGTTTGGCAACGGAAAAACCAGCTATATCCCGGACGTGATCCGGCAGAACGCGCCCTCCCTGGATACGGTATTCACCAAGGATAACGCGTTCCTGACCGCGCTGATCGGCGAAAACTTCGTCGCCAAGTTCAACCTTACCTGCATGTGCATCGGCATCGCGGCGGCGCTGATCTTCGTGCTCCTGAAGGTGCATAAGATCCTCTCCCAGAAGAAGCTGGGCATCAGCCAGTCCATCCCCGGACAGGTGATTTCCACCGTGGTCATCGCCGTGCTGATCCTGTGGGTCAGCCTCAAGCTGGCCTGCTACCGCGGCTTCCCCATGGTGCTGATCTGGATCGCGCTGGTGCTGGGCATTTACGCCTATATCACCACCAAGACCGCCATCGGCCGCCATCTGTACGCCGTGGGCGGCAATGAAAAGGCCACGGCGCTCTCCGGCGTCAAGACCCGCAACGTGTTCTGGTTCGCCTATGCCAACATCGGTCTGCTGGCCGGTCTGGCGGGCATCCTGACCGCGGGCCGCGCCAAGGGCATTGACCCGGTGTACGGCGAAGGGTACGAAATGGATGCCATCGCCTCCTGCTTCATCGGCGGCGCTTCCGCCTATGGCGGCACCGGCAAGGTATCGGGCATGATCGTCGGCGCCATCCTGATGGGCGTGATCAACAAGGGCATGATCATCGTGGGCGTGGACGCCAACTACCAGAAGGTGGTCAAGGGCATCGTGCTGCTGATCGCCGTCATGTTTGACGTGCTGTCCAAGCGGCAGAAGCGGTAAGGCGGAAGGGAGGATATAACGATGGATAAAAAATCGATTTCCGCGGCGCTGAAAAAGAACGCGATGCTCATCGTCCTGGTGCTGGTTTATCTGTTTTTCCTGATCCTGACCAAGGGCGGCATCTTTAAACCCTCCAGCTTTACCGAGCTGATCAACCAGAATGCCTACGTGTACATCCTGGGCACCGGCATGCTGATGTGCATGCTTACCGGCGGCAACATTGACCTGAGCTGCGGCGCTTTCGTCTGCCTGCTGGCCGCGATCGGCGGGATGTTCATGATTGTAAAAGGGATGGGCACCGGTGTTTCCATTCTGCTGATGGTGCTGATCGGT
>JAFUDW010000182.1 GCA_017464225.1 Clostridia bacterium | reverse complement strand
TCATGACAGTCTTATTTGTATGCCCATTTTCCATGGTTATGTGAAAGATATTGGTCTCTATTTCTCTCTTTTTCTAATGTAAAAGAGGCTGCTGCACTTTTTGTTAGTGCAACAGCCCCTTGTTGATTGCGTATTTCCGGTGCGCTCTTTGCGCCAACCCCATTCCAATCAACTGCGGGAAGTTGCTTATTTACGACGCCAAGTAACATCCGCCGCAGCCGGGTCTGGGGGCTTCGAGCGCCCGGAAAACCTTCCCATGGGATGGTTTTCAGCGAGAAGCGGGCCGGAAGGCCCCGGAGGGCCTTCCCACCCTGGCAGGGTTTTTAAGGGGCAGCGCCCCTTAACGTTCCCTCCCCGTCAAATTTCTGTTTTCAGGCGTATCCCTTTCATCAGGGTTCGTATGATAAAAACCGGGAAAGGCGGCGTGAAATCGCGCGCACAGGGATGGGAAGACGCTCGCTCTCCTTACCGGATCACAAAGCCGTATACGTCGTTGACGCCCAGCGCGGCGCGCAGAGTCAGCACGCCGTTTTCCCATGTAAAGGGCCAGGCTTCCGCCTGAACGTCGCTGCGCGATTTCAGATCCTCCGCCTCCGCGCGGCTCAGCGTTTCGGGCGAGCCCATCTCCTCCCACAGCTTCAACGGGTTGCCGTGCTCCTCGTCAATGCGTTTGACGGTCACGCTTTGCGGCCTTTGGGGGCAGGCCAGGCGAACCACAGCCTCCTCAGGCGGCAGGGCCAGCTGCTTCATCTTCTGCCGGAACAGGATCACGTGGGTTTCTCCCCGGCCTTCAAAGGCAGCGGCGCCGATCTCCCCATCCAGGGCGCCGGGGCCCAGGTCGATGCGCGTATCCGGCGCGTCGGCCAGCAGCTTCATGGCATTGTACACAGGCTTGGGGATGCCGCTTTGGGTCAGCATGCCAAAGCCGCCGTGGAATTCCTGGGGGAAGGGATGCAATTCCTCAAAAATATCGCTGAAGCACCAAATGGAGGAGCCGGTCACGTGATCCGCCACGGCCAAAGCCATTTTCACGTCGTAAGCCGCCACCTTGCGGGTGTCGTTGGTATAGGCCGAGAAGATGGCGTTTTCGTTCCATTCGGTATAATACACCGGCAGATCGCCCGCCTGATCGCGCACCTTGGCGGCGTTCCTGCGGAACAGATCATCCGGGATATCGGCGGTTTCCGATTTGTCCGGCGTCACGGCGCGGTAGCCTGCGAGGAAGGTTTTTTCTTTCACCTGGCGCAGGGTTTCCTCCGCCTTGCGCATGCGCTCCTGCCAGGAGTCAAAGCCCCCGGCCTGGCCCTCCTCATCCCCCTGATCCTCCACGCCGCCCAGGGGATCGCCGGCATACTGATGCGTGGTCACAAAATCCACGGGCACGCCGTTTTCACGGCAGAAGGAAAGAAAGCTGGCGATCCATTTGCTGCCGCTGGTGGCGGGGCCGCCCACAGGGATTTGGTCGTCAATCTCCTTGATGGCCCGGGCGGTTTCGGCGTACAGGCGGAAGTATTCGTCCCGGCTGCCGTTCCAGAAAACATAGGGCAGATCCGGTTCGTTCCACACCTCAAAATACCAGGCGCGCACCTCCTCCGCTCCATAGCGGCGGATCAGGAACCGGAGAAAGGCCTGCAGATAATCCCGCCAGGCTGCATAATCGGCCGGCGGTACGATGTTGGGCTTGTAAAAGAAACCGCCCTGCAGGGGCCGCCCTTCCTCCCGGAGTGCCAATTTTCCGGGCATAAAGGATAATTCCACCAGCGGCTTCATGCCGGCTTCCAGCACATTGTCATAGGCGACGCCGATGCTGTTGAAATTATATTCGGTAAATCCCTCCGCGCCTGGCACGTTCATCTGCATGGACAGGTCGTTGCAGGTGCGCATATCGTCGCAGAAAATGCCGTGGAAGCGCACCCGCCGGATGCCCAGCGTGTCGTGGATGAATTTCAGCTGGCGGGTATAGTCCGTGCGAAGCGCCAGCAGCGCGTGGCCGCTGCCTACGCAGAACTGCCAGTGCTTTTTGTGGGGGATGCGCGGAAGGCCGCTGCCGATCGTGATTTCCATGATGGCTCCTCCTTTTACAGGCCAAGATTGGTATGGAACGCATCCAAAAGAGACTGCTGATAATCGCCGGCGTAGCTGCCGCTCACAAAGCGCTGCAGCCCCTCGTCCAGAAAGCGCCGCCAGCTTTCCTCCTCCCGGTTCACCAGGATGGGATAATACAGCGCGCGATTGCTCAGGGCGGCCTGCTCGTCTCCCGGCGCGTCGCCGCACATGAGGATGGCGTCGTAGCCTTTTTCGGCCAGTTTACCGATGCAGTAAGCCTTGCTGCCCATTTCCTGGGTGCAGAGCAGATCCACATGCGGAAGCAGGCCGAAGCGCTGCCATTCATCCCGTACAGCCTCGGGATTGGCGCTGGAGACCACCACCACGTCGGCCTGACCGTGGGCCGCGGCCAGGGATTCCCTCGCAAAGGCAAAGGGCTTCACCTCCTCCGGGGGGAGCGCCTCAATGGCCCGGTTCACATTTTGGCTCCAGCGCAGGGCTTTTTCAAAGATCGGATGCTCCGTCGCTTTCTTTGCCACGGCGTCGTTGGAAAGCTCGCGCGCGCTCTGGGCCCACGCCGTCAGCAGCTCGATGCCGTCGATGGGGGCATACTGCCTGTTGATCTCGGCCAAAGCCATGGCCAGGCCCTTGAAGCGGTTGATGCCCCGGGTGCCGGAATACAGATTGATCACGTTCCAGCGATCCAGGATCGCCTGCCGCCAGGCGTCCAGCCCCCACTCCTCCACCATGCAGGGGCCGAAGCAGCGGATATGCTTGATGTTCATGGTGTCCATGGCGCAGCCGTCGGAATCCACGCAGACCGCCAGGCGCTTGATCCTCTTAAATGTATCTAGTGCAGACATGGTCATTCCTCCCTCAGATTCTCGATGGCCGTGAGCCGTTTTTCGATCTCCCGGACGGCGTTTTCATCCAATCCGGCGTATTGCAGGCTGCTGCGCAGGGTGATCACGTCAGCGGCTGCCGGCGGAACGCTGTTTTGTCCGCCATGCAGAATATCATCCAATAGTATTTTCCCTTGGGGATGCTTCATCAGATATCCCATCGTGCAATCCAGGTTCAGCGTTTTTTCACGATTGCCATTGATTTTATAGCCAAAGCGCGGGGCGGTGAGACCATTGGCATCCATACCGCCCAGCACGTCGTCCAGCCAGGCGATGCTGTCCTCCACCCAATGACAATAATGGCTGGAGCAATTCTGATAGGCGACGCTGGGATCGCCGGTGGTCAGGCCGTGGGGGCCGTTGCCATAGATATGGCTTTCAAAGGCGATATCATGAGCGCAGAGGGCGTTGATCAGGTGTATGGCGTTCTGCACCGGCACCAGATTGTCGGTACGGGTGGCAAAAACGAAGCACGGACAGGTATGCGCATCCACAGCGGAAGGCACATCCGGCGCGGAGGGCAGATAATCATGGACGCAATCTCCATCGATCACCGGATAACCCAGAATGGCGGCGTTGGGCCGATGGACGGACATGGTGGCGGCGCAGACCGCCAGATGACCGCCCGCGGAAAAACCGATGACAGCGATGCGGTCAGCGGCGATATGCCAATCCGCCGCATGCTGCCGGATCAGCGCCATAGCCTGCTCATAATCGCTCAGAGGGTTGGGCCACACAGCCTGATCGTTCAGGGAATACCGCAGGATGAAGGCGTGATACCCCGCTTTCATGTAGGGGAAAGCCACCGGATCGGCTTCCCGCTCCGAGCAGAAATGATAGCCGCCGCCGGGGATGATCAGCACAGCGGGCCGCTGGGTCAGGCCGGCAAGTTCTCCGCCCACCGGCTGAAGATACGCTGTCAGGGTAACGTTTCTCTCCTGATTCAGGATCATATATTCCGTTTGCATACGCTCTCTCCTTTACAGCCGGGTATCCCAGCGGCCGCAGAATACGGTTTCGTCCGCCGTGCCGCGGAAGGGGCTCTGCCCTGTGATCTTTTCCACGGCGGCCCGCACGTTTTCCCGGCCCGGGCCGTAGGCGTTGATAAAGGTGTGAATATTGGCGCAGTCCGCCAGATGGTTGGTATAGTTCAGGCTGACGCCCACGGTGGGCACCTCCTCGGTATACCAGGGCATCTCCATGCTGTGGCCGCTGCTCCAGGACAGGCGCTCAATGTTGCGCTGAGCGTAGCCCTTCACGTAGATGAACACGAACACCACGTCGTACTTCTTTTTGAAATCCTCCCGGCGATCCATCCGCATCATTTTGACGAAGTTCATGGGATGGGGGCCGTTTTCGATTTCCAGATCGTAGAAGCTGGGACACTGGGTGACTGAGAAGCCGACCCGTTCCAATTCCTCGGCGATCAGCACCCGCATGCCGTCGCCCCGGTAGGCTTTGCTGTTGGGCGTGCTCTGCACGTAGATCAGCAGGGCGTTTTTCTTTTCCCTGGGATCGATGGGCAATAGCCGCCGGGTATCCTTCACCAGCGTGACGCCCGCGTCGGCAGCCTGAACGGTAAACTGCCGGTGTGCGTCGCACCCCACGGCCTCCAGGCCCGCTTTGTCGGGATAGCGCACGGCATCGTCGTATAATTTCAGATGAGCCTTCAGCCCCAGCACGCGCAGCAGCGCGTCCCGCAGCCTTTCCTCGGTGACGATCCCGTTTTCATAGCCCGCTTTGAGATATCCCAGATCCTCCTCAAAATCATTGGCGAACAGGAACATATCGCATCCCGCGGCGATGCACCGGGGCACGGCCTCGCTGCGCCGCATCACGCCGGCCATGCCGATCATATGAGAGGCGTCGGAAATGATCAGACCGTTGAAGCCCATCCGCTGCCGCAAAAGATCCTGCAAAAGCTCGGGGGCCAGGGAGGCCGGAAGGATTTCCTCATTGCGGATGCCCGGGTGCAGCTTGCGGCTCATGGCGGGCAGGGAAATCTGCCCCGTCATGATGGTCTCCAGGCCCTCGTCGATCATGGTCTGGTATACCTTGCCGTAGCTTTCCATCCATTCCGCTTCGCTTGCCTCATTGTGCGCCGGGGAAATATGGGGATCCAATTCGTCCCAGCCGTCGCCGGGAAAATGCTTGCAGGTACAGGCCATATGCGGCGCGGCGTCCTTGATGCCCCGGATGTAGGCCCTGACGCATTCGATGACCCGATCGGGATCGCTGGAAAAAGCGCGGGTGTTCACGATGGTATTGCGCCAGTTTTTGTATACGTCCGCCACCGGGTTGAACATCCAGTTGACGCCGATGGCCGCCGCCTCCTTGCCAGCCGCGTAGCCCATATGATAGGCGGTTTCATCGCCCTGGGACGCGCCCGCCTCCGCCGCGGTGGCCACAAAGGTGCCCTCCCCCGGCAGCACGCCGCTGCCGCCGTCGTCACAGTTGCCCGCGATGAATACGGGGATGCGGCTGTACTGCTGGAACAGGCGGTTTTGCCGCCATACGCTTTCCTTGTCGCCGCCCTGCCAGCGCATGCCGCCGGGCCGGGCGGATTCCATCAGCGCCTTGATCTGCTCTTCATTCACGCCGGGCACGGCCTTGAGCAGCACAAACAGCTGGCTCAGCTTTTCTTCCAGCGTCATGGAGGCCAGGGTATCCTCCACCCATTTGATTTCAGCGTCCGTCAGATAAAAGGGCTTGGCCTTCAGATCCACCATGGCGTTTTTCTCCTTCCTGTACGGTGATCGGTCGATTTCCAGATGCCGACCATGTTAAAAATGGCCGCCCGCGATTTCGTGGGCCCGTTCCGTCAGTAGCGCAGGTATTCCTTGCCGCAGAAGGGATCGACGGGGCTTTCGCCTTTGAATTCGCTCCTGCCCACCAGCTTTTCCACCACGGTGTCGATCATCAGGTCATGGTTGGAATAGGCGTTGATATAGGTTTTCACCATGGGCACGTCCAGCAGATGATAGGGGTTTTGCAGGGAGATGAACAGGGTGGGCACCACCTCCACGAACCAGGGGATGTTGTTGCCCGCGCCATAGGGGGCGTGCCAGTTCAGGCGGGCGGTGGTCTTGTTGGAGGCATTCTCCACGTTGCCGATGTAGATCACCAGATCGTATTTACTGCGGAACTCCTCCACCGTTTCAAACCGCATGGGCTTGGAAAAGTCAAAGACTTCCTCCCGGTAGGGGATCATCTCGAAGCCCTCTTTTTCCATATCAGCAATGAACCGCTCCGCCACCCGCTGCTCTGAGGGGCATTTTCCCAGGATCTCAAACAGCACGCGGCGATGCTTCTTCGGGCTGATGGGCAAAAGATGCTGGGTATCCTTCACCAGGGTCACCGCCTTGTCGGCGCATTCCTGGGCCCAGGCCCTGTGCTGATCGCAGGCGATCACGTTCAGGTTCTCCCTTTGCGGGGCCAGCGTTCCATTTTTTTGCTTTTCATGCAGCTTGAGCGCCGCTTTGGCCGCCAGGATGCGGGTGATGGCCTCGTCCAGCCGCTTTTCGGACAGGATGCCGCTCTCATAGCCCTGCCGCATATAGCCCAGGTCTTCCTCGTAGTCCTTATTGAACAAGAGCATATCGCAGCCCGCCTCGATGCAATAGGGCACCGACCTGCGCCTGTCCATGGCGCACAGGAAGCCCACCATGGGGCTGGCGTCGGAGATGATCATGCCGTTGAAGCCCAGCTTTTCCCGCAGCAGGTTTTGCAGAAGCTCGGGGGACAGGGTGGCGGGCATCAGCTTGTCGGGATGGGCGGGATTGAATTTCTTCTGATAGGCGGGCATGGCGATGTGGCCTACCATCACGGTGAGCGCGCCGTGATCGATCAGCGTTTTGTAAATATCGCCGTAGGTCGCGTCCCATTCCTCGCAGGACAGGCTGTTGACGCTGGTCAGGATATGCTGGTCGCATTCGTCCACGCCGTCCCCCGGAAAATGCTTGACGGATACGGCGCTGCCGCACTCCCTGGCGCCCTTCATGTAGGCCAGGCCGCATTTTTTCACCATTTCGGGATCGCTGCCATAGGTGCGCACGTTGGTGATGGGGTTGTGGTAATTCCTGTCGATATCCACCACCGGGGCGAAGGCGTAATTGCAGCCCACGGCCTGTCCCTCGGCGCAGGCGATCCTGCCCAGCCGGTAAGCCTGTTCCGGGTCGCCGGTGGCCGCGACCTGCATCTGCTTGCCGAAGGCCGTGCCCTCCTCCACGATGCCGTCGCCGCCCGCCTCCAGGTTGGCCGCCAGGAACAGGGGGATCTTGGTATGGTTCTGCAGATAGGAATAGGCGCTGAAAAGCTCCTCGGTTTTGCCGGTGCGGAACATCACGCCGCCGGGGCCGCGGTTCAGCAGCTCATATTGCAGATAGCCTTCGTTGGCGGAATAGCCGATGGGGAAAAACAGCTGCTGCAGCTTTTCCTCGGCGGTCATGGCCGCTTTGGTTTCCTCTACCCAGCGGATATCCTCGTCGCTCAGAAAAAAGGGATTGCCTTTCAGGTCGATCATGGTGGTTTCCTCCTTGCTTATGCTTTCAGGGTGAACAGCCTTCGGACGCCTTCCCGCACCATCTGGGGATTGAAGCCCCGGAAAAACAGAAATTGCAGATCGCTCAGGCTCATGGTCAAAAACTCGGCGTCGTTTGTTTCGATCATCCCGTACGCTCCGGGCAGGTCCTCTTTGAGGATCGCCAGGGCCTCCGGATCGTCCTTCATTTCCTCCAGGCGGCTTTCCATGGAATATTTGAGCCGATAATCGTGATCGGGACGATAGGTTTTTTCAAACACGCCCGCGGTCAGCTCCGCCGTTTCATTCGTTCCGGGCAGGATCGCCTCCGCCGTGCCGCCAAAGGGCACCTCCAGGCGAACGGAAAGGGTGCCGTCCGCATTGATCTTCCAGGAGGAGGCGTACACGCCCTGGACGGAATCATAGGCGCAGGAGATTTCTCCCGCCCGCCAGGTGGGCTGGGGCGCGAAGCGCACCCGGGCAAAGCCGGGGGACAGGGGCTGAATGCCCGCCAGATCGCGGAACACGTATTCCATCACCGCGCCGTAGGAATAATGGTTCAGGGAGTTCATGCCGGTGCCGGAGATCGTTCCGTCGTCCAGCACGCTGTTCCACCTTTCCCAGATGGTGGTGGCCCCCAGGTTGACGCAGTGCATCCAGCCGGGGAAGCCCTCCTGGAAGAGGAAGTACGCCGCCAGATCGGTCAGACCGTTTTCGGCCAGAACCCGGCACATCATGGTGGCGCCCACAAAGCCGCCCTTGATTTTGAAGCAGTCCTTCCGGAAGCGTTTTTTCAACCCCTCGATCAGGCGCTCCTTGTTGACGTATACCCCAAAATTCAGGCACAGCAGGTACGCCGTCTGGGTGTCGGCGCACAGCAGCCCGGCCGGGCTAAAGTATTCCCGCAGGATGGCGGCGCGGATCTCCGCGGCCAATTTTCCGTACTTTTCCGCATCCTCTGCTTTTTTCAGGATGCGGGCCGCCCGCTCGGTCTTGCGGGCCGAGGCGTAGTAGTACATGCTGGCCACAAAGAAATCGTCGGTGCCGCCCTTCATGCTCTGGGGCGTTACGCCGTCCTGGGCCAGCCAATCGCCAAAGTGGAAGCCGAAATCCCACAGCCTGCGGCCGCCGTTCTGCTCATCCTGGCGGAAGATCCATTCCAGCCAGTCCCGCATCAGGGGATACTGCTCCCGAAGATCGGCCTGATCCCCGTAAAAATCATAGAGCGTCATGGGCAGGAAGGTGGCCACGTCCCCCCACACGCTGGAGCCGCCGGGCATACCGCCGAAATTGGGCAGGTAATTGGCCACGGCGCCGTCGTGCTTTTTTTGATCGGCGCGCAGATCGAAAAGAAATTTGCGGTAGAAAGCCCGGGCGTCCATCTGGAAGCAGGCCGTGGGCGAAAACACCTGGGCGTCCCCCGTCCAACCCAGGCGCTCGTCCCGCTGGGGGCAGTCGGTGGGCATATCCAGAAAATTGCTGCGCTGGCCCCAGAAGGCGTTTTGCGCCAGGCGGTTCAATTTTTCGCTGCCGCTGCGGAAGCGGATGGCGGTATCCAGGTCGGAATAGACCGCCCGGCCGATGAAATCCCCTTGTTTGATTTCTCCGGGCCAGCCCGTCACCCGCACGTAGCGGAAGCCGAAATAGGTAAAGTGCGCGCGCACGGTTTCCTTGCGGCCATCGGAAACATAGATCATCCGCGCCTGGGCGGTGCGGTAATTATCGTTGTAGAAATTGCCGTTTTGCAATATTTCGCCGTGATCCAGGGTAACGCGCGTGCCGACGGGAAAATCGGCCGTATATTCCAGGAAGCCCGTAAAGTTCTGCCCCAGGTCCAGCACCGTTTCCCCCTTGGGGGTACGGATGATTTCCCGCACGGGCAGGGCGTCCTTCACGATCACGGGCAGGCTGCAGCGGTCGGCCAGCTTCTTTTCGGGCATCAGGCAAACGGCTTTGGCCGGGTTTTCCCGGCCCTGCCAAAGCAGGCGGTTCAGGCACTCGCCGTCGTAAATGTCCGTATATTCAAAATCGCTGCCCCGGTATTGCCAGCTTTCGTCCGTGCCGATCACCCGCTCGGCGCCGTCCGCCAGCGTTACGCGCAATTCGGCAATGACCTGGAAGCGGTCCCCAAAGATCTCCTTTCCGCCCTCATAGCCCAGGCGGCCCTTGTACCAGCCGTTCCCAGCGAGGATCTCCAGCCTGTTTTCGCCGCTTTGGAGCAGATCGGTCACATCATAGGTCTGGATCTGCACCTGCTCGTTATAATCGCTGCAGAAGGGGGCCAAGAGATCGTCCCCGGCCTTTTCACCGTTGAGATACGCTTCGTACAGGCCCAGGCCGGTGACGTACAGCCGGGCGGAAACCGCCGGCTGGCCCAAATCAAAATTGCGGAAAAACAGCGGATGAAAGCTGTCCTCCGCCTGCGCGCCGATCCATTTCGCCTGCCAGGGCTCGTTCATTTTGCCCGTTTCCAGCCAGGTTTCGCTTATTCCTTGGTCGCCTCCGTCCCCCGTAACCTCGACGCGCACATAATACCGGGTGCGGGGCAAAAGAGAAAGAGGAATGTTTTCACCAATGGAGGAAAGCCGGGGGGCCTCCTTTTCATACAGGATATGGGCAAAGGCGGGGTCGGCAGCCACGGCGATTTTTTCCCGGGTCGGCTGCTTGGAGGCGGTATCCGTCACCTTCCAGGAGACGGACACGTGGGGCAGGGAAAAGCCCAGCGGCTCCCGGATGCCGTTTACGCGGAGGCTTGTGATCTTCATAGCGCGTTCCTTTCAAAAAGGCGGGCGCGGCGTATACGCCTTCGCCCGCCAATTGGTGGATTCTTTCTTTGAATGTTTACGCTTTGACCGGCTGATGCGTCGCAAACAGCTTGCCAAACAGCTTTTTGATGTTTTTGCCCTGGCCGGCCACAAAGTTGACCAGGAACACGAACAGGCCCATCATGGCGGTGGAAATGGCGCCGCCCAGCTCGGCCTTGAACACGGTGGTCAGGCCGGTCTTCATCATGCAGATGGCCAGGGAACCCATGATGATGCCGATGGTATCGCCGCAGAATACGCCGATATACAGTCCCACGAACACCGGCAGGATGTTGGAGAACAGTTCGCCCACCGTGCTCAGGGAGGAGAAACTGGCGTCGTGCTTGCCGATGGAGGCCCAGATGATGGTGGCAAAACCGAAGATCAGGCCGCTGTACACATAGGAGAGGATCACGTTTTTGTTTTCATTGACGCCGATGTTCACCGCCGCCTGCTGGTTTTTGGCCAGCAGTAGGCTCTGCTTGCCGGTGGTGGCAAGGTAATTGTACACGGCGTACACGATCACCGCCCCGGCAAAGGGGATGAGCACCGTGGGATAGGCCGAAAGCTGCTTGATGAATTTAACGGACACCAGGTTGACGCCGCCGCCGCCAAAGATCAGCGGGGTGATGGATTCATACAGCAGCGCCATGCCGATGGTGGCGATCATGATGGGAAGGCGGCCATAGACGTATACCACGGCCACGCCCACGCTGAGCAGTACGCACATGCCCACGGCGATGGCGCAGAACAGCAGCCAGCTGCCGGTGCCGGCGTCGCGGGCGATGCTGCCCGCCACGATGGCGGATACCAGCATGATGGAGCCGCCGGAAAAGTCAAACCGCCCGTTTTTGAACTGGAGGCCGATGCCCATGGCGCAGGCTACCGATACCGCCACGTTGGGGATCATGACCTTCCACATGGCCATGTTTTCCAGGAACTTTTTGCCATTGGCATTGCACAGGATCTTCATGACCACAAACATGATCACGGGCAGCATCAGCGTTCCCGCGACGCGCTTGAGGATGTTGAGCGCTTTATTCATGGGTTCTGCCTCCAATATCAGCAGTGATTGAGGATCGGGAGTTCCCGCCCGGGAGGCATGCTCCCGGGCAGGGAGGCAAAGGAAATTACTTCATGTAGCCTTCCACGGCGAAGGACTGGCAGTAAGCGGTCAGATCGGCATAGCTGGCGTCGGGGTTCACGCTGGTGAAGTAGTCCTTCATATCGTCCCAGCTGGCCTGGGCCTTGGACAGGCGGTCGGCGTCGCTGGAAGCGCCCATGGGGGAATTGTTGATGACGGCGTCAAACTTTTCGGTGCTGTTGATCACCATGATGCCGGAGTCCAGACGCTCGATGCCGGGATAATCCTTGTACATGTTGCCGGAGAGGGCGGCGTCGATCAGGGCCATGGGCCAGATGATGCTTTCAAAGGCCGAGGTGGTCAGGCGCACGATGTTCTTGTCGTCGCCGCAGTCGGCCATCAGGTCGGGGTCGTTGTCAAAGCCGCCGGTGATGATCTGCATATCGTCCTTGCAGATGCCCATGGCCTTGGCTTCCACCACGGTGGGATACACGAAGGTGGTGCCGGCGCAGAAGCCCACGATGCAGTCCAGATCGTCGTTGCCGTCCTCGAAGAAGTAGTTGGTCTCCAGGGGGGTGAAGTTCAGCACGGTGGCGTCGCCCACGATCTCGACGGGCTCGGCAGCGGTCTCGTTGTACTTTTCAATATAGGCGCGGAAGGCGGCGTCGGCCACGGTGTGCTTGGGATAGGCGTACACGGGGAAGACGCAGGTGGAAACCTTCTTGTAGCCGCGGGCGATGACTTCCTCGGCATAGGCTTCGCCCAGCGAAACGCCGCTGATGTAGTTATCGCCCATCAGGCCCAGGAAATGATCCTTTTCCAGCACGCCCGCGCTGGTGGCGCCTTCGTTGAACACGGCGTCAAAGTCGGAGAAGAAGCCGACCACATACAGGTCCGGGTATTCTTCCATGATGTTGATCAGGCCGCCGTCCTGGGTGGCGATCAGGCCCACCACGTCGGAGGTGTAGGCGTTCTTCACGTTCTTCAGGTTGCCGGCGGGATCGTTGAAGCCGTCGGCGTACACGATTTCCACGGTGTAGCCAAGCTCTTTGGCCATCATGTTCAGATAGGCGACATAGAATTCATACTGGGCGCCGCTGTTCAGGTTGGACAGGTACAGGATCTTGCCCTTTCCTTCGGCGGAAGCGGGCATGGCAGCAATGCCAAGCAGCATGATGAGGGTCAGAACGACAGCAATCAGCTTTTTCATGGGATTTCCTCCTTGTTTTTTATCTTGACAGGCGTTTTGCCTGCGCAGGATCGCTTCAATTACCGGGGCAGCACGCCGTTCTTCTGGCGGCAGGTGATCAGCACCACGATCAGGAAGATGGCGGCCTTGATCAGGAAGGTGAGGCGGGTGGGCACGCCGATGATGGGCAGGCCCACGGCCAAGAGGGAATAGGTGAGGGAACCGATGATGGCGCAGGACACGCGGGATTTCATGCCGCCCTTTAAGGGCATGCCGCCCAGGATTAGGGACACCATCACGTTCATTTCAAAGCCGGTGCCGGTGGAGTCCGACGCCGCGCCGGTGTAGCCCATCTGGAACAGGGAGGCCGTCACCAGGCACACCGCCAGGAAAACGTAGGGGATCACCCGGTACAGGATGATGTTCACGCCGCTCTGGGAGGTGGCGGTCTGGTTGGCGCCGATGGCCCGGGCATACTTGCCGAACTTGGTAAAGTAGAAGAAGTAACCGATCACCGCCGTCTCAATGGCCAGCACCAGCACCATGAACCAGGGCTGACGGAACAGCGTCAGGTCGATGGCGGGGTGGGTCAGGCTGATGTTGCGGGTGCCCAGGTTGGAATAGATGATGGTGCTGATGCCGGAGAGCACCATCATGAACACCACCGAGGAAATGACTGAGTACATGTGCAGCAGCTCGCCCGCGGAGCCGTTGACGATGCCGATGATCACGGCGATTCCCAGGCAGGCCAGGATGGCGATGAGCAGGCTGCCCGTGGCGTTGCCGATGAGCACAAGCAATGTGCTGTACAGGCCGATCTGCTTGCCGATGCTCACGTCCATGTTGCCCAGGGAATAGATGAACACCGCGCCCACCGCCATCAGGGCGGTGACGATCACGTCGCCGATCAGGGTGGACAGCTTGCTGGCGCTCCAGATGCTTTCGCCCTTGATGCCGGTGGCGATGGTGAAGAACACCACGCAGAACACAAGACCGCCCACGGAGGCCACGGAGGAGCCGTGCTTTTTCAGCCATTGCTGCAGGGTTTGCTTTTCTTTTTCTTGTGCAATCGCAGTCATAGGGGCCTCCTTAAATCATGTATTCGATCAGGTCGGTCTGCTTCAGGTCGGGATTGCGCTCCACCTGGTGGGTCACTTCAAAATCCTTCATGATGATCAGCCGGTCGGCCATTCCGATCAGCTCGCTGAGCTCCTCGGAAATCATCAGGATGGCCTTGCCCTGCTTCTTCATTTCCTCGATCAGGGTGTACATGGCCTGCTTGACACCGATATCCACGCCGCGGGTGGGGCAATCCATGATGATGACCTCGCTGCCCTTGGCTGTCCACTTGCCGAAAGAGACCTTCTGCTTGTTGCCGCCGGACAGGGTGTTCACATATTGCTTGCCGCCGTGGCATTTGATGCGGTAGTTGCCGATCTCGATATCGCTCAGCTTCTTTTCCGCCCGAGGGCTGATGAAGGTATGCTTTTCCAGGGCGGGGATGGAGGGCAGCACGATGTTATCCTGGATGGGGCCGTTTAAGATCAGCGCTTCGGTATCGCGGTTTTTGGAAATGTAGCCGATGCCGCTGTTGATGGCCATCAAAGGCGTTTTGATCTCCTTGCCGTTCCGAAGCACCTTGCCGCCGCTCAGCTTTTCCAGGCCGTAGGCGATGCGGCCGATATCGTGCATGCCGCAGCCGGAGAGGCCGCCCATGCCGATGATCTCGCCCTTGTGCAGCTTCAGATTGAAATGCTGGATCTTGCCAAGGCTCACGTCCTGCAATTCCAGGGCCACGTCGCCGCTGTGGCTGGTATCGTAATCCTCGCGGTAATATTTATCGCCGATCTCGCGGCCCACCATCATGTAGCGGATGGTCTTCACCGAATCGGGGGCGTCCATTTGCTCCCGGGTCAGATGGCCGATGATGTCGCCGTCCCGCAGCACCGTCAGATCGGTGCACTGCTCCAGGATCTCGTCCATATCATGGGATACGAACACGATGGCCTTGCCCTGCTCCGCCATGCGGTGGATCAGCTTATAAAGGATCTCGCGGCCCTCCAGCGAAAGGGCCGTGGTGGTTTCGTCCACCACCAGGATCTCGGTCTTGTCGGTCACGCAGCGCACCAGCTCCACCAGCTTGCGGTCCTCAAAGGTGTACTGGTCGATCAGATCGCCCGCCCGGATGTGGCCGATGCCGAAGCTCTCCAGCACCTTCTGGGCTTCCTTTTTCATTTTCAGCATGCTGATCACGCCGAGCTTGGAAAATTCCGCCTCATGGCCGGAGAAGATGTTCTGCGCCACGGTGACCCCGGGGATGGTGTTGGCCTCCTGCAGGATCATGGAGATGCCCGCGTCCTGCGCTTCCACCATGTTGCCGGGCTTCCAGGGCTGTCCCTTATAGAACATTTCGCCTTTGGTGGCGGGCTGCATGCCGGAAGCTATGGACATGATCGTGGATTTTCCCGAGCCGTTTTCACCCACCAGCCCGCGGATCTCGCCCCGGCGAAGGGTGAAATCCACATCCTTGAGCGCGATGGTGGGGCCGAACTCCTTGCGCATGTGCTTCGCTTCAAAAATGATTTCCTTTTCCATCTGCATCCTCTCGCATTCTTGATGATAGCGGTTTCCGCATGGTTCTATGGTCAGGCTGTGAACGCTGTTATCATGTATAATATATCATATTTCTTTCCCCAATCACACATACAGGATTCACCGGTTTTAGCACGATTTTCACATTCTATTGATTTATGTGAAGGTTTATGATATTTTTAGGATAAAGATTGTCAATTTGAATGAATGAGGTGAAAGCCCCATGGTCATGATGGATCTGCGGGATATCCTGCGGGATATCCTGGGCTCTTACCGGGTGCAGTTCCTGCTCCTGAGGCAGCAGTGCACCGCGCCCGAAGCGTCCGCGCTGGATTTTCTTTTCCGAGACAGGCTCTACGAGGGCTTTGATTATATCCGCTTTGCCTCCGGTATCATGTCGCTGGTGCCGGAGGACAACGTGATCGATTATAAGGATGATTTCGGCCTGCATTATCTGGTATTTCAGGGGAGGGACACGGAGATGGGCGCCTTCGCCTTCTGCGGCCCCTTCACCTACCGTACCTACGGTGAGGACGATTATGAGCGCCTGATCAGCCGGCACGGCCTGCAGGCCGACGCCATCGACGCCATCCGGTGGTATTTCAAGCGCATCCCGGTGATCCAGGATTACCTGAGCTGGCAGCATATGTTCGCCAGCCTTCTGTCCCGGTATCTGGCCAATCCGGACCTGGAAATCAAATCGGTCTCCTATGACCATCCCGAGCAGGCCAAGCAAAAGCCCACCATCGCCCTGTCCTCCATTCCCTATACCTCCATCGAAGCCCGCTACGCCGTGGAGAACGCCATGCTGGAGGCCATCCGCCGGGGGGATATTTCCGAGGCGATCTACCAGCAGAACCTGTTTATGGGCTTTACCCTGGATCAGCGGGTGGCCGATCCCTTGAAGGACGCCAAATACATGGTCATCGCCGTCAATACCGCCTATCGCAAAGCCATCGAGCAGGCGGCGGTGCATCCCCTGTACATCGACGGCATCAGCGGCCAGTTTGTCAAGGAGATCGAAAACGTGGAGACCCTGGATCAATTGAACGCCCTGATCCCCAAAATGATCCGGCATTACTGCCTGCTGGTGCAGCAGCATTCCCTGGAGCGCTACTCCGCTCCCGTGCGGGACTGTCTGAACTATATTGATTTTCATTACATGGAGCCCATCAATCTGGATGGGCTGGCCACGCGCTTTGTCATCAATAAAAACTATCTCTCCTCCCGCTTCCACAAGGAGGTGGGCGTCACGGTAACGGATTACATCAACAAGACCCGCATCCGGCAGGCAGAGGAAAAGCTGGCGAAAACGACGCTCTCCATGCAGGCCATCGCCGAGCAGTGCGGCTTTTCCGACGCCAATTACTTCACCCGCACCTTCAAAAAAATCAATGGCATATCGCCCAACGAATACAGAAAATCCCTGAACGTGCACCCGCTCCCCAATCCGTAAACAGGAGGAAAAACCATGCAGCGCATATCTCTGAATCCCGGCTGGAAATTCAAAAAGCTTCCCGGCTTTACGCTGGATCAGCTGCCGCCGTCCCTGCCCGACGGCCCGTGGGAGGACGTTTCCCTGCCCCACACCTGGTTTCGGCAGGACGACGCGTACCAGGGGCTGACGGTCTATGAAAAGACGGTCCGCCGGGAGGACGCCTGGCGAACGGCCTTTCTCTCCTTTGAGGCCGCCGATCAGCAGTGCCGCGTATTTGTAAACGGGCATGAAGCGGGCGGTCATCGGGGCGGATATTCCCGCTTCCGCCTGCCGGTGCCGGAGGCGGCCATGGCCGACGAAGCCTGGACGATCCGCGCTTTCCTGGAAAACAGCGTATGTGAGGAGATCGCTCCCTCCTTCGGCGATTTTACGGTGTTTGGCGGGCTATATCGGAATGCGGAGCTGCTGATCTGCGAGGAAAACCATTTTGACCGCTGCTATTTTGGTACGGACGGCCTGATCGTAAGGACGGAACTGGACGCGGATCAAAACGGCGTCCTGTTCGCGGAGCCGCATACGGTGTGCGCCGACCGAAACGCTAAAATCGTCTATCAGCTGTATGATGACAGCGGCGCGCTTTTGCAAACCGCGGAAGGGGCGGCTGATCAAACCGCCGCCTTCGCCGTGGTCGATCCGCTTTTGTGGGACGGCCCGGGACGCGCGCGCTTCTATTCCCTTTCGGCAGCTTTGCGAGTGAACGGCCGCACGGAGGATGAAGTAACGGTGCGCACCGGCTTCCGCTGCCTGGCGCTTGATCCGGACAAGGGCCTTTTCCTGAATGGGAAACAGGTCAGGCTTCGGGGCGTAGCCAAGCATCAGGATCGCGCGGGGCGTTTCTGCGCCGTATCCGAGGCGGACGTCCGCGGGGATTTTTCCATCATTGGCGAGATCGGGGCCAACGCGGTGCGCCTGTCCCATTATCAGCATCCCCAGGCCGCCTATGACTGCTGCGACGAAATGGGCTTGCTGGTCTGGGCCGAGATCCCCATGCTGAAAATGACCGAAAGCCCCGAACTGATGGACAACGCCGCGCAGCAGCTGACCGAGCTGATCCTGCAAAACATCCATCATCCTTCCGTTTTCTGCTGGGGCATACAGAATGAGATCGCCATGTTCCGGGACGCGCCCTTCATGCACGAAAACTGCCGCAGGCTGCACGCGCTGGTCAAATCGCTGGATCCCGCCCGTTATTCAGCCTGCGCCAATCTGTATCCCCTGAAGGCCTCCAGCCATTTGAACGAGATCACCGATCTGGTGGGCTATAACATCTATTTCGGCTGGTATTATGGCGAGATGCGGGATTACGGCCCCTATCTGGATCAGATGCACGCCGCCCGGCCCGCCCTGTCCCTGGGCATCAGTGAGTACGGCGTGGACGCCAACCTGGCCCTGCACAGCGAAGCGCCTCAGGTAAAGGATTATTCCGAGGAGTATCAGGCCCTGTGGCATGAAACGGTTTATCCCCAGATCGAAAGCCGGGAATACCTGTGGGGCAGCTTCATTTGGAATATGTTTGATTTTTTCAGCGCCCGGCGCAGCGAGGGCGGGCAGAAATGCATCAATGCCAAGGGGCTGGTGAGCCACGACCGGCAGACCCGCAAGGACGCGTTCTATTATTATAAGGCCCGTTGGTCGGCGGAGCCCTTCGTGCATCTGTGCGAAAAGCGCTTTGAAAAGCGCGCCCAAGCGGCGATCGATATCAAATGCTATACCAATCAGCCCGAAGTTCGGCTGCTGCTGAACGGCAAGCCCTTCGGCTGGGCGAAGGCGAAAAACGGAACGGCGGTTTTTCGGCAGGCGCCTTTGCGGATGGGCGAAAACCACGTGGAAGTCATAGCCGGCGATTGCGCCGATCATGGCGTCTGGCAGCGGGTCACGGAGGCAGAAAGCGGCTACCGCCTGCCTGAGCAGGAGGCCGGCACCGCCGTGCGCAACTGGTTCCTGGCGGAGGACGACGTGCGGAAGGAAGGCTTCTTCTCCATCCAGAATACCGCCCAGGAGCTGCTGGATAACGCGGAAACGAAAAAAGTATTGGAAAAATATGTGCCCGGTCTGGTGCGGATCATGACGGAAAAAAGCGTGATCCCTCTGGGGCTGAGCCTGAAAAGCATCCTGAGCCGGGACGCTGATGAAACGCTGGACGTTAAGGCTCTAAACGGCGAGCTGAACGCGATCCCCGATACCGACGCGTAAGGAGAGAAGACCCATGAAACGAAGCGAGATCCTGGGCCGCATCGGCGTTGCGCCCCCTGCCGCCTCCCGCATCCGGGTCATTGTGGATACCGACGCGAAAAACGAGGCCGACGATCAATACGCCATCCTGCATCATCTTTTATCGCCTATGCTGGACGTGCGGGGCATCGTGGCCGCGCATTTTGAGCAAAAGGCCGGTTATGCCGGGAAATCCATGGAGGAAAGCTATCGGGAAATCGAAAAGCTGCTGGGCCTGGCGGAAATGGAGGACGTGCCCTTCTTTCGGGGCTGTCCTTCGCCCCTGCGCTCCATGCTGGACGCGCCTGGCGGCGAGGGCGTGGATTTCATCATCCGGGAAGCCCGGCAGCCCGGTAAATTGTATATTGCCGTTCAAGGCGCCATGACCAACGTGGCCGCGGCCCTGAACGCCGCGCCGGATATCGCGGAAAACGTGATCGTGCTCTGGAACGGAGGCGGTCCTTACCCGCAGGGACGGCCCGAATTCAACGTGATGCAGGATCCCGAGGCCGTCCGGGCCGTGCTGGCGGGCAGGGCTGAGATATGGCAGACCGATCAGAGCGTATACAGCACGCTGGAAGTGACCCTGGCCGAGCTGAAACGCCGGGTATATCCCTGCGGGAAACTGGGGCGTTATCTTTATGATCAGCTGGAGGCCGAAAACCATCGGGAATACGATCCGGGCTTCCTGCTGCGCACCGGGGAAAACTGGACGCTGGGGGATAATACCACCGTGGCCGTGCTGCTGATGAACCGCTGGCGCGGCAACTGGCACATGGAGCATGCGCCCAGGCTCCGGCAGGATCTGACCTATCAAGCGGACCCGGACGGCAAAATGATCCGGGTGTACGACAGCGTTGATGTGAGGATGACGCTGGAAGATCTGTTCTCCAAATTAGAGCTCGCCTATGGAGCTTGATGGGGACGGGGGATACGATAAGGGCCTCCGCGGCCCTTATGAACCCGCGCCAAAGGGCCCGCTTGGGCCCTCTGGACACCCTTTCCGGCGAACATGGTTGACGACACTATCAAACAATTTCCGCCAGATTAGCTGAAGGGGTTGTCGCAAAGAGGCCGTCTGAGGCAAAGAAAAAGCAGGCTGCCGTCTGATTTGAGCAAGCTCAATCAGCCGTCATCCTGCTTTTTCGGGATTGCTGCGCAATCCTCGGCACGCTGTGCGTGCCTACCTCAGACTGGGGATTGATGTCGAAAGTTTCTACGCATCACCCGCACCGGAAATGACGGCGGCTTGCCGACGTCAATGATGCAAT
>JAFUDW010000181.1 GCA_017464225.1 Clostridia bacterium | reverse complement strand
TCAACACCCAGAGCGATTATCCCGTGGAAGCCATGAACCTGGCGGAATTACTGACCAGTGAGGAAAGCCAGCTGCGCCGCTTCGAGGTGCGCGGCTACGGCCCCTCCAACATCAACGCTGCCAAGAGCGAAGCTATCGCTTCCGATCCTGCCCTGTCTGCCCTGGCAGCCCAGAGCGACTATGCCGTGACCCAGCTGATCATCGGCGACTTCTGGACGCCCGCCACCGCTTTTGGCAATGCCCTGATCGCCGATCCCACCGTGGATGTGGCTCCCTTGCTGGATCAGTGGGTGGCCCAGACCATCGGTCAATAATGATCTTATCGGGAAAAGGCTGCCGATCATCGCGGCAGCCTTTTCCGGCATCCTGGAGGCATGCGTATGAAGCGATTTTGGAAGGAATTTACCCAGGGTGATTTCTGGGTCAAAGGCTCCTGTCTGATCATGGGCCTTGGCTGCTTGAAGCGTGGGCAGATCGTCAAGGGGCTTTTGTATCTCGTTGTGGAAGTCTTGTTTTTTCTGTTCTTTTTCGGCTTCGGCTGGAAATATCTGCGCCATTTCCTGACGCTGGGCGAAAACGCGCAGCTGCGTGTATGGAACGAGGAGATGCAGATTTATCAGCGCGTACCCGGCGATAACAGCATGCTGATCCTGCTGTTCAGCGTGCTGACGCTGGCCGCAGCGGTGCTGTTTATTTGCCTGTGGGTCATGAATCTCAAAAGCGCCTCCCGTCTGTATCAATTGGAAAAGGCAGGAAAGGCAGCTCCTTCTCTGCGTAAGGATGCCTCCGCGTTGCTGAATGAACGGTTTCATGTGACGCTGCTGGCGGCACCCATGACCACGCTGCTGCTCTTTACCGTGCTGCCCATCATCTTTATGATCCTCATTGCCTTTACCAACTTCGACGCCAACCATCAGCCCCCTGGCAACCTGTTCACCTGGACAGGCATGCAGAACGTGACGGATATTTTCCTGGGCAACGCCACAAAGACCAACACCTTTGTGGGTATCCTGGGCTGGACCGTCGTGTGGGCGATCTTCGCCACCTTCACCAATTACATTTTCGGCATGATCCTGGCCATCATCATCAACAACAAGCTGGTGAAAGCCAAGAAAATGTGGCGCACCTGGTTCATGATCCCCATTGCCATTCCGCAGTTCGTTTCTCTGCTGCTGGTCTCCCGCGCGCTGGAGCCTACCGGGGCCATCAATGTGGCGCTGATGGAGCTGGGCTGGATCCAAACGCCGCTTCCCTTCCTAACCGACGTAACGCTCTCCCGGATCGTGGTCATCGTGATCAATATGTGGATCGGCATCCCCTATACCATGATGACCTTTTCCGGCGTGCTTATGAACGTGCCGGAGGAGCTGTACGAAAGCGCCTCCATCGACGGCGCGGGCCCAGTACGCCGCTTCATCAGCATCACGCTGCCCTATATGGTGTTCGTCACGGCTCCTGCCACCATCACCACCTTTGTCGGCAACATCAATAATTTCAACGTGATCTATCTGCTGACGGCAGGCGGGCCTGCCAGCCTGGACTATTACCAAGCGGGCAAAACCGATCTACTGGTCACCTGGCTATATAAGCTGACTGTGGATCAGCACGATTATGCCCTGGCCTCCACCATTGGCATCTTCATTTTCATGATCGTTTCAATCTGCTCCCTGGCGGTGTACAACCGCACCGGCGCGGTGAAAAAGGAGGATATGTTCCAATGAAAAAGCATGTGAACAGGCGAAAGCTCCGCGCCTCCATCGGTTTGCATACGCTGCTGACCGTGCTCTCCGCTCTGTGGATGCTGCCCGTGTTCTGGCTGCTCCTGTCATCCTTCCGCAAAGAGCCCGGCGCGTATACGCCCTACCTTTGGCCAAAAGCCTTCACGGTCGATAACTATACCAGGCTATTCACCGATACAAGGCTGTTTAACTTTCCCCGCTGGTTTTTAAACACCCTGTTTGTGGCCGTATGCAGCTGCCTGATCACCACCATCCTGACCCTGATGGTGGCCTACGTCTATTCCCGTCTGCGGTTCAAAAGCCGGAAGGTCCTTATGAATGCCAGCCTGATTCTGGGCATGTTTCCCGGGTTCATGAGCATGATCGCCATCTATCACTTCATGAAGGCCATCGGCCTGGATCAAACGCTGCTGGCTCTGATCCTGGTCTATTCCGGCGGAGCGGCGCTGAACTACTACATCGCCAAAGGCTTTTTCGATACCATTCCCAAAGCGCTGGACGAGGCCGCCACGCTGGACGGCGCCAGCAAGCACACGATCTTCTGGAAGATCATCCTGCCAAACGCAAAGCCCATCGTGGTAAACACCGCCATCAACGCCTTCATCGCGCCATGGGTGGATTTCATCTTCGTATCGGTCATCATGAAGGATAACTATAATAATTACACCGTGGCCAAAGGATTGTATACCATGGTGGACAAGGCCAACATCTATCAGTATTATACGGTGTTCTGCGCAGGATCGGTGGTGGTGGCCATCCCCATCGTTCTGCTGTTCATCCGCCTGCAGAAATACTACGTCGCCGGAGTCACCGGCGGCGCGACGAAAGGATAAAAAACAATGCAATACGCCGCCATCCTGCACCGCCCCATGAGCGAATACGCTTTTCCGCTCGATGAAACGCATTTTGTTTTCCGCCTGCGCACGGCAAGGGGCGATCTGCAGCGCGTCACCTTTTTCTATGCCGACCGGGCGGACATGGCGTCGGAGCTGACCTTCTTTCCGCTGGATATGCCGCTGATCCGTTCCGATCTGCTGTATGATTGGTATGAAGTGACCTTGGAAACGAAATGGCAGCGGATCGCCTATTATTTTCTGTTGGACGATGGGCAAACGCAGTGCCGCTTCGCCGGGGAATGCTTTGAAAAAACAGACGCGCACATCGAGCGCAGCGAATATTTCCAGTATCCCTTCCATCACAAAGCCGATCTGGCCGCCGTCCCCGATTGGGTGCATGAAGCCGTCGTCTATAATATTTTTCCGGACAGCTTTGCCGACGGAAAGCGCCGTATCTCCCGGCGGGGAAAATCCGAAACCTGCCGCGGCTTTCCCTCCGTCTCAGCCCATGGCGGCACCCTTCGCGGCATCCGGGAAAACCTGGATTATATCTGCGGTCTGGGCTTTAACTGCCTGTACCTGAATCCCATATTCGGCGCTGGCGCGTACCATAAATATGATCTGATCGATTATATGCACGTCGATCCCTGCTTTGGCAGCGATGATGATTTCAAAGCGCTGATACAAAAAGCGCATCAGCTGGGGATCCGCGTGATCGTGGACGGCGTATTCAACCACGTGAGCTGGCATCACTTCTCCTTCCAGGACGTGCTGAAAAGAGGAAAAGCGTCGCCATATTACAACTGGTTCTATGATCTGCCCGATCCCTTGACGCTTCCCAAAGATCATGAAAAACCTGCGTATACCTGCTTTGCCTATGTTGCCAATATGCCAAAGACCAATACATCCTGCCCCTCCCTGCGGGAATACTTCTGCGAGGTGGGAAGGTATTGGATCAGGGAGTACGGCGTGGACGGCTGGCGGCTGGACGTGGCCAACGAGGTGGACGACGGTTTCTTGCGGGCCTTCCGGCAGGCGGTGAAGCAAGAGAAAAGCGACGCTGTGATCATCGGGGAAATCTGGGAAAACGCGGAGCATTACATGGCCGGCGACATGGCAGACGGCGCCATGAATTATGATTTTCGCAGGTTCTGCACCCAATACTTTGCCGAGAACATCCTGACGGCGGCGGAGTTTGACCTGCGCCTTTCCTCCCTGCTGATGCGATATAAAAAGCAGATGCTCCCCGCCCAGCTCAACCTGCTGGACGGGCACGACACCTGCCGCTTTCTTTCTCTTTGCCGGGGTGATCTGAACAAAATGGAATTGGCCGTCCTTTTCCAGATGACCTTCATCGGCATGCCCTGCGTTTTTTACGGCGATGAAAAGGGCATGACGGGCATGACGGAACGGGAATACCGCATGCCCATGGACTGGGGATCCAGCCATCCGCTGGCGGAAATCTATCGCGCCATGATCGCGCTGCGCAGGGAAAACAAAGCGCTGACATACGGCGATTTTGAAACGCTGGAAACCGAGGGCGCGCTGCTGCGGTACGCGCGGAAAACCGCGTCGGAGCGCATCGAAATTGCCGTCAATCCCGGCCCTGACGCCGTTTCATGCAGGATGAACGGCAAAATCCTCTTGCAAAAAGGCTACGCGTGTGATTTACTGAAGCCATACGGTTATGCTGTCACAAGGAGCGAAGGCCATGGCGAACACCATCTATGATCTGGCAAAAGCGGCGGGCGTATCCATCGCTACGGTATCCCGCGCCCTGAACGATCATTACGCGGTATCGGAGGAAACCAAAAAACGCATCCAGGCGTTGGCTGAGCAGATGGATTACCGGCCCAACGCCCGCGCCCGCAGCTTTGCCAGGCAGCGCAGCGGCATTGTGCTGTTTGTCACCGATCTGCACCGAAATATCGCATTTGAAAATCCCCACATGTTTGAAATCATGACGGGGATTTCTCAATATCTGGATGAAAAGGGCTACGCCCTGCTGCTGAAGCACAGCGCCGCGAAGGAGGCTCCCCAGGCCATCCGGGAGATGATGATCCGGGAACAGGCGGACGGGGTGATCATCCACGCGGCCATATTAAGCAAAGCGCTGGCCGGCATGCTGAGCCACCTTTCGCTGCCGCATCTGATCATCGGTAAGCCGGACTTTGCCACCTCCATTTGCTGGATGGACGTAAACCACGAGCAGGCCGGCCAAACCGCCGCCAATTACCTGCTGGACAAGGGATATCGCCGGATGGCCTTTATCATGGGCGACCGGGAGACCGATAAGATCTCCGCCGCTCGCCGGGACGGTATGCTGCGGATGTTTGCGGAGGAAGAGCTTTCCTTTATCACCCTGTACGGCGACAGCACCTTTGAATCGGGGCTGCGGCTGGCTGAGGAAGCCCTGGCTATGCGGCCGCGGCCCGAGATCCTGCTGTGCACCAACAATTATCTGGCCATGGGCTGCCTGCAGGCCGCGCAGCAAAAGAGCCTTTCCGTTCCCAGGGATATTGCCGTGATGACCTTTGACAATTATCCCTTTTCCATGCTGGCGCAGCCGCAGCTGACGGCTTTGGAGGCCGATATGTTCGATATGGGGCAGGAGGCGGCCCGTTTCATCCTTCGCAAGATCCGCATGCCGGAATTGCAGACCCAGAGCTTTTGCACCGTACCCAAGATCATCGAGCGGCAGTCCACATAAACAGCAAAGGGAATCGGCAATACCTGTCGACCGCCGCATGAAGCGGCATTCAATCCTCCTTTAGGCTGTCCAAATAATCATAGAGCGCGTCCTGCGACAGCACGCCGCGCTTCAGATCGGGCGGAAGCTCGCCTCTTTCATCGGCTTCATAGTCCTGCCGCCATTCGCCGGAGGTATAGTAAGCCTCCAGCAGCCTGATCTTTCTTTTGTCCGGCTGCGATCGAACCTCGTCAAACAGGCGTTCATACTTTTCCACGCGCCTGATCCTGTCCAATTGGCCGCCTTCCGCGTTCCATGCATAGCTCCAGCGGGCCATCTCCGCAATGAGCGGCAGCGGCAGCGCTTTGCCGTTCGGCAGCTGTACAGCGCCTTTGGAGGTTTTATACTCCGTCAGCCGATCCCGGAAGGCTTCCATGGCGTCGGGACCGGGATATATGCCAATATGGAATTTTCCGGCGGCAAAATGGATGATGTTTCTGCCTTTCCAGTAGGTGGGCATCGACCAGGAAATGCGCTCCTCAGCTTCCGGGATCGCGCCGCGGATCGCATCCCGAACGGCATTTAGGCGAGGCCGGACAGCCTCATCCTGCCGCTGAATATATTCTTCAATCGGATCCATCCGCTTATCCTCCGTTTTTTGTTCTTCGCTGCTGCATTCCATTTCAACCATCGAGGATTTATTAGTTTTCCGGCGCTTCCGCTTTCCCGCGGTTTGAAGCGTACGCGGGATCGGCCTCCCGGGCTTGCATGCCGTAAATCGTCTTTAACCTGGCAAAGGCTGCCTTCACATCCTCCGGCACGTCCACATGCGCGATAAACCGCTTGCCATTGGGGCCGTAACCGTTTTCATCGTCCGTCAGCCTTGGGATCTCCCCCATCAGCAGATTGATATATCGGTCGATATCCCACATGCCGTTGACAGTCTCCGCATACGTCAATCCCGATTCGCCCCGGCGAACGGTCACGCGATAGGAGGCGTAATTAATGATCTGTATGGGTTCGGGCGCGTATTTTCGCATCCCGGCGTCCATTCTGGCCTGCATCGTCGCGTCCTGGCAGAGGATGACGCTCCTGTGACGGATATGCTTTTCCCGGATCAGCGCGAGCAGATGGGTGATATTGTTGCCGCAGTTTGTGGACTCAGTTTCCAAATAATCCGCCTGACAGCCGTGAACGGCCTGGAGATATTTTTGAAAAACAACGGCTTCGGGCAGGCCGTCGGTCATAAGCGCGGGGCACGCGTAGCGCGCCTTGCTTCGCAGCGTTTCGGTGGTATGCCCCGCGCCTCCCACGATCACATACGTGGAGGCGATCCCATCCTTGATCGCTTTCGCAAGCAAATCGCCGCCAGCCAGCACGCTTCCGCCAAACAGCACCATTACATCGGCCTGATCGATCCCATACTTTTCGTTCAGGGCAGCGCGGTCAAGCGCGTCCACATCCCTTTTGCCGCAAAATCGGCCAAGCCGGTTGACCGCCTCGATCATATGACTCGCTCCCATTTCATTATGATGTGCGCAACGCCTATTACTCCACAAAATGGATCCTGGATGCGTCAAACCGGTCTTCCTGGGCGTGACGCTCTGCCGGATATCCCAGCGCGAAAAGCGAAAACGCGGTAACGTTATCGGGCAGGTTCAATATCTCCGCCACTTTATCCATCCGTTCCTTCTGCGGCGCGATGCCCAGCCACACGCCGCCCAGGCCCAGCGAATCGGTCTCCAGCCAGATATTCTCCTGGGCGATGGCCATATCGATCTGCTCATATTCCGGCAGCCATACGCCCTCCTTGCGGTAAACCGGAACGATAACTGCCGGCGCGTTGGCGGCGCAGCCCGCGTACTTTTGGCATTTGGACAGCGCCAGGATCTTCTCCCGATCGGTCACCACATAAAATTCCCAGGGGCGCTGATCGCCGGTAGAGGGCGCCTGCATGCCCGCCCGGAGGATCTGCAGCAGCTTTTCCCTTTCAACCGGTTTTTGTTCAAACTTCCGGACGCTCACCCGATGAAAAATCTCGTTCATTTCGTTTTGCTCCCCTCTACTTTCTTCCGATCACGGTGTATTCCATGCCGTTTTCCCCGTGCTCCGACCGATACAGGCAGACCCGCTCCACTCGCATTTCGGCGGGCGGTATTATAATCTCCGGCAGTCCGCCGCAGGGCAATGCCGGCTTTCTGATCAAGGTGATATGCGGGCAAAAATCCTGCGGGTCGCAGGGGATCCCCGCGTCCCTCAAGCTCTGACGGACGCGCGCGGCAAGCGCGTTCAGCGTTTCAGAGGGCGCTGTGCCTGCCCACAGCACTTTCGCCCGCTGAAATATGCCAATATGGGTCAGAGCGATGGAAAACGGCTCCTCAACGGACGGCAGGACCGCCGTCACATCGCTGGGCCAATCCCCGATGAACGCGAGGGTCAAATGCAGGTTGGCTGGATCAAGATACCTTCCGTCAACGCCCGCCGCGCGCAGCCTCTCCTGCAGCTTCGCCAGCGCCTTGATAAACGCCGGAGAAGGCTGCAGGGCAACGAAAAGGCGCATTGCTGTTCACGCTCCTCCGTTCGTTTTTTTGACCGGATATTCCTCTTTATTATACCATTTTTCTTCGGGTTTGTATATTCCTTGCAAAGGAAAAGCCGGCCAGAATGACTTCTTCTCCGCTTCGCTTTTCCTTCCTTGCTCTGTATTTTTTTACTCATTGACAGATGAATATTCATCCAGTACAATCATAATAGATAAGGAATCCGTTGTAAAGACTGATTCCGGATTAATGAAGGGAGAATCATCATGAGCAAAAAACTGGTCGCCTATTTTTCCGTCAGCGGCGTGACCGCCAAGGTCGCCAAAGAGATCGCAGCGGTAGAGAACGCCGACTGCTTTGAAATCAAACCCGCAGCGCCCTATACCGCAGAGGATCTGGATTGGCGCAATCCTGCGTCTCGCAGTACCTTGGAAATGAAGGATCTGAACTGCCGCCCGGCTATCGCGGGATGCGTGGAAAAAATGGCGGATTATGATGTGATCTTCGTGGGCTTTCCCATCTGGTGGGGCCGGGAGCCCAGCGTGGTGGATACCTTTCTGACCGCCTATGATTTCAGCGGCAAAAGGATCGTGCCCTTCTGCACCTCCGGAGGCAGCGATATCGGCAAGACCGCCGAGCGCATCCAGTCCCTGGTGGGCGAAGGCGCATGTGTGGACGCCGGCAAGCGCCTGGGCGGAGAAATATCCGAAGACGACCTCAAAATCTGGACGGAGGGCTTGCAGCTGTGAAGGGCATGGAATTGATCCGTCATCGCCGCAGCGTGCGCACCTTTGACGGACGCGCCCTGCAGCCGGAGGACGCGGAAAGAATACTGGCTTACGCCAACGGTATCGAAACGCCCTACGGTATCCCGATCGTCTGGAAACTGCTCAGCGCCCGCCTGGATGGGGTATCCTCCCCCGTCATCGTGGGCGCGGACACCTATATTGCCGGAAAAGTCAAACGCATCCCCCACGCGGAGGAGGCCTTTGGCTATGCCTTTGAAAAGCTGGTGCTGTATGCAGAATCCCTGGGCCTGGGCACCACATGGATCGCGGGGACCATGGATCGCCCCGCCTTTGAAAAAGCCATTGATCTGAAAGCCGACGAGGCAATGCCCTGCGTCAGCCCATTGGGCTATCCCGCCGACAAAATGTCCCTGCGGGAAACCGTGATGCGCAAGGGCGTCAAGGCGGATACGCGCCTGCATTTTTCCGAATTGTTCTTTGACGGCAGCTTTGAAAAGCCGCTAGACGCAAGCGCTCCCTGGGGGGAGGCGCTGGAAATGGTGCGCTGGGCGCCTTCCGCCGTCAATAAGCAGCCCTGGCGAGTGGTCGTCAATGGAAAGCTGGCGCATTTCTACGAAAAGAAAAGCAAAGGCTATGTAGACGCCTCCGGCTGGGATCTGCAGAAGGTGGATATGGGCATCGCTCTTTATCATTTTGCTTTCGGCATGGGCGAAAACATACAGTTATCCATTGAAGATCCCGGTCTTTCCGTTCCGGAAGGGATTCAATACATCGCGACCGTGCAGGTGCAATAATTCAAGAAACATGTATGCACAGACGCATCTGCCAGAAATAAAACAGCCTCCGGCAATTCCTTGTGAATCGCCGGAGGCTGTTGTCTATACGCGATAAGCTTTACGCATACGGGATACTGTATCAAACGTTAATCATTCCCCTGAATATTTCAGGGCTTTGCTTCCGCTTCAGCCGTCATGGCGCGGGCGTTCAGCTATTGAAAACCGCAGTGCTTACGCTTTGTTGAACTTGCTTTTGGGCTGCTTGCAGCGGGGGCAGCGCCAGTCGTCGGGCAGGCTCTCAAAAGCAACGCCGTCATGCTCGTCGGGATCATACACATAACCGCAGATGGAGCAAACATATTTACCGCTTGCTTTCTTTTCGGTAAAATCCACCTCCGCCAGCACGGTGGGAACGGGATTGTTCAAATCCATCACCCGATCGGCTTCCAGGTTTTCATAGCCCTGGGGCGTGTGCGTGCCCATATAAACGGTGGGATGCTCCGCAACAAAGACGCGCACCCGATCGAGCGTTTCCCGGGCGGCGGGCAGATCGTCAAAAACCACGGACAGCTTATTTTCATACAGCGCTTCGTCCACATAGGTGATATCGCCGTGGATCATGTAGAACAGGCCGTCCTTTTCCACGATCACGATGCTGTTTCCGTTGGTATGGCCTTTGGCTTTGATGAAATGAATGTCGTCCGCAATGGTCTGGGCTTCGGGGAAATTATAATACGCGCCGTCGGTGAAGGTCACCGGCACCAGGTTTGGGATGCCCTGCAGCTCGTCTGCGCTCATTTCATCGGCGTTCACATAGATTTTTGCGTTGGGGAAAGACTTGAGCTCGCCCGAATGGTCACTGTGCTTATGGGTCAACAGGATCTTAGTCACCTGCTCCGGTTTGTACCCCAGGGCGGCGAAGGCTTCCATATAGCTGCAAATATCCTTGCCTGTGTACAGGATGCTGTTCTCATCCGGCACTTCCTCCGGCGTTCCGGCGGGCAATCCGGTATCCACCAGGATCACCTCATCCCCGGTATCGATCAGATAGTTCTGCAGGCTGCCCCGGTAGCGGATGCTCTTATCAAACTTTTCCATGCCTTCCTCGCCGCCGAAGACAAAGGGCTGGGAATAGAAACCATCTTTTCTGAATTTGACTGCCTTGATTTCCATATCAAACACCTCCTGGACTCATTATACAAATCTTTTTACAGTTTTTCCAGCCCTTCTTTGATGTGGGCCATATCCTCGTCAGTCCCGGCGCCGTCCACCTTGGCGATGATGGGCACGTTGTATGCTTTGCTGATATTCTCAGCGGCAAAATTGAAGGTTTCAATATGGCTTTTGGCGGTGCTGCCGCTACCAACCACGGCGACTGCGCCCGGATTGGCGGCCAGGAAGGCTTCCACGGGCTTGGGCGTTTTGCCCTTACCGGTGGTATAGGTAAAAATCACATAGGGCGCTTCGATCATCTCCGTACCGTCCACGATCCTGACGGCATCGGTCAATCCCAGCTTGTTCACGATCTTTTCCACATGGCCCGTTTTAGAGGCATAAGCGAAATTCATGATGATTTACTCCTCCTGTTTCCGTTTGTTCATTCCGGCAAGCGCCCGCTTCAGCAGGCTGCGGAGCGCGAGCAGATCATCCTCCGGCAGCGGGATACAGCCCCGCATGGCGCCGGGGATTGTTTCCGCCTTCTCCCGCAGCGCCGCGCCCATCTCCGTCAAAGAGACCAGCAGCGTGCGCTCATCGTGATCCGGCCGTTCCGGCCGGATCAGCCCCTGTTTATCCAGGCGCTTGAGCAGCGGAGCCAGGGTGCCGGAATCCAGATGCACCCGCTTGCCCAGCTCCCCTTCGGTCATGCCGCCGCTCTCCCAGAGCACCATCATCACAATATACTGGGTATAGGTCAGGCCCAGGGGCGTCAAAGGCTTTCGATACTGTCTGATGACCTCTTTCGCGCAGGCATACAGCGGAAAACAAAGCTGATCATCCAGGCAAAGGGGATCGTTCAAGACATCGGTCCTCATATTACTTCCGCCGGTTTTCCGGCTTGACCCAAACGTGCCACTTGGGCGCCTTGGGCATGGGCGTTCCCTTGATCAGCGCTTTAATGACCCGACGGTGCGTAAAGCAGCAGCACAGCACGAGAACGGCAATGATGATTCCTACGATAGCTCCGCTTGACATGATTTTTTCCTCCTTCTGAAAAACTGGGCCGCCTTATGCTTCAGAACGGCCCAGAACGGTGATAAACAATTACAGCTGCCGGATCAGCCAATTCTGCACGCCGATGCACTCGATCAGCTCCAGCTGCGCCTGCCCCCAGTACATATCCTCTTCCTCATCCTGATAATACTTTTTCAGGATGTCAAAGGTGGTGTAATCGGTACGGGCTTCCTCCACCAGGCTTGCCAGCCAGGCCAGACCGGTCTTGGATACTTCCAGATCATATTTCAGCCAGTCGATGGGATTTTTGCAGACAGGGCCTTCCTTTTTGGCCTCCAGCTTCACCTCGCCGCCCAGATCCAAGATGCGATCGATGCACTGGTTCACATAGCCGCGCTCTTCCTCCGCATGCTCGGCATACTTTTCCGCCAGCTTGGTGAAGCCTTCGCTGGCAAACACCCGGCTCTGAATGGCGTGGCCATCCGCCTGCTGAGCCAGATCGGTAACGATGATTTGCAGACCTTCCAGGATTTTTTCATTCTGTGCCATAAGATTGCCCTCCCATATTTTTCATATATGCACGCATTTTGATTGCGCGCAATTATATTTTACATAAAATGGGAGCTGCTTCAATTGACGATCACCATGATAAGTTCCAAAATGGTACTTTTCCCGCAAATCGTCCCGTTTTTCAGAGAAGATACGCATGCAAGGGCGAAGGAAGGCAGTTTTCATATACCTCCGCCAGCTCTTCCGGCGTTACGTCATAAGCGCCCATGATCCAATCGCAGGTCAGGTCGGTTGTGCCCTGGCAGTAAGTCCTTACATACATCTCGGTCTTTACATCCAGCTTTTTTATTCCGGACTTATGCAGAACGCACTTTTTCAGGCTCTCAAAATGAACCTGCTTCATATACCTGGAAAAGGAATCCAGTCCGTTTGTATGCAGAAGCAGATTTTTCAGATATTCTTTTTGCTCGTTAAAAAGGAGCGCGCCTTCGATCAGGGTCGTTTTCCATCCTTAATCGGCGTTCTCCGTTGGCGCCAAGATCAGCCTGTGCCTTCTGAAATAATACCAGGCCATCAGATCATATTTATCCTTGAACACCCGATAGAACGTCGTCTTGGAATACCCGCAGTTATTAATGATGTCCTGCACCGTGATCTTATCAACGGGTTTCTTTTCCGCGATTTCACGGAAGGATTCCGCCAGGATCTCCTGGGCTGTCATTCTTTTCACAGCAGTTTCTCCTCTGTTAAAGCCATCCGTCTGTCCAATCGTCGTGGTATCCTTGCCGGGAACTGACCGCTCTTTGCCGCCGCGGAACGCACAGCGGTCATTTCACGCGTTCATCGGTCACAAAATGCTTCACCGTATTCTCCGGATGGTATAATTCCGTCCTGAAAAATTCCGGATAGATCCTGACGGGATCATCCGCCGATACCCATTGAAGCCGTTCCCGGCTTTCATCCTCCGTAAAGCTGCCGCTCACAGGCGCAAACCCCTCCGGCACCTTCATGTAGTAAAAGAATGAAATTTCATAAATCAGCTTGCCAAGGTTCGTCGGCGCGTCGCCGTAAAAATAGTTTTCATGAACAAAACCAAGCCGATCGATTTCCAGCCTGACGCCGGTCTCCTCCATCACTTCGCGCACGACCGCTTCCTCGGCTGTTTCCCCAAACCTGATACGGCCCCCGACGGAGTACAGATAGTCCGATCTTTCATTTCCCACCATCAAAAACCGGCCGTCCTTTATGATAATGGCGCCAACGCGGAGATTGATCAGCCCGCCGTCGCAGGCCACCGTCATATCGCTGCTCACAGATAAAGCTCCCCCATGTAGTACTGTTCCTGAAACTCGATGGCGCGCAGGATCTCATCCCTTTCCGGCAATGCGTTCCCCGCGCTCACGATCCATTTGTCCTCGCAATCGTTCAACCTGTGCAGGACGGCGATCACTTTGCCGGTAAAAGTCCGGATCGGCGCCAACGGCCCGAAGATATATACGTCCTGCTCCGCGCCGTCGCCGGCGATGACGCCGTCCACATAGCCATAGTTGATCGGATAGATCATATCCGGATGCCGCGGATGCGCGCTGCCAAGGGGCCGGTCGACGGTCCCGCTGACGATTTTGCCGAGAATACCGCTGTAATCCATCCTCTGGATATCCATCCGGTATACCTGGCTGTTCTCGCCGTGCATATCCTTCATCGTTTTCCAGAAAGAATATCCGTATTTTTCATACAGACCCGTTTCTTTGGCGGAAATATAAATATGATCATATCCGTCGGCCTTCGCCAGCGCATAGGCGCGCTCCAGCAGTTTTCCCATCCGGCGCTTTCCCCTGTGCTCCGGGAAGGTGTACGCGAACCCGATCCACGGCTTCAGCGCAGGCGCTCGGATATCGGTCTGCTCGGCATAGGTGCAGAAGGACAGCAGCCGTTCCCCTTCGGTGAGCAGAAGCACGCTGGCGGTCTCTCCGTAAAGCTCCTTCAAACGTCCGTCCCGAAGCAGCTCGTACAGAAAATGGCCGGCTCCCCAATCGGAGCGCTTGATCTGCCCAAGCCAATGCGCCCGATCAGCGCTGGTAAAATAGTCTATGATCTCCACGGCTCGCTTCCCTCCCGTATACCCCATCGCATGCGAAAACGCGCAGGCTTCATGCCAATTCATCTGTGCTTGCGCATGTACTCCACCGTTCTGTAAAGCGTTTCCCCATGAAAAATCTTATCCAGGTTGCCGGCGAAATCCAGCCCATAGCGCCGGTGAAGCCGTTCCAGTTCCGCTTGAATACCGGTTTGTTCATCCGCGGGGCCTTCCCGCAGCAGGTCGTCGATATGCATCTGCCTGTATAATTCGCCGGTCAAATGATAGATCCCTACGCCGATCAGCCGGACGGGCTTCCTTTGCACCTGGGAAAGCAGGCCGACCGCTTCCCGGCAGATATCCGCGGCTGAGCGGGTGGACGCCGTCAGCCGGGAGCGGGTGATGGTTTTCATATCGGCATAGGTAAGCTTGAGGGTCACGCCCTCCCCATAAAGCCCCACCCGCGCGGCGCGCCTTTCCACGCTGAGGGACAAAAGCGCCAGCACGTCCTTCAGAAAATCAAAATCCTCCACGTTTTCTTGAAAGGTCAGCTCCCGGCTGATGGATTTTGCCTCCTCAGGCCGGTAAGCGATCACCTTCCGGTCGTCCTTGCCCCAGGCCTGCTGTACGATCCATTGTCCCTGCTTCCCCAGCAGCCGGATCACCTCGTCCTGCCTGCTTTGAATATCCCGCACCGTCCGGATACCGGAACGGTTCAGCTTTTCCGCCGTCTTTTGCCCCACGGTGTACAATACCCGCACATCCCGATCCAGGATCAGGCGCACAAAAGCCTCTTCGGTGGGGATCTCAAAATAACCATCCGGCTTCTTTTCCTCGCTGGCGGTTTTGGCGGCGGTTTTGGAGTACGCCACACCCACCGAGCAGGTAAGCCCCAGCTGTTCCCTGGTTCTGCGTTTGATGGCGCGGGCAAAATCGCAGGCCTTATCCCAATTTCCCGCCTTTTGGGTCACATCCAGATAGGCTTCGTCCAAGGCGATCGTTTCCGCGGCGGAAGCGTATTCGTTCCAGATTGTATGCAGCTGATCGGAAACAGCCCGGTATTTATCAAAATTCGGATGCATATACACGCCGTTTGGGCACAGCCGATAGGCATCCTTGATGTTCATGGCGGAATGAACGCCATACTTCCGCGCCTCGTAGCTGCACGTAGCCACCACGCCCCGTTCATGAGGCAACGAACCGATGATCAGCGGCTTTCCCAGCAGGGAGGGATCGTCCCGCATCTCCACAGAGGCATAAAATGCATCCATATCCACGTGTATGATGATCATGGATACCCTTTCGCCTCCCTTCTCCTGGTGATATGCTTGCTTACAGCGTTTTCAAATAAAACCTGTTCATCGTGCCGTGCACCACGCCATCAGGCCGCGCGATCTGCCGATAGCCGGATTTTTCATAGATATGGATGGCGGCCTGCAGATTGGTATGCGTTTCCAGATACACGCGATGATAGCCAAGCTTTTTCGCTTCGCTTTCGATCCGGTCGATCATCCCATATCCCAGCCCATGGCCTTGAAAGGCTTCATCCAAGTACAGCTTTTGCAGCTCGCAGCACGCCGGAAAAACGCCGATCTCCGCCAGCCCAATGCCGCCGGCCAGCCGCTCATCCTCCAGCAAAACAAAATACGCTCTGCCGGGCCGGTCGTAATAAGACGAAAGATCGTCCAGCCCCGCGTCAAAATACACCGTTCCGGGAATATCCAGGCGATGCGCTTTGAGGCTTTTCCGGATCAGAGCGGCCAGGGCCGCGTTATATTCCGCCGTGAGGCGTTCATACCGCATATTCGTCTCGCCATATGGATCAGTTTTCATCTTTATCATATCGCGTTTCATTTGTCTTTGCCGTGACCGTTCGCAGCCATTCCCGGATGATTTCCTTCATCAGATCGGGATGCTTGTCAAAATGATGTGTTTCCCCCGGAATGATTTCAAGCCGACAGTTCGCGTACCGTCCGGCGGCGTCCATGGCGTCCCGGAGCGGCACGGTATCGTCCGCATCGCCGTGGAGCAGCAGCACCGGCCCCTGGTAGCGATCGATGGCCTCCTCCGCGCGAATCGTCTGAGCGACGCGGATGTAATTGCCATTCAGGGTCAGCCCTTTGATGATCTGAATTTCGTCCGGGATGCGCTCAGGGTCAAATCGGTATCCCAGCATGATGCCCTCCCGGGCGCATCGGGGGATCATGAAAGCCGGGGCGCGAAGGATCAGCCCTTTGATGCGCTCAGGCTCCATCCCAGCGACCAGCGCGGCTGTCAGCCCGCCCTGGGAATGGCCGGAAAGATAGATATCCGTAACAAAATCCAGCTTCCGGGCGTAATCGATCACGGCCAGCGTATTGGAAATCCATTTATACAGCGTATGCTCCGAAAACGAACCGCCGCTTTCGCCATGCCCGTACAGGTCAAAGCGCAGCGTGGCAAAGCCCGCGTCCCGCATGGCTTCGCAGGCCGCAAGGGTATGTACTTTTTCTTTATTGCTGGTAAAGCCGTGCAGCACGATCACCAACGGACAACGGCATGGGGCGGGCCTTTCCAGCACCGCCTTCAATTCAATGCCGTCATCCCAAATCGTCAGCTTTGCCTGGCGCTCAAACTCGCGCAAATCGGTCCGGCTGTGCTCCGCCGGACGGGCTTGATCGTGACAGTTCCGCATGCGATCACCTCAATATCTTTTATATCCAAAAGCGTATCCGCTCATTTTGCATTTTCTTTTCAAAGAATACAACGATCCCCGTTCGCTTCTTCCGCGATCTGAAAGTATTTTCAAAAATCCTTGACAAACAGGTGGTCCGTTCCGCCGCCATAGTTGACGATATCCCTGAGGAATACGTATCCGTAATGCTCATACAGCCCCCAAAACTCCGTGGGAATATAGCTCCTGCTGAATCCGTTCTCCTTTAAGTAAGCGTTCGCATGGGCGATCAGTTCCCCGCTTATACGCTTTCCCCGGTATTCCTCGGAGACGAAGACGCAGGATACCCAGGGATAAATATCGGGCAGCGGGTAATAATCGGTCTTCATCACCGATGCCATGCCGATGATCCTGCCGTCCTCCATCGCCGCAAACATCGTTTCCCAATCTGAAAATTCCCAGCTGCGGATCATCCCCGCAATATGCTCTTTGACCCCGTTCCAGGAGCAGCTTTCCACATATTTCAGGAGCATATCCGCCAGCTCCGTCCCCTGATCCACCTTATAAATCTCCATATCGCTCATCGAACCTCATTTGAAGCCGCGTTTATTTCATTTTTGCCCACGCGTAACAATACGCCTGCGTTCTGGCGGCAAAGGGCTCCGTTTTCAGCAGTTTCAGCATCTCTTCTTTTGTATACCAGCCCGGCGCGATCTCCTCCGCGTCCGAAGTGCTTTTCCGGAATTCTCCGGCGGCCGTGCCGAAGATACAGACGTTGCGCTCATTGGAGAATCCGACGGCGCTATAGCTGTTGTCCAGCACATCGTCAATGCGCGTCAGCGTCAAGCCGGTTTCCTCCCAGAGCTCCCGCCTGGCGCTCTCCTCCGGCGTTTCGCCCGGGTCGATGAGGCCGGCGGGGAAATTATAGATCCACTGCGCCATGGCCATGCGGTATTCCCGGCTGACCAGGATACGCTCCCCTTTTTCATCCGTCAGAATCATGATCACGGAATCGGGCTTTTTATTCTGCAGATCGTTCAGCGTTTCCATATGCCCGTTTCGGCTGATCATTTCATAGGTTTTCAGGCGGCCCTCCGCCGTGATGTAATCCAGATCGTACCGGATGATGAATTTTCCCTCATGGATTTTTCGGATCCCTTTGAACAGCATGCGTTCCTCCCTGATCAGACAGATTTTTTTGCAGGTCGATGCAATCACAGTATACATGGTTAAACCGGCAAAGCGCAAGACATGAATTGCTTCCGGGATGAATGAAACGGCAAATTCCGCATTTTCTTCTTGATTTCTGCGGGAATTGGAATATAATAATAACTGCGTTAGATTTAGCTAACCGCAGGATCCGTCAAACAGCCGGGCAGCATCCTGGAAATCGCGTAAAAACGTCGGGCAACACGCAAATACAGCCTGACGTGAAGCGAAACAGAAATAGGATTTTCAAAGAAATGCAAGGGGCGAACACTTCTTTTTTTGTAAGCAGGTTAGTTTCTGTAACGTTATTCCTCACATAAAAGGATGAAACGCGTGAACATCCATGCAGTATTAGCGAAACGGCGTTGCGCAACGCCATTACCGCCGGATGGATCAGCATCGGCAACGTATGGATGATCGCGGGGCTCCTGATCATGTCCAAAAAAGCCGAAGCAAAATCATAAAGCGAAAATCGGAGGGGTTTGAATGGCAAGAAAGGATTCCGAAAACCAAAAGAGATCCATGAGCGCCATGTTCAGAGGCAAAGCGATCTTCAAGCCGCTGAACACGGGATGGATCGATGATCACGTGGCCTGCGTGCGGGAATGGGTGGCCAACATCTTTTTCTACACCAAAAACGGAAAGACCGTCATGATCGACGCGGGCTACAATTACGCCCGTCTGAAGGAAAAGATGGGCTGGCTGGATATTGATCCCGCGGCGATCCGGGATATCCTGATCACTCACCAGGATACCGATCACGTGGGCGCGCTGGAAACGGACAACGAATTGCTGTTCAAGGACGCCAGGGTATATATCGGCGAAATCGAAAACCGTTACCTGACCGGCGAAAAACGCAGGAAGGTTTTCCACGGCCTGTATAAACTGCCCATGGTAAAGATGAACAATCAGAAAACGCTGCTGAAGGACGGCCAGGTCTTCTTTATCGGCGATATCAAGATCGAGTGCATCCTGGTGCCGGGCCACACCTGGGGCCATATGGTATACCTGATCGACGACGCGTATCTGTTCACCGGCGATACCATCTGGTTTGGCGCGGACGGCGGCTACAGCTTCATCAGCACCCTGGCGGAGGATAATAAACTGGCTGTGCGTTCGCTTTCCAAGCTGGAGGAAAACATCCGCGCCAGGAAGCGCCGCATCGCGGTCATCACCGGGCATACCGGCTGGACGGACGATCTGGATTTCGTTTTCGCCCACCGGGAAGAAATCTGCAAACCCTTTACCAGGCATTACGAAGACCCGGACGCGCCTTACGACGGCTATGAGGAAGACGACGATACAGAAAAAAACGCCCGCAATGAACGGCTTAGAAAGAAGAAAGCATGACGAAAAAGATTTGGGACCTGTACGCGCCGATCTACAAGCGGGCCATGAAGGCCGATCAGCACATTTATGATTTCATGTACCAGCGCATCCCGGAAAAGATCCGAGGCCGGGAGGTGCTGGAAATCGCCACCGGCCCCGGTCTGCTGGCCCGGCACGTGGCACCGGCTGCAAAAAGGATGATCGCCACGGATTATTCCGACGGCATGATCGCCCAGGCGAAAAAAGGCGACCCCATTTCCAATCTGACTTTTGAAGTGGCGGACGCCATGGCTTTGCCCTACGGGGACGCCTCCTTTGACGCGGTGATCATCGCCAATGCCCTGCATATCGTACCGGACCCGGAAAAAGTATTAAGGGAAATCAACCGGGTGCTGCGGCCCGGCGGGCTGCTGATCGCGCCCAATTTTGTGGAGCATAAAGGCACGCTGCTGAGCCGCGTTTGGTCGGGCATCTTAAAAATCGCGGGCGTTCGATTTGAGCATCAATGGACGGGCGAGGAATATCTGCAATTTCTGGAGGATCACAGCTGGCATGTGACGTTCAGCCAGGAGATGGCGGCCCGCATCACGCTGATGTACGCAGAGTGCAAGCGGGAGGAGAAAGAAATATGAAACCATATACGCCCGAAAAGCTGGTAAGCATCAGCCGGTATGCAAAGCTGTTGCCCACGCTGCCGCAGGATATTCAGCGGTCCGTTTACGCCAGGATGCGGGTGCTGCTGGAGGAGGAAAAGCGCTGGTGCGATCCGGGCAATTACAAGCATATCGCCCAGATATTGACCACCATCGCGCTGTATGAGGCGCTGCAGCAGCATGGTAAAAGTGAAGAAGAAGCCTTCAAGATCATCTCCGAAGCCATGTGGGGCGCGCTGACGCCAAAATCGTATCAGAAAATGGCGCGGCTGTCCTTTTTTCTGCCCGCCATGAAAAAGATATTGCCCTTTGGCTTCCGCCACGGCTCCGGTGCAGGATGGAAATACACCTGGCACCTGGACGAAGACCCAAAGGATCGCTTCCATTTTGAGTACAACGAATGCCTGTACCAGCACATCTTTCACGAGCGGGATTTGATGAAGCTGGGGGCTATGTTCTGCCATTCGGACGTGATCAACTTTGGGGCTCTGCCCTATACAGATTTCAGGCGGACGAAAACGCTCTGCCAGGGCGGCGACTGCTGCGATTTTGATTTCATCCGGTATAAAACCGACGCCGGGGACGGCTGGGAGAGAAGCAAGAGCATTTGAAAAAAAAGGCCTCAGCTTCCAATCCTGCCGCGGCCTGGGCAAAGGTTATTGGCTTTAACACTGCGTATGATCAGCATAGCTTTTATTGCAGTAGGTAAGATGGTTTTGGACTCACTGAACGACGCCGCTTGGGTATGGCTGCCGATTTTCCTCGGCGCAGCGATTTCCTCGCCGCTGTTTCGCAGGGTCATGGCATCACAAAACGCTTGCGCATCAAAAAAGAATATGGATAAGGAAAGGGCGGGTATATCATGGGACTGTTTAAAAAATACGTGAATCAGACGAGAAAGCCGGAGGGCTTTTTAGGAAAAATGATGCTCAAGGGCATGAACGCGGGGCATGCCAAAATGGCGGATTGGGGGCTGAGCCATCTGCCGGCGCTGGCGCCCAAAACCGTCGCTGACCTGGGCTGCGGCGCGGGGCGGAACGCCGGGGAGCTGCTGAAAAAGTATCCCCAGGCCCATGTGACGGCCCTTGACTATTCCCCGCTGTCGGTGGAAAACGCTGCGGCTTACAATCAAAAAATGATCAGCGCCGGCCGCTGTACAGTGCAGCAGGGAGACGTGTCCAATCTGACGCTGCCCGCGGCCTCCTTTGACCTGGCCACCGCCTTTGAAACCGTGTATTTCTGGCCCGGGCTGGAAAAGTGCTTCGCGCAGGTGGCGAAGGTATTAAATCCCGGCGGGATATTCATGATCTGCAACGAGTCCGACGGCGAGGACAAAACCAGCCTGAAATACGAGCAGATCATCGACGGTATGAAATGCTATACCGCAAAACAGCTGGAAGAGGCGCTGCGCAAGGCCGGCTTTTCTGCGGTGCAGTCCGATCATCATCCATCCAAGCCCTGGATCACCGTGCTGGCGCGCAGGTAAAGAGGAGGCGGCCATGAAATACGCAGGAATGCCGCTGGGCATGTGGCTGCTGTTCCGGCGGCCGTTTCAACGCAACCTGACAAAGGCCTTTGCGGTCAGCGAGGTTGAAGCGGCGGAGATCACAAAAAAGGCCAAATCCAAATACAAAGAGATCATTGGCAAGCTGCCCGAATTTGAAAAAGGCGACCGCTTTCAGATGAATATCGTCAGCTGCGCCATGCTGTCGGGCTTTCTGCTGAATCTGCCCCGGAAGCCCCATGTATCGCAGGCAGAGCAATACTACCATGATGCCATGATGACCCCCGCCACGCGCTGGTTCTGCCGGATGAGCGGAAAAAGAAAATTCAGCGAAAAGGATATCCAGGGCATGAAGGCCACCGCCGCGCTGCGGGCCGCCGACAGAAACCCCTACTCCTGGAACATGGAGTATATCCCCTATCCCGACGGCAGCGGCTATGAGGCGCGGTTCACCCGCTGCGGTATCTGCACGCTGATGCGGGAGCTTGGGCTGTTTGAATACGTGCCCGCCATGTGCCGCCTGGATTACGCCATGAGCGAAGCCGGCGGCGCGAGCGATTTCGTGCGGCAATACACCCTGGCTTCCGGCGGGCCATACTGCGATTGCGGCTACAAGCGGAAGAAAGAATGAAGCGGAGATGCGCGTTGTTGCCGCATAGCGCATCCGGAGGTTGAAAAATGAACTGGCCAAGGACGATCCTGGACGGCGTTGCCATGTCTCTGCTGTTCAACGCGGTTGTAGGCGTGGGCTTTCTTCTGTGGCCCCAGGCTTACAGCACCATGTTCCCCAGAGAAATCAGGCAGGCGGCCGCCCCGTATGTGGATCAAAAAGACGTTAGAAAAATGAAGCTGCTGCTCTATCCGCTGTATTTGCTGCTGTTCGTCTATTGGGGCGTCAGCGCGGGCCTTGCCGGCGTGACCGGCTTCTGGCGCCTGTTCTGGACGGGCTATGCGGAGATGACCATGGTCAGCCTCAGCGATTTTCTAATCCTGGATTGCTGGCTGCCCGGCAAGGTGCGCCTCATGATCAAAGGCGCCGAGTACTGCAAGGCATGGGAGCGCCGGGAATGGCTGAAAACGCTGGCGATCCCGGAGCATGCCCTGGGCTGGACCTTCCTCGTCTGCCCCATGGCCGCCCTGATCGTGGCGGGCATCGGTAGCCTGTTTTGACCGAAGCGCAAAGAAAGGTTCATCCTCCGCCCGATCCGGTTTTGAAACGCATCATTTTTCCGTCCGGAACGATCTATCGCGCCTTCCGGGCAGCCAATAATCATTCCACGCCGCAACCCGTCCAGCCTGTGAAAACAAGGATTGAATATTTGGTACGGGGAGAAAAAAGGCACGGAAAAACAGCCCGGCATACGCCCGGCGGAAATTCAATGGGCTTGCCTACGCCGAGCTGGCGCCGATGTATCCGGAGCGGATCTGCTGCGAAGCCGTCCGATTCCCGACGGAATAAGGAACAAGCATCCATGAAACCTGATTATTAAACCTGGGGCCCGCATCCATGATGGACGCGCTGTGATTCAGAAAGAGTGAAACGGAGGGATCAACATGACCCGGCATGAACAGATCAAAAACGCTTATAAGGTGACGGGCGGCATGTCCGGCTTCTACGATGGCATGATGACTTATTCCTCGTTTTCCGGAAAAGCCATCTGCCGCGTCGTGTGGAACATGGACGGCGAAAAGAACAAACGGTATCTGGAGCAGGCATTGTCCGGCATCCCGGAGGGATTTGCCGGAAAGCTCCTGGAGGTGCCGGTGGGCACCGGCGTGCTGACCATGCCGGTCTATCGGGAATTGCCGAAGGCGGACGTCACCTGCCTGGATTACTCGGAAGCCATGATGGGCGCGGCGCAAAAGCGCGCGGAAACCCTGGGCATCCGGAACGTCCGTTTTCAGCAGGGAGACGTTGGCGCGCTGCCCTTCGCCGACGAAAGCTTCGATATCGTGCTGTCCCTGAACGGCTTCCACGCATTTCCGGACAAGGAAGCGGCTTACCGCGAGACCTATCGCGTGCTGAAAAAGGGCGGTACCTTCTGCGGCTGCTTCTATATCCGGGAAGGCTGCAAGCGGACGGACTGGTTCATTAAGCACCTGTACCAGCCCAAGGGTTTCTTCACGCCTCCTTACGAGACGGAGCGCAGCCTGCTTGACAGGCTGACAAGGCTGTATTCCAAAGCCGAAGTCACGCGCGAGGAAGGGATCGCCTGCTTCCGCTGCATCAAATAAAGAGAGGGTATCGCTATGCAATTTGTTGAAATGGGATCGACGGCCGGAAAAGTCCTGTTCCTGCTGCCCGGAACAGCCTGCGATTATCAGACGAATTTCGGCCTGGTGCTGGACAGGCTGGCCGCAAAGTATCATCTGGTCTGCGTGAACTATGACGGATTTGACGGGAGCGGCACGATCTTTCCCGATATGCTGACCGTTACGGAAAAGATTGAACAATACATCAAAGAGAACTTTAACGGCAGGATCGACGGGGCCATCGGCTCCTCCCTGGGCAGCAGCTTTGTGGGGCAGCTGATCCAGCGGCAAAACGTACACCTGGATCACGGGATTTTTGGCAGCCCCGACCTTGATCAGAGCGGCAAATTCAGCGCGTGGCTGCAATCTAAGCTGGTGGTCCCGCTGCTGACCAGCTTTACCCGCGGCGAAAAAAAGAAGGCAAAAACCCGTGAAAAGCTCAAAAGCTTCTTTGAAATGAGCGATGAAATGGCCGACAGATTCATGGCCTGCTTTGAAAAATTCTCACCGGAATCCATTAAAAACGAGTATTATACCGATCTGCTCACCTGTCTTCAGGACGATATTCACGTGGCGCATACCAAAGCGCACTTTATCTACGCCAATAAGATGGGCGAAAAGTACCTCAACCGCTATAAAAAATATTTCCGTGATCCGGAAATCAGAGAATTCAACATGCAGCATGAGCAATGGCTGTTCGGCGGGGATGAATACGCCGTTCCCGTATTGAAAGCCATTGACGAGTTCATGGAAACGCCGGTTTGACGGGAGGAGACAGCGCAATGATATTGATCCTCGAATGCTTGGTCGTATGCTTCATCCTTCTATTGCCCTGCGTGGCGGCGATCGCAAACGGCACGGAAAACGCTGCGTTCCTGTACGAAAAAGACGTACAGGACAGAGTGATCGCCATGGGGCTGATCACAAAGGAACGCCTGGACAGGAACAGGAAAGCCTTTAAGTTTTCCACGCTGCTGGCAATGCTCGCGTTCGTCCTTTGGGCCGTTTACGGCATCAACGGCGCGCGGGGCTTCTGGACGCCCTTTGGGCAAATCTATGCCATAGCCATGGCGGAGGGACTCTTTGACCGCTTCTTTATCGACTGGTACTGGGTGGGCCATACCAATGCCTGGACGATCCCCGGCACCGAGGATTTGAAGCCCTACATCCCGAGAAAGACAAAAACCGTAAAATGGCTGATCACCATCGTAGGCAATCCCATCATCGCCGCGGCGATTGCCGGCATCATGGCGCTCATCCTCGGACAGCGCTAAGGAAGGAGAGCCGCTATGCGCCTGACGATTCTGCTTTCCATTGCCGGATGCGCGCTGCTGTTTCTTGGTATCTGGGGCGTGACGGTGACCATGCCCACAAAGCTGCTCGCAAGGAATTTTCCCGAGGATGTACAGGAACGGCTGAAGCCGAGGCTTGAAGAATTGGAAAGCAAGCCGCTGTCCCCCGCCGCCTCCTCGGCTGGGTCATCCTGATCCTTTTCTGCGCCGCGTACGTGGGCCTTTTTGTGCTTGCTGGCATCGACGGACTGCGCAGGAGCTTTTCCTACCGGCAATTTCTCATTCGCTTTCTCATCATCGGCGGCGTGATCAAGGCCTTTGATATTGGCGCGCTGGATTACTTTTTATTGACAAAAAACGCGCTTCTTCCAGCATTACTTTCCCGAAACGGAAGGCTGCGCCGGCTGGCAGGACTTTGGCTATAACCGCAAACAGCAGCTGCGGCAGATCGTCATGATCCTGATCGGCAGCGCGTTGACGGCCTGGTTGTTTACGCTGCTCGGGTAAAGGGACGCCATCAGCAGAACGCCGCGGCCCCGCTCCCGAACAAACGCTTTCGACCGCCGCTGAAAAACATATTATCCATCGGAGGTTCTGACCAATGATCATTTTGCAGCTGGTCCTTTTCTGCGCGCTGTTTACTCTGCTGGTAAAGATCGGCGTGGGCAATCATGCCCTGAACGGGCTGTATTTCTATCCCAAGCCCGTCCAGGAAAAGGTATTTGAGCTGGGCCTGACTGACAGGGAGACCGTTGCCCGGAAACGGAAACGGTTTATGATCCCTTTCTTTCTGGTCATGCTCTGCGCTTTGCTGCTGATCATCGGGCTTTGGAACGGCATCCGCGCCTTCCGGCCCGCCTATCTGCAGGCGCTTTTATTTCTGGAGGTCATGAACTGGTACGACGGCATCGTCATTGACCGATTGTGGGTTGGACACAGCGCGTTCTGGATCATTCCCGGCACCGAAGCCGTCCCCTTTGTCCAAACCTGGAAACAGGTGCTGCGCAAGCGGAGCATTCTGACGCTCATATGGATCGCCGGGGCTGCGATCGTGGCTTTGCTCGTTATATACCTCTTTTGAATCCGCCCCCGGTTTGGGCTTGACATGGTTTGGGATTCCGTGATAACATTTCCATTGTTAGATAAAACTAACCTCAATGTCCCCTGATTGCTGCCATCCAGGCAGCTTATTTTCCGGCATTCAGTTAGTTTGTTCTAACTTATATCGCAAAAAATGAAAGGACGGATTGCATATGAGCAAACTTGCAGTGATCTATTGGAGCGGCACCGGCAACACCGAGGCCATGGCCAACGCGGTAGCGGACGGAGCAAAGGAAAAAGGCGCGGAGGTCGATCTGCTGACCTGCGCCGACGTGAATGGCGTTTCAGCCTATGAGGCGATCGCCCTGGGCTGCCCCGCCATGGGCGCGGAAGAGCTGGAAGACGGCGAATTCCTGCCGATGCTGGAAAGCATTGAAGGCGCGCTGTCCGGCAAGAAGGTGGCCCTGTTTGGCTCTTATGGCTGGGGCGATGGAGAATGGATGCGCTCCTGGGAAAGCCGCTGCGCTGAAAAGGGCATTGCGCTGGCAGCGGAAAGCCTGATCGTAAACGAAGCGCCGGACGATGATGGCATCGCGAAGTGCAAAGCCTTGGGCGCCGCCCTGGTTTGAAGAAAGAGGGATGAAAATGAAAAAGAAGATCACCAGCCGTTTGTTGATTCTGCTCTGCCTGATATGCGCTGTATCGGTCTGCGGCGCTCTCGCTGAGAATGGATCTGCGCAAAGCGGCTATGTGCTGATGAATATCCCCTATGCAGCTTTCTATGAAGCGGAAGTGACGGACGCCTCTTCCATCGACGCGGTCACCTCTTCCACGCTGATGAAACCCCGCACTGCCGGATTGGCGGGCGGCAGCTATCATGTGGATCCGGCGGGCAGCGACATCACCGGAGTTATCTTTCCCGTCTTTGTGGAGGATCTGAGCGTATTACCCTCCCTGGGCGGCGTTGAAATCACAGATGACAGCAGCGTGGATATCACCGTAACCAACAAAGGCCAAGAATCCACGACCACTTTCACCGGCAGCGAAGCGCTGTTTGAAGCGCCGAGCTATTCCTGGTATGCGCTTGCCGAAGCGCCCGCCGCTTATAAAGCACTGAACGCGGACGGCGCCTTTGGCGCGATCCAGGCTGAAACCACCGTGCTGGAGGGCGCAGCGTCCATCGTTTATGATCGGCATGCGGACGTGGTCGTCAAGGTGACCGGTGTGGATGATGCCCTGGCTGACAAAAACGTCAGCGGCGCCGTTCTCGCGCTGGACGACGGCACCCGAGTGGGCCTTCGCCACATCGCAAACCTCTGGCGGAAAGCGGAGATCGGCTTTGCGCTGGACAGCGATATCTGCGCCGCCCTCATGGGAAAGACGATCGACCGTATCGATTACATCACCACGGACGGTATATATGAGCTTCAGGTCGGTCTGTCCGTTCCCGCCGATGAAATGCTCCTCAAGCTGACCGGCAACTACATTGAGCTTTTCCCGGAATTCGCCAAGGAAGAATACAAGGATTACTGGATGGAATGCATCAAGGCGTATGTGGACGACGATGCCACCGCCGAAATGTACTATACCATGCTGACCGACACATACATGGGAACTTTGAAGGGTCAGGAAGCCATCGATGCTTATTCCGCCGATCCCGCCTCCATGATGTTTGACTGCTTCTTTGAGAACAGCGTGGCAAAGTTCATCATCAGCGGCGATGTCATTTCCGGCGTTGATGCGGAGGGTAACGAGCTGTTCCGGCATACCTATCATTATACGGAAGATCTGCCCGTTTCCTTCTTCGGCCAGTCCATTGGCGCCAGCCTGCATATCTATATGACGGATGACGCGGACGCGGGCCTGTTCACCTATTTCGCTTTCGCGGACGATACGCTGAAGGAAACCTATCACATTGAATTCCGCTATGGCGAGCACATCGAAGATCTGGCCAACTATTCCGAGGGCGAGTATGCCTACTGGCTGGCCGCCGGCATCAATGACGGCTATAAGGACAACCAGATCAAAGCCTGCATCAAGCTGTTTGTGGATGAAAACGTGGGCGGACAGGAGGAGGAAGAAAGCGCTTCTGACTCCAACGGCGTTTTCCCCGCGATCGCCGGCGAGAACGGCACAACCTACGTCAGCCTGTTTGATACGATCGTGACCGATGAGTGGAATCCCCTGTGGGTAGACTATATCGGCGCTGTGGTGGGCGAAGACGCCGCGCCGGCAATGGCCGCCGCCCTGCAGGGCTCCGTGACCAGCGATCTGTATGGCGAAGAGGCCGTCGCCGCCTTTGCCGACGGCGGTTACGCCTTCGACTGCCACCTGATCAACAGCGTACAGAGCTTCACCTTCAAGGACGATACCGTTACCGTACAGAAAACCGACGGAACGCAGGAAACCCATACCTATGCGTATTTGGGCCAGTATAACATCGGCGAAGGCGAAATCATGATGTATCAGGGCGCTGAGATCCCCATGGCTTTCCCGGTGGACGTTTATCAAAGCGCCGATGAAGCGGGTGAGTTCAATTACTTCCTGATGCGGGAGGATACCATGGACACCACCTGGCACCTGGAGTTCCGCTATGGCAGCGACCTGAAAGCCCTGCAAGGCTACATGGTTGGCCCTTACGCCTACTGGCTGGCCGCCGGCATTGACGCAGACGCCGACGCGGACACGATCAATAACGTGATCGCGCTGTTCTGTCTGGAAAACATGGATTACTCCGCCCATACCGAGGAAGCGCTGAACCAGATCGCCGATCTTGGCTTTGTAGGCGCCTGGCAGGCTGATCTCTCCGCTTTCGGGGAAGAGTACGCCGCCATCGATCTGAACATGACCATCGATGAAAACGGCCACGGCGTCACCGTTATGAACGGCGCGCAGACCGCAGACTTTGAGGCCTATGCGGTCGACAACGGGGAAAAGGGCGACGGCATGGGACTGTATGTAGCGTACAGCAATCTGGAATATGAAGCCGAAGCAGCGCCTTATACCCTCACTGTAAACGACGCCGGTCAGACCGTGCTGACGCTGACCGCCGACGACGGAACGATCAGCTGGATCAAGCAATAAGCCTTGCTCCTACAAAGACGTATACGGACTTTTAAACAGAAAAACCATCCATCGGATCGCCGGTGGATGGTTATTTTATCGTTTATAGATGAATTTGGAGTCTCCGGTCAATAGGCTTCCTCGTGATCATATTCGCCGTACTCGCATCCGATGTGGGTGGCTTCCACCTCATCCACGAGCGCCAATTGGCCGGCTTGCTTCTCGAACAGCTTCACCGTGCCCCAGCCGTTGCCGCCGTTCCATAAGCGCTTATGACGCCTGCTGCCGTCCGGGGCCTCGTAATTGATGAGCAGCATATCCTTTTTGAGGCAATGGACCTCGGTCTCCATGACGGCGTGAACGTTCTCCTGCCGGACATGCCAGACCACCTCCCCAAGCTGCTCCTCAAAGGAGAATTCCGTTTTTACCATCAGATGCAGATGGGAGAAATTGAAATCGTAGGCTTTCCCTTCATAATAGAAAGCCCCCAGCAGCCGCCGATCCAGAGGCACAAAATAGATCTTCGGCCTGCCGCCGCCGATATCAAACGCGCTGTTCATGAGCTGCTTCCCGGTCTTTTTGCTCTTTAGGCAATTGGAGGACAGCCAAACCCAGGGCGTGGTAAAATCCCGTCCCCAGTTTTTGTCGGCATAGCCGTAGGATTTTTCCGGCGTGACGGTATAGCGCCTGCCATTGAACGTTACCGAACCGCTGTAAGCGCTCTTCATGCCTTCGGCGTGCCAATACATGGCGAACGCCTCCGCGTCCCGCAGGGGCTTGCTGGCGCCGTATCCTACGTTGAAGGCAATCTGCTTATCAACCGTCAGATCCCAGCGCATCTCCCCTGCGCCGCACATCCATTCCGGGTGCGCGGCAGCTTCCGCCGGCGTAACGCTGACGCTGCCCTTTAATGCGGTCTCGCAGGCCAGACAATCAGCGGCTTCGATCCGGTAAGGCGCATCCCCGTGCACGCTCACATCCTTCCACGCAAAGAACCGGTGCAGCTGGCAGGCATCCTCGCCCCATGCGCCTGCCTTGACCATGAGATAGGACGGCTTTTTTCCGGCGGCCTGATTTTCGGGCAGCTGGCCAAACACCGGCCGCTCCTCAGCCAGGGCAGGGTTGCAAACAAAAAACTCAATGAAAAAGGGCTTATCCTCCCCGGTCTCCATGTCCTGAGCGGTAAAGGAATGCCACCACCAGTCATAGCCCTGATGGGCCAGCGGACCGTGGAGCATGAGGGCGTCTCGGGTAATATCATGATGATTGAACATATCCATTCTTCTTTCCGGTCAGGCCGAGGCATGATCCCCATGGGTCAGTTTCCCTTGATAACCCATGATGCCGCCAATACTCCTGACGTTATTATACCCCATCCTTTTCAGCATCCGGGCTGCCCGTTTGCTCCTTGTGCCGCGGAGGCAATAAAGGAACAGCGGAACATCCCGGGGAAGACCGGAGCACAAAATGCCGGGCAGCGGAACGTTGACGGCCCCAGGGATATGACCGCCGGAAAACTCGTCCGCCTCCCGCACGTCCACGAGGATGGCTCCGGGAGCGGCCCTGAAATCCTCCAGGCCTTGATTGATATTTCCGAATATCAGCATTTTCCCCTCACAAATCGCCGCTCTTTTTCTATCGCATCTCCCGGATTTCTTCCAATATCTCCCCTTCGCAGTTCTCCTCCACAAAGCGGGATATCTCTTACATGAGACTGTCAGCCATCGCCTGATGAGGCACAACGGCGGCGATCCCGATCTCAAGGATCTGGTGCGCGTCCTGCGCGCCGATCTCTGCGGCGGACACATGAAATGTGTTTTGCAGCCTGGTCACCAGGCTTTTGACCACCATTCTCTTCTCCTTCAGACTGTGCGCCCAAGGCGTGCAGAGCCGAAGTGTCATCACAGCGACCTTCATTTGAGCTGACCGCAAAACTCGGCTATTCTCTTTTCGTTTTCCGCGCTGGGCTTATCCTTTGGATCGATCAGGATCAGCTCCGCTTCCAGCTGATCAATCTTCAGCGCTTGCTTGAGTTTTGCAAAAGCTTTTTCCGCTCCCGAACCGCTCTGGCAGGCAAAGGCTGCGATCCGCTTTCCCTGCAAGCCGTTTTCCTTGATGAAGGTACGGATCGGCGGCGTCACGTTTCCGGCCCAGACAGGGAAGCCGAAGATGACGCGGTCATAAAGGCTGCCGTCAAAATGATAAGGAGCCAAAACCGGCGTTTCAGCCATCACGGCGCTTTTGCCGCCCCAGAGGAATTTCTTAAAACCGCTGTCAGGATACGCCCTGGCCGGTTCAATGCGGAGCGTTTCCGCGCCGATCTGAGCGGCGATGCGCTTCGCGGCGAATTCGGTATTTCCTTCAAGAGAATAATAGACAATGATCGTCCGCATATTTCGCAATCTTCCTTTCCCATCGATGAACGTCCTGCTGAACGGTCCTTTCTCCCGGTCTTATTATAATGGAAATACCCATGCGCCGCAAGCGCACTCGTGTTCGTTCACTTTTTAAACTCGATCCTGACGATGACCATCTTCACCAGGCGGTCGCAGAAGACGATCATCAGCTTGTGAAAAGCGCTCACATCGTGATAGATATCCCGGTATCCGCGCATATAGCTTTTGGCGGTGACCGATGCGAAATCTGCGCTCCACGCTTTCAGCTCATCAGCGTTTTCCAGCGAGAAAAAGGCGTCCACATTTTTGATCCCCGCTTCCTTCAGCCAGGTTTTTGTCATCAGCCTGGCCCCGCGCCGGTTGCAGGCGTCAAACGCCAGAACAGCGCCGGGGAAGCGCTTCGCCATCTTCTGAAACAGTGCCTTGACGTCCGCTGTTTTGAAGTAATAAAACACGCCTGTAGCGTAGAATACCGCGCCCTCCGAAGCGTCGATCTCCGCCATCCATGCCTCGTCGTTCAGATCAAAGCCCAGGTTTTTCTCCCGGTCTCCGGCTGGGATCAGCTCGCTGCGGATGGCGATCACATCCGGCATATCAATGTTATAGCCCTTGCAGGTCCCGTTATCGCATTTGTGAAAGGTATCGTCCAGGCCGCAGCCGAGATTGACGACAGCGGCTTTGGGATGGGCTTTCAGATACGCCTTCACCTCGCAGCCGATGTCGTATTGGCGCTGCGCAACCTCCAGCGCACCAAACAGCCCGGCCTTGCTTTCCATTTTCTTACCCTTTTCCGCAAAATCATAGTCCAGCATGGCGCAGATCCGCTCGGCTTCCGGATCGCTGAACAGCTGCGGAAACCGCTCCGAGCAGATCTTTCGTCCATACAGGGGAATGACCAGCGTTTCCTGGACGGTGTTCTTTTCAATGTGATACTTCTTCATGGGCGCGCCTCCGCTCTGTCAGTCATTTATAGGGATTGTCCTGCATAAACACGGGCGGCCAATAGGCAAGCGGCTCGGCATCCAATTTGAGCTTGAAATCGCAATAGTCCCCATCCTCAAAGCAGGTATGCTCGCGGTAGAGCGGCGCTCCAAGCAAGCCGAAATACACATAGTCCAGGTTGCAAAGGTAGGGCATATATTCCTCATAGCCGTATTTTCTGGCGAAGTTCGCCAGCGGGCATACCAGATTATGATAGCTGAAATCATAGCCCGCCTCGGGCGGGATCTGGGTCTGCGTTTCAAAGCTGCCCGGGTTGATTGCCGCGTTCGAGGCATTCTTTGCGTCCTTTTTCAGCAGCATTTTGTTGAGCAGCTTGGGGCTTCTGTAAACCTTTCCCATCAGCGCGCGAACGACGCCAAGCATTTTCAGCGTATTTCGCTCATAGGCGTAAACCATGATGTGCCCGATATCCTCCATCACAGCGCCATACCGCTTTAAAACCTCGCCCATGGCGACAAAATAATACGCGCCCGTCAGGTTTTTCGTACCGCTTACCTTGTCGCCGCCGACGTAGGGAAAGCATTCGAGCAGATATTCTTCGTAGTAATCCCAGATTTCCTCAAATATATCGGGATATTTTTTCCCGCTGACCTTTTCCAATTCAGGCGTAACGAGGGAGAGAAACTGATTCATTCCCTTTTTGAACTTGTCTTTATTGGATGCGTAATACGCATGCATGGCTTGATTTTCTCCTTTCATCAATCAAATGTTCTTGCTTTCTCCGATGCGCAAGCTTTACCTTTCAGCGCGGTTTATCGTTTATGCGGGGAGTTCTTTGTTTCTGATCATTTCCTTGAGCAGGATCAGCCCAAGCAGCAGCACAAGGGCATGCCCAAAGGATTCCGTACCGTGATCCAGCTGATTGATGGGCCAAGGAAGAAAGGCAGCGAGATTGCCTGCAATGCCCGGCAGCATGAGCGGATTGCAGAATGTGGCGAAGATCCGCCCGGCGGTGCTCTTGAGCGGGATGATCTTCTTCCAAACCATCGCGATCATGGCAACCGTCAATCCCGCATCGCAGAGGATGTACGCAATCAGCATGCCCGGCGCATTGGCATAGAGCACCCTGTTCGCAATATCCGCCGCCGTCTGCATTTCCCCATACGCCTGATACACATATTTGAAAATCAGCGCGTCTGTCATGAACATGGCATGCACCCATGCCCAGGCCACCGTACCCAGGATATACGCCATGTGGAACAGTCTGACCCAAATCCGATTCCGGCGATCAACCACATGGAGCTTCAGAAGCCCGTACATCTGATGGAACCCCATATAATAGAGCACAGTACCCGCAAAACCGCAAAAAATGCTGGCCCACATACGCCATGTGGCCATCTCCAGATACGCAACCTTGGTAAACATGCCGATGGTTTCCGTCGTCTGGCCCTTGCCCGTAGCCGCGTACAGGAAATCGCCAAGCACATACAGCAGGCAGCCCGCAATCCCGATTTTCAGCAGTTTTCGCGTCTTTTCATTGGATTCCATCGTTTTCCCCTCCTTATGAACGCTTTCGAGCCGGAAACCACCATGGGCGCAAGGAGAATGGCCATCGGATCGCCCCAGCTCCATATTCACGAATGAACATCATGAGCCGTTCCTTTGTTAGATTTTTCTAACCTGTTGCCATACGAATTGCCCGCCGCACAGCCATCCATTGGATGATCACGGAATACTGCATGGCGGGCAGTTAGATTACGCTTACTATTATAATGAGTAAAAACCTGATTTTCAAGATAAATGATTAAAATTGCGCGGATAAATACCGATTTTTGACATGACGCAAGCTGTTTTCAGAAACAGAACGGCACAATATGGCCTTACCCTTTCTGAAACCGCGGCAAAGGGGCTTTCATGAGCCACGTTCTCAGCACGCTCAGCCCTTCCTTCGGAACGCAGAACCGATGGCGGTCGCCTGCGCAGATCTCGTTCCATACCTCGTCCAGATCAAACCAGCGCACTTCGGACACTTCGCTCTCCTGGAGCGTGAAGGCTGCCGCGGGCTTGGTATACACATACACCCGCGTTACCTCGTTGTCCCGGAACAGCCGGTCATGAAATACCTTCTCATATTGAATGCGGAACGTGCCGGCGTACTGGAGATCGTCGGCTTGCGCCGTTACGCCCAGCTCCTCCCGCAATTCGCGCAGCGCGGATGCCAGCGGTTCATCCCCCGCGGGGATATGCCCCGCCGACGAGGTATCGTACATACCGGGAAACGAATCCTTTTCTTCACTGCGCTTTTGAAGCAAAATTTCTGTTTTTCCGGCGGTCTGTTTGACGATCCATACATGGGCCGTACGGTGCAGGATGCCCTTCTCATGCGCTTCCTTGCGGGATACCGTTTCGCCGGTCGGTTGTCCCGTTTCATCAACGATATCAAAATATTCCATCTTTCGCTCCGCCGCGTTAAAGCGCTTTTCTGGGGCAGTTTCTTACGCATTCCATACAGAGGATGCATTCCGTCCCGTTTTCTCTTTTTCTGGAATTGTCCGTCACGTCAACGTTCATAGGACAGATTCTTTTGCACTTTCCGCAGGAGACGCATTTTTCCTTGTCGCATTTCACCCGGAGCAAAGAATAATAGCTCATGGGCTTCAGGAACACCGTGATCGGACAAATGTACTTGCAGAAAGCTCTGTTATCCTTGAATGCGAACGCAAGTCCGATACCTGCCGCGTAATAAACCGCATTTCCCACAACAAACGCCCAAAACATGATCCGCTCCAGATTTCCCACGCGGGCAAGAAAGAGAGCGGCGACAAACAGCAGCGAAGCTGCAAAGGCAACGTATCTGATCCAGGCAATCCTTTTTCGGGGAGCAGCCGGCGTTTTATACGGCAAAAAGTCCAGCACCATCGCCGTCCAGCAGGCATAGCCGCACCAGCCGCGTCCAAAGATCAGCGGGCCAAAGATTTTGGCGACCGCATAATGGATCGTCGCCGCTTCAAATACCCCGGTGAACAGGTAATACCAAAATCCTTCGATCTGCATATTCTCTCCGCAGATCAGCCCCAGATAGACGAGCATATACAAACCGACAAGAAGCTGAACGACGCGCCGGGCATGCCTGTACTTTCTGATGAACAGAAAAACGCCCAAAGAAATGGAAATGCCGATATAGCTGAAATTGAACAAATAAAAAATATTATCCTTTGCCAGCCACAGCGTAACGGCGACGGCTTCAAACACAGCCAGCATAAAAAGCGGCAAGGCGTACTTTTTCATTCCTTTGTTTCCTCCATTATACAGATCAGGAGAATATCCGTCCGAGGATCAATATTTTCAGGCATCGCAAAGCTTCTCCGCAAATCGAATCGTCATGGATTTGCTTCCTTCTTATACCGATCAAGGAACTCCAGCATAAAAGCATGCCTTTCCTCCGCTATCGCCCGCGCGGTCTCTGTGTTCATCTCATCTCTCAGCAGCAGCAGTTTATCGTAAAAATGCTGGATAGAAGAATCCAAACTTCTTCCGTGCTCTCCTCCAAACGCAAATGTGCGCGCGATACCCACGGCGCCGATAGCATCCAGGCGATCGGCATCCTGCACGATTTTCCCCTCCAGCGTTTCCGGGCGCTTTCCGCGGTTCTGACTGAAGGATACCGAATTGATGGCGGTTATGATGGCTTCTGTCTTTTCGGGCGCTACCGCCTGCGCCGTTAAAAAAGCCCTCGCGTTTTCATTGTTCTTTGTATCAAACAGCTTGTGATCATCCGCATCGTGAAGGAGCGCCGCAAGCGCTACAACTTCCATGTCCGCGTCCGCTTCGCACTCTGCGATCTTGAGCGCGTTCCAGTATACACGCACGGTATGCTCCGCGTCATGCCCGCCGGCGTTATCGGCAAACAAACCATGTATGTATTCCATGGCCTTTTCTATCATTGTCATCCTTCACTTCCCAGATAATGCTCCAGCGCGTATTCAAAGCGCCGTTCAAACATTCCGATCGCTTCCCGGCTCAGGTCATCTTCCCGCAGCATATCAAAAGCGTGCATATCCGTATGATAAACGTCGACTTTCGCTTCCACGCCAGCTGCTTTCAAGTTTTCCACATACTCCAATGTTTCGGCGTAAAACGGCTCGCCATCTCCCACAAAAGTGTAGCAGGGAGGCAGATGGCGGTAATCCGTTTGATTCGCCGGCGCGGCATAGGGCGATACCTTTTCCTTTGCTTTGCCCCTCAGGTACATCCGCCAGCCGATATGGTTCCTTCTCGTGTTCCACACTTTCCCATGATTATCCTTGGAACTATTCGTGTCGATATTGCTGATCATGGGATACAGCGGCATCTGAAAAACGACCTTGATCCCTCTGTCCCTTGCCATCATGCACACGGCAGCGGCTAAGCCCCCGCCGGCGCTTTCCCCTCCAACCATAATGGGCTCAGGCCGCTTGCTCATATATGCCAGCGTCTGATAGCAGTCGTCCACGGCGGCGGGATACGGCTTTTGCCAAGCCAGGCGATATCCGGGAGAATAGACGGTCACGCCGTATTTCTTTACCAGATCGGCCGCCCGGCTCATATACACCATTTCCTTCATCCCGGTGATAAAACCGCCGCCGTGGATCCAAAGGACAGAAACCGGAACGGAGGGACGGTTGGCAGGACGAAGGATAAGCGCAGGTACGCGGCCTATTCTGATCTTCTGTACACGGATATCCCTGTCAGGACGGAGCTTGATCTTCATACCCTATAGACATTCTCCTTACCGGCGCAAGCTCAAAGTTGAGGCGCCCGCCAATTTCTTTTCCTCGAAAATACGGGCGGAACGGATCAATGTCACCGATCTGAAACTTCTTCCAGCATCGGTCATCCATCCGCTCCGATCCCATATATTGGATATCATACCTCAGCGCTCTTGCTCGTCGTCGTTTTCCATCCGTCTGTAATACAGATAGGCATTATATTTCGCCTGCGCTTCCTGGCTTTCCTTCTTTTCCCGCCAGGCATCGGCATCCGCGCTGATGGCAAGCATTTCGTCCGCCAGCATTTCCATATTCCGGGCATACCCATGCCGCACGTAAGATGTCATCCGGTCAATGGCTTTGGGGCTCCGCAATTGCTTTGCCATGATCTCCGCCAGCTCAGCCGGATAGCCTGCCGCTGACAGGGCGGCGGCCAGCTGATCCCGGGCCCGGGCCCACAGCAGCTGATATTCGTTCATGCATCCTCCATTTACCCAACATGCCGATCGATGCCGGCGGCCTCGCGGCAATCCCTGTCCTGGGGCAAGGCCTCAGCATACGGCAGGATTTCCATTTATATTATAACAGAAATACCTGCGGAACATCAACCTGTAACGCCCTCATAAAGCGCCGAAAACTCCTTCAGCATATCCCGAATAGCGATATGCTGCGGGCAGTTCTTTTCGCACAATCCGCATTGCAGGCATTCGGAAGCCTTGCCGCGGTTCATGGCATATCGCTGATAATACATATTCGTCTTTTGTCCGGTGACGGCGTGCAGGTTCAGCAGGCCGAAATAATCCGGGATGGCGATATTTTTCGGGCATACCTCCATGCAGTAGCGGCAGCCGGTGCAAGGCACCCGAAGGGCGCGGTTCAAGGTCTCCTCGATCTGCTTCGTCAAATCGCGCTCAGGTTCGGTCAGCGGCATAAAGTCCTGCATATACGCCGTGTTGTCATCCACCTGCTCCGGGGTGCTCATACCGCTGAGCACCACCTTTACCTGTTCCAGAGAGGCTGCATAGCGGATCGCCAGGCTGGCGGGAGAAGGCGCGGCGCTGCCGTAAAAATCCGTGAACAGCCGCATGGCAGGCTCTGGCAAATTGGCCAGTATGCCGCCCTTCACCGGCTCCATGACGATCACTTTTTTACCGTGCCGCGCCGCCGTTTCGTAACAGCGGCCCGATTGGGCCACGGCCGCGTTCCAGTCCAGGTAATTGATCTGCAATTGCACCACATCCACTTCCGGATGATCGGTCAAAATCCTGTCCAGCGTTTCGGCGTCGTCATGGAAGGAAAAGCCGATGCTTTTCACCAGCCCTTGCTCCTTGAGCCGCATGAGGAAAGGGAACGCGCCGAAGCGCTGGGCGTTGGGATAGCGGTCCCGGCCCAAATTGTGCAAAAGATAAACGTCAAAATAGCTGACGCCGCAGCGGCGCAGCTGCTCCGCGAAAAACCGGTCGTAATCCTCCGGCGCTTTGACCCGCAGGATGGGCATTTTATCCGCCAATACAAAGCTTTCCCGGGGATAGCGCTCCGTCAGGGCTTGCCGCACCGCGTCCTCGGAATACTCCCCATGATAAGGATAGGCGGTATCAAAGTAACAAAAGCCCCTTGCCAGATACAGATCGACCATCCGCTTGAACTGCGTCAGGTCAACGCTCCTGGGATTCTCGGGATCGGTCAGGGGCAGACGCATCGTACCGAAGCCCAGTTTTTTGATCGTTGCATGGTTCATACGGCTTTCCTCCTGCTAAACAAATCAGATCCGGGTAACGGGATTTCCGCCGCGTGGCAGCGGCCTTCTGATCAGCGCCCTGGGCGGCAGATCGGGCTTTCATGGCTTTCATGATGCACGTCTTTTTTTACTGCAATATAATTTCCTCTCCTGCGGGGATAATCAGCCGTCCGGGAACATCAAACAGCTCCGCCCGTTCGGGATCAAACAGAGCGCCGGGCGCCATGTGATACGGGATGCTGTGCTGCGCGTTGACCAGCTTGGCGCAGGCGATCGCTTCTTCCATGTCCATATTAAAGCGGCCATCACAGACGAAAAACGCGTAATGGATATTGCGCTCCGCCAGTTCCGCCATCTGATCGGTGGCAGAGGTATCGCCCGTGGCATAGACCGATACGCCGCCGGGCAGAGTGATGAGCCAGCCCACGCAGACGTTGATATCGTGATTCCGGTTGTTTCCGGCCTGTACCGCTTCCACGGTGGCGTAGCCAAGATCGAAAATCCTGTATTCGCCGTTCACCAGCGCATCCGTGTTGTAGATGATCCGGCAACCTTCATTGCGGTTTTGGATCAGATCCACCGCGTTATGATCTGGATGCCCATGAGATACCAGGATCAGATCGGCAGGCAGATCGTATCCGTCCCCAGCATAGGGATCTACGTAAATGACCTTGCCTTCGCCGGTGACGATCCGCAGGCTGCCGTGCCCCTGGTACAGCAGTTTATGCGCGCTTGCCTCGGTCTCGGCTGCAGCTCCGCCGATGCCAAGCAGGAGCAAAGAGAAGATCAAAATACCCGATAGCGCTTTTTTCATGTTCGTTTTCCCCTTTCTGTTCATAGGCCTATAAGAGCGCTAAGAAAACTGAATCCGTATGCGCAAAATCATCCGCCGACCTTCAGTCCGTCCGCAGACCGCATCTTTTCCGCGGTGTTTAACGCTATCCTGTCGGGATTGGCGCTTCCAGTTCCGGATGACGCCTTATATGGCTTTTTCATACAGCGTGGATTCAGGCGCGGCAGTTCGGTCGATATCCAACACCTCCTTGTCGATCATCTCCCCGGCGATCGTATCCGTGATACGGCATCTTCCAATCTGATTCGGTAAAGATCAGTAATCAGTCTTTACAACGGATTCCTTATCTGTTATGATTGTACCGGATGAATATTCATCTGTCAATGAGTAAAAAAATACAGTGCAAGGCAGAAAAACGGAGCAGGAGAGGAAAAATATGTCACAGCGTCACAATTGTCCATGCACAGCGCAGTGCGCGCTGCAATCCGCCCTGGACAGCATCGGCGGCAAATGGAAGCTGCCCATTCTCTGTTCGCTGTCAGCCAATGGGGCCAGCCGATACAATGAGCTGCTGCATAATGTTCAGGGGATATCCAACACCATGCTGTCCCAGACCTTGAAGGAGCTGGAAAGGGATCAGCTGGTGCTGCGCAAGGAATATCTGGAGGTGCCGGTACGGGTGGAATACGAGCTGTCGGAGCAGGCGAAAAAGCTTCAGCCCATCCTGATGCAGCTGATCCAGTGGAAAATGGAAAAGGAGGCGAACGGTTGAAAAGAACAGGCATCCTTTGTATTTTGCTTGCGGCGCTGCTGCTGAGCGGCTGCGCCGCAAAGGCAACCCAATCTGTCTTTATGGAGGAAGAGGGCATGAAAACGATCTATCTGGCAGGCGGCTGCTTCTGGGGCGTACAAAAGTTTTTTGACCAGTTTGAAGGTGTTATAGCCACCGAAACGGGCTAAGCCAACGGTCCGGACAGCGCGCCCACCTATCGGGACGTATGCAACAGCAGTGGGCATGCGGAAACGGTGAAGATCGTGTATGATGAAAGCCAGATCACCCTGACTGAGCTTTTGAACGATTATTTTATGATCATTGATCCGCTTTCGGTCAACAAACAAGGCAACGACCGCGGCATTCAGTACCGCACCGGCATCTATTATACCGAAACGGATCAGCTGCCCGAGATCGACGCGGTGTACAGCGCTCAGGAGGAGAAAGCGGGAGCCAAGCTGGCGGTGGAGAAAGAACCGCTGTTCAATTTCTTTCCGGCGGAGGAATACCACCAGAAATATCTGGAAAAGAACCCGGGCGGCTACTGCCATATCCCCCGCAGCATGTTCGCCCTGCAGCGGGAGCGGAAAACCGAAACTCCGGAAGAGCTGCGCGGCCGCATCGGCGATCTGGCTTATGAGGTGACCCAGAACGCCGCCACTGAGCGAGCCTTTACCGGACAGTATGATCATTTCTTTGAAAAGGGCTTGTATGTGGATATTGTCAGCGGCGAGCCCCTGTTCTCGTCCCTGGACAAATATGATTCCGGCTGCGGCTGGCCCGCTTTCACCAAGCCCGTCAGCGTGGACGCCGTTACCGAGAAAACAGATTTATCCCACTTCATGATCCGCACCGAGGTGCGATCAAGCGCCGCCGATTCTCACCTGGGCCATGTGTTTGGCGACGGCCCCGCAGAAACGGGCGGCCTCAGATATTGCATCAATTCCGCCGCCCTGCGCTTTATTCCCTTTGAGCAGCTGGAAGCGGAAGGATATGGAGAATACAAGGCGCTGTTTACAGAATGAAAGGATGAACAATGAAAAAAGCAGTTCGTTATTTTTCCAAGCTGGGCAATACCAAAACCATTGCGGAGGCTATCGCGGCGGGCGCCGGCGTACAGGCGGTATCCATTTTGGAGGAACCCGCCTTGACGGAGTATGCGGATATCCTGTATCTGGGCGGCGCGCCCTATGCCAACATCATGGCTCCGGAGCTGAAAGCATACGCTGAAAAACTGGAGAAAAGCCAGGTGGGCCGAGTGCGGCTGTTTACCACCTCCAATTGGTCCCGCCGGACGGTACTGGCGCTGAAAAAGCTGCTGCGGGAGAAAGGCATTCCGGTAGAAGATGAATACTTCTATGCCCACATGCTGCACATTCAAGGCCGAACGGATGCCGCGCGGGCATTTGGGGAGAAAACATGATTGCACGGATCCTGTGCCTCATCGTTCTGCTGCTGGAGCTGCGCGGGCTGGCCCTCAGCATATCCAACCGGAAGTGGATGATCCTGGTGTTCTATACCCAATTATCCAATCTGGCGGCGGCAGTGACGGCGGCGCTTCTGCTGGTATTGGGACAAACGCCCTGGATTTCTTTGCTGCGGTATCTCAGCGCCTGCATGTTGGTGATGACCTTTTTCGTCACCGTCTGCGTGCTGATCCCCATGGGCGGCGACCCCCAAAAGCTGCTGTGGTCGGGCAGCGGGCTGTATCATCATGTGCTCTGCCCCGCGATTTCCACAGCGTCCTATATTTTCTTTGAGCAGCATGCCGGCCTTTCCGGTCTCTGGCTGCCGCCCGCCATTACCCTGATATACGGCCTGGTCATGCTGTATTTGAACGGCACGGAAAAGGTAGACGGTCCTTATCCCTTTTTCAGGGTGCGGCATCAATCAGCCTTGGCCACCGTACTGTGGATGACAGCGCTGATGGCCGTAATGACCGGTATTTCCGTCCTGGTTTGGGCGGCCGCCAAATAAAGGATGTTCGCTGTATTCATACTGCCCCCTAATTAAAACCATATAAACAGAAATTTAACGAGAAGGAATCCGCGCTTTCTTCTGAGAAGAAAGCTGCAAAGAAGCACCGGGCGAACCGGCTTGAAATATAAAACAGACAATGTGCGCCTGCAACTTGAATGTAGCAAAGAGAGCTTCCAGGCAGTAGAAAAGCCGAAGGCCGGCCGAAAAATAAGCTTGCTTATTTTTCGGCCTGTCCT
>JAFUDW010000180.1 GCA_017464225.1 Clostridia bacterium | reverse complement strand
TTTCGGCGTCCATCTTGTTGACGATGAACATGCGGGCCACGTTGTTCTTCTTGCTGTAGGCCCAGGCTTTCTCCGCGCCCACGGTCAGGCCGGAAACGGCGCCTACCACGATGGCGGCGGTTTCCACAACGCGCAGGGGACCCATCATTTCGCCGATAAAATCAAAATAGCCGGGAACGTCGATCACGTTGATCTTGGTGCCCTTCCATTCCACGGGCGCGGTGGCCGCGCTGATGGAAATAGTGCGCTTGTTTTCTTCGGGATCGAAGTCGGTCACGGTGTTGCCGGCTTCTACTTTGCCCTGGCGGTCGATCATGCCAGCGGCAAACAGCATGGCTTCGGTCAGCGTGGTTTTTCCCTCGCTGCCATGACCAAGCAAGGCGATGTTGCGGATGTCTTTGGTTTTGTAATCAGCCATTGTCGTCGTTCCCCCTATAAAATCAAATATAGATTTGTATTATGATCGCTTGGTATCCATAACAGGCTGCGTTCCAAGTCACATACATTGATTATTTTAACAGAAGTAATCCGGAATAGCAATAGTTTTGACCGAAAAATTACCCGTTTGTACAACTTGGTATTGATTTATACATCAATATTCGGGAATCTGCAGTAGCTTCCGGGCGAGCGCATCGGTTTCTTCGGCGCTTTCATGCAGATGAAAGCCCAGAGAAAAGCGTTCGCCGGACGGACGCGCCCGGGAAATCAGCCCCTCTTGCTCCAGCCTGCGGCCCAGCTGCCGCACCGTGCCCTCGTTGCCGTCCAGCACCCGGGTTCCGGCAGGCAGCAGCGACTGCACGGTGTTTTTCAGAAAAACATAATGGGTGCAGCCCAGCACCACGGCGGACGGAGCCTGGCCGCCCGCCAGGTAAGGCGCAAATTTATCTTTTAGATACGCTTTTAATTCATTGCTTTCGGTGTCGCCCTGCTCCACAAATTCCATCAGTCCGGGGCAAGGCAGCGATACGGCGTGCTCCCCATAATTTTCGTACAGCCGGCGGTATTTCTGCGAAGCCAGCGAAACCGGCGTGGCAAGCACCAGAATACGGCCCTCCGGGCATTGGTCGTGGGCCAATTTCAGGGCGGGCTCCATGCCCACAATGATAAAATCAGGAAATTCCGCCCGCAATTGGGCCGCGGCGGCACAGGTGGCCGTGTTGCAGGCAATGACCAGCGCCTTGATGCCCTGGTTCATCAGCTGTCCGGTCACGGCCCGGGCGCAGGTGTAGACTTCGTCCTCGGTTTTTGTGCCGTAGGGGGCGTTGGCGATATCGCCGTAAAAGAGAAAGCGTTCGCCCGGCAGCATGCGCAGCGCCGTGCGCAATACGCTCAGCCCGCCCATGCCGCTGTCAAAAATACCGATGGGCAATGCGGATCGATCCATAAAGCATGTACCTCCATCACCTTATTATAGATCGAAGGCAGCCGATAATGCAAGCGCGGCATAAAAAAGCGGCTGTCGTCCATATCCCATGCCCGGCTAAATATAGAAGACAGTCGCTGTTGATAAATCGTTATTCAATTTGTCCATCCGCCAGGGCGCAGATGGCATTGGCCAGGCAGGGCATGGCGGCCAGCGCTTCTTCCAGCGTGTTGTAATTGTTGCCCACCTCAATCAGCACGCAGCAGTTTGCCACATGCTGGTTATACCGCCCGCTTTTCAGCGCCACGCCCCGGCATAGTCCATCGCATTGCAGGTTCAGCCGGTTGCTCAGCGCCTGGGCGATCTGCCGGTTGCTTTCCCAATCGGGCTTTTCTGCGTACCCCGCGCCCGTCTGTCCCGTGCCCTTGCCAATCAGCATCAGCAGCCGGGCCATTTCAACGCCGTCCTTTTCCACCGTGTTGGGTCCGTTGTTTTTGCTGTAGGCATCCCGGTGCAGGTCAATATACAGGTTGTAGCGCTCGCCGTCCTCGTTTCGCTTTTTCAGCATCTCCAGCGACCGCTCATAGGCCGAGGACAGCGTGGGCGGCTCAAAGGCCGTGGTATCATGTATCACTTCCACCCCCGCGCTTTCCAAAAGCGCCGTCAGGTAGCTGCCCACCGCGACCATGTTGCGCGCATCGTTGGCGGTGCGCCATTTTTCTGTGGGCGTGTAGGGCATGGCTTCCGTGGCCGTATAGGCTTCGTAGGTGTGGGTATGATAGATCAGCACGCGGAAGCTTCCCTGCGTATTTTGTGTTATATGCGAAGGCGAGATGACTTCCAGGGTAAATCCCTCGGGCGGGGCCGGCGTCAAAGATGCTGCGGGAGAGGGCGCTGCGGTTTCAAAGGCTGTTTCCGCCGGTATCGCCTCTGAAAACAGCGATCCGTCCCCAGCCTGAGCGGAATGCAAAAACAAACCCAAAGTTAACAGAATAATCATGATTCCGCGCAGCCTTTTCATGCGGCCACCTCCCCCAAAACAGGCTGCCTTATATATATGCGCCGTCACATGGCTTCATTCATCAGCGCGGCGATTTCCTGTACGGTCAGCCGGGGCTGCAGCGCCTGATTTACGCCCATGGCCAGCACCTGGCTCAGTTCGCCCACCATCTGATCGATTTCCCGGGGCGTGACCACCAGCTCGCCCAGCTGTTGCTGGGTGAGCCTGAGGGCAAGCGCGTCGGCCGCCGCAGCATGATCGCCCTGTTGCTCGGGCATCGAGCGGAGCAGCAGCGTCAGCGCGTCCCGCACGATCACGGTGCTGTATACCACCGTGGGCACGCCCACGGCGATGACGGGCACGCCCAGGGTATCCCGCGTCAGCCCAGCCCGATGGTTGCCCACGCCGCTGCC
>JAFUDW010000016.1 GCA_017464225.1 Clostridia bacterium | reverse complement strand
CAGCAGCTGGAGGACAAGATCTCCCATTACGATGGGTTGAACGGCCAGTGTGACGATTTTGAGGTCATGATGGAGCTGGCCGAGGAGGCCGACGACAGCAGCATGGTGGGCGAGGTGAGCGATATGCTGGCCAAGCTGACCACCGAGACCGAAGCGCTGGAGCTGGAAACGCTGATGCGCGGCCCCTATGACGATCGGGACGCCGTTTTGTCCCTGCATGCCGGCGCGGGCGGCACCGAGGCCCAGGACTGGACGAGCATGCTCTACCGCATGTATACCCGCTATTGCGAGCATATGGGCTTCCAGGTAAAGCTGCTGGACATCCTGGACGGCGATGAGGCCGGGCTCAAATCGGTGACCTTCGAGGTCAGCGGCGACCATGTATACGGCTTCCTGCGTGGCGAAAAGGGCGTGCATCGCCTGGTGCGCATCTCGCCCTTTGATTCCAACGCCCGCCGCCATACCAGCTTTGCCAGCCTGGACGTGGCTCCCCTGCTGGAGGAGGATGACGGCGAGATCGAAGTGGATATGAAGTACGTGCGCGTGGACACCTACCACTCCAGCGGCGCGGGCGGCCAGAACGTCAATAAGACTTCCTCCGCCGTTCGCATGACCTATGTGAAGGACGATGTGACCATCGTGGTGGCCTGCCAGACCGAGCGCGACCAGGTGCAGAACCGCGCCACGTGCCTCACAATGCTGAAATCCAAGCTGCTGGAGATCCGCGAGCGCGAGCGCGAGCAGCAGATGGCCGATATCAAGGGTGAAATGAAAAAGATCGAGTGGGGCAGCCAGATCCGTTCCTACGTGTTCCAGCCCTACACCATGGTGAAGGATCACCGTACGGGCTATGAGACCGGCGCCATCGACGACGTGATGAACGGCGCGCTGGACGGCTTCACCGTGGCCTACCTCAAAATGCAGTAATGAAAAAAGCGGTTTACGCAGCAGGCACGGCATTGTGCCTGCTGCTGCTGTTGATTGCCGTGCTGTGCGCCGTGGTGACCGCCATGGGCCGGGACGGCGATCTGTACGCAAGGTGCTTTCATCGGTTTGCCGATACCGCGCGTTTCGGCGTTGCCGAAACGGCTTACGACGATATCGGACGTGCGCTGGGCGATTATTTTTCGGGAGTGGACGTGGATTTTCCGTTTTTTAACCAGCGGGAAAGGATCCATCTGTCCGATATCCGGGGGCTGTTCTGGCTGTTTGATTGGGGACGGTGGCTGCTGCTCCCCGCGGCGATCCTGGCGTTTGCGCTGGTGAAAAAGCCTGATTTCAAGGGCTTTCTGCTGGGCCTTGGGTTTACGGTCTTTCTGCTCGCGATGGCGGCGGCGTATATCGCGGCGGATTTTGAGAATGCCTTTCTCCTGATGCACCGCCTGCTGTTTGACAACGACCTTTGGCTGCTGAACCCCAATACCGATTTGCTGATCTGCCTGATGCCCGAGCCCATGTTCATGTACCTGGCGAGGCTGCTGGCGCTTTGGGTGATCCCGCTGTGGCTGCTGCCGTCCACGCTGATCGTTCTGGGAGGAACAATCAAATGGAACAGATCGCGCTCCGCCCCATGACCCGGGAGATGTGCCAAGCCCTGTATCGGGACTGGCAAAACGACCCGGCGATCTACGCCGATCCCGGCAAATGCCCGCGCTATCAGTATGATCCGGCATGGGTGGATCGCTACTATGACGCCAAGCAGGAACCCAGCCGGGTCTTTCTGGCGGTGACGCGGGGGGACAAGGTCATCGGCGAAGTCCATTTGAAGCGCATTGACCGGGAAAAATCCCAGTGCACCCTGGGCATCCATCTGCAAAACAACGCCGTCAAGGGGCGCGGTTACGGCACCCAGGCCGAACGGCTGGCGGTGCGCTATGCTTTTGACGTGCTCGGCCTGCGCACGGTGCTGGCCGACGCGCTGATCGGCAATACCCGCAGCCAGCATGTGCTGGAAAAGGCCGGTTTCCGCTTTGTGGAGGAAAGGGAGGGCTTTCGGTATTACCGGATAGACCGATAGAAAAGATATGTATCTCTGGACGGGTATCGACGTAGAAAGCCAATTGCCGCAGTTGCGGGAGGCGATCCGGCGGATCGACCAAGGGATCGGTTTTGCTCATTCTATATCCGATTCTTCCCTGCCGCTGCATATTTCGCTCAAAATGTCTTTTCCCATGCCCGACGATCGGGCTGGGGATGTGCTGGATCGGCTGGAAGGCTTTTACCGCGGGGAAGCGCCGCTGAGGGCGGACGTTCGCGGGATCGAGAGGGAGCAGACCATCGTTTGGCTCCGGATGGCGGACAGCGACGCCCTGCGCGGCCTGCATGACCGGCTGCTGGCGATGCTGCGCGCCGAGTACGGCGTGGAGCCCCATGAATACGATCTGGATTATATATTCCATACCACCTTGTTTATGGACGACGACCGGGAGAAGATCACCCGGGCCTATGCGGCGATCAAGGATATTCCTGTGCCAAAAGCGCTGCGGCTGAATAGGTTCGTCATCGGCGCGTCGCCCACAGGCGCGCTGGGCACCTATCGGGTGCTGCGCGTGGTCGAATGATAGGGGATGAACATGAAAACGGGCATTGCGATCCTGGGCCTCAATGGAAGCGGAAAATCCGCCCTGGCACATGCGTTGGCGAAGCAAACGGGCTATTTTGAGATGGATGTGGAAGACTATTATTTCCCGGAGCAGCGGGATGCCCGGCGGAGGGCGCTGGACAGTGAGCCGCCGGAAAACGGGACGACCGGCGCTGAAATTCCCTTTTCCTCCTCTCGTGCGGATGCTGAGGTGGAGGCTGCGCTGCTGCGGAATATCCAGATCCATCCCCGTTTTATCCTGTCCGGCGTCAGCATGAACTGGCGGGAGGAGATCATAAAGCGCATTGGCCTGGCTTTTCTGATCGAAACGCCAAAGCAGGAGCGGCTGCGCAGGATCGCCCTCCGGGAGGAAAAGCGCTTCGGCGCGCGGGTGTTGCCCGGCGGCGATATGTATGAGCGGCAGCAGCGGTTTCATTCCATGGCAGCCCAGCGGGATATCGCATCGGTGGAGGAAAGCGCGATGAATCTGCGCTGCCCGGTGATCCGTCTGGACGGTATGCGGCCCTTGGCTGAAAACGTGGAAAAAGTGTTACGTCTCATTGACGATATGAAATAAAACCGATATAATAAAAAAGCCATTTGAGCAATCAAATGGCAGACAGGGAGATATACGCGGAGCTTGCGCCTGCCGGACTACCAAGGAAGGCAGGTGATGTACATGAGCGCATACGAAATCATCATGATTTGTTTGGCCGCCATGACGTTCGTGCTGAAGCTGATTGAATTCAATCGCAAGTAAGACATGAAAAAAGCCGCCGCGTATTGCGATTACGCGGTGGCTTTGCTTTGAACCTTTCGCCGCCAGGCGATAAGCTCTTCGGGATAACCACTCTCCCTGTCTTTATTATATGCGCATCAAACGTCGCTGTCAAGCGCGTTATTAGAGGAAACCATGAGCTATATTGATATTTGCCGCGAGAAGGCGGCACGGCTGAAAAACAAGGAAACGGTGAACATCCTGGCCATTGAAAGCAGCTGCGATGAGACCGCGGCGGCCATTGTGGAAAACGGCCGTGTGATCAGGAGCAACGCGGTGTTCAGTCAGATCCCGCTGCATGCCATCTACGGCGGCGTGGTGCCCGAGATCGCCAGCCGCGCCCATGTGGACGCGGTGGACCGTATGGTGGACCACGCCCTCAGCGAAGCGGGTATGGGCTTTGATGATATCGACGCCATCGGCGTCACCTACGGCCCCGGGCTGGTGGGGGCGCTGCTGACGGGGGTCAGCTGCGCCAAGGCGCTGGCCTTCGCTCTGGATAAGCCGCTGATCCCGGTGAACCACATCGAAGGCCATATCTGCGCCAATTACCTTACCCATCCGGAACTGGAACCGCCCTTCATCTGCCTGGTGGCCAGTGGCGGCCACAGCCACATCCTGATGGTGGAGGATTACGGCGTATACCGGCTCCTGGGCTGTACCCAGGACGACGCGGCGGGCGAGGCCTTCGATAAGGCGGCCCGGGTGCTGCATTTGCCCTATCCCGGCGGCCCGCTGCTGGACAAGCTGGCGCAGACCGGTGATCCAAACGCTCTGAAGCTGCCCAAGGCGCATACGCCCGGGCCGTACGATTTCAGCTTTTCGGGCCTCAAAACCGCCTTCATCAACGCCACCCACAACATGGAACAAAAGGGGATCGAAATGAAGCCCGAGGACCTGGCGGCATCCTTTCAGCACGCTGTGGTGGAGGCGCTGCTCTCCAAAACCATGCAGGCGGCCCTGGATCACCATGTGAAGGCGCTGGCGCTGGCCGGGGGCGTATCGGCCAACAGCGGCCTGCGGGCGGCCTTTGATATGGCCTGCAAAAAGGAGGGCATCCGGCTGTATATGCCCATGCTCAGCCTTTGCGGCGATAACGCCGCCATGATCGGCAGCGCGGCCTATTATCGCCTTTTGCGGGGAGAAACGGGGGATATGCGCCTCAACGCCCGGCCTGCGCTGCGGCTGGTATAAGCGGCGGCCGGTTTTTTCCGCCGCTTTTATCCATGATTGACCTTCGCTATTTTTTTCCATTTATGCAAACGAATATTTGCGTTGTAAAATGTTTGTAAATATGTTACAATAACCTGGGTTTGTATCAACAGCCCGGGTTTTGCGTACTTTCGTGAGGTTTTTCGGGGGAAAAACGATCTGGATATCGCTCCCGGAACGCCGCCGTATCTCCATGATTATACAGAAAGCGCAAATAAAACCCAAAATAATCGATGGGAGGGGTAACCTTGGAAAAGAATCGTCGGAAAAAGAACCGTTCGATTCGCTGGATGCTGGTTGCCTTGGATCTGATATGCTATGTGGTCGTGGGCCTGCTGCTCATGGTGTTCTATCCCAGCACCGTGGAGGCTATCTCGGGCCGGGAGGCGGCGATCATCATCGCCGAGGGCGCGGTTTGCGTTTTCGCTTTCAGGCTTCTGCTGGGCATCTATCAGTATATATGGCGCTATGCCGGCGCTGCGGAATATATTTGGCTGATACTGAGCGACGCCGCCGCCACCGTGCTCTTTTTACTGGCCCGCACCTTTATGCCGGTGCGCATCACCTTTATGCGGACCATGTCGCTGTTTTCGCTGAACCTGCTGGGCGCTATCATGATGCGTCAGGTATATCAATACCTGTATGTGATGCGCAGCAGCCGAAACGTGCTGGAGCGCGCGGCGCTCAAAACGCTGCGGCTAATCACCGGCGTATCCTTCCAGGAGGAAAAGGCGCTTAACCAGACCCAGCGCATCAAGGTGGCCATCGTGGGCGCGGGCAGCGTGGGCGCCATGCTGGCCGACGAGCTGCTCCATAACCCCAAGGCGGTGTATTATCCCGTGTGCTTTGTGGATGTGGATCAGGAAAAGGTGGGCCGCAACATCTACGGCATCGAAGTGCTGGACGGCACCGATAACAACGGCACAGAGCTGGCCCAGAAGGGCGTGCAGGAGATCGTTTTTGCCCTGCCCAACGCCTCGGCGGAGCGCAAAAAGGAACTGTACGATATCTATAAGGGCTTGGGCTACAAGATCAAGGCCTATGATTATCCTTCCTTTGAATCCACCGAGGGCGGGCGCCGCCACCTGCGCGATTTCAACATTGAGGAGCTGCTTTTCCGGCGCACGGCCAACTTTATTGATGAAAAGACGGCGGCCTGGTACCGGGGCAAGCGCGTACTGATCACCGGCGGCGGCGGCAGCATCGGCAGCGAGCTGGCGCGCCAGATCGCCAAGGTGGGTCCCGAGCGGCTGGTGCTGCTGGATATCTATGAGAACGGCGTTTACGATATCCAGCAGGAGCTTCGCATCAATTACGGCGACAGCCTGAACCTGCGGGTGGAGGTTGCCAACGTATGCGACCGCAATGAAATGGAAAAGATATTCAGCCGCCATACGCCCCATATCGTGCTGCACGCGGCGGCGCATAAGCACGTGCCGCTGATGGAGCGCAACTGCTGCGAGGCCGTGCGCAACAACGTGTTCGGTACGCTGACCACGGTGGAGACCTGCGAAAAGTTTGGCGTGCAGCGCTTTATCATGATCAGCACCGATAAGGCCGTGAACCCCACCAATGTGATGGGCGCCACAAAGCGCATGTGCGAAATGATCGTGCAGAGCCGCAGCGGCAAGGTCACCAGCTTCAGCGCCACGCGGTTTGGCAATGTTCTGGGCAGCAATGGCTCGGTGATCCCGCTGTTCCGCCGCCAGATCGCCAAGGGCGGCCCTGTGACCATTACCGATAAACGCATCATCCGCTACTTTATGACCATTCCCGAGGCCAGCCAGCTGGTGATGACCAGCGGCGCCATGGCCAAAAACGGCGATCTGTACGTGCTGGATATGGGCAAGCCGGTGAAGATCCTGGATCTGGCCGAAAACATGATCCGGCTTTCGGGCCTGGAGCCTTACAAGGATATCGATATTGTGGAAACCGGCCTGCGTCCCGGCGAAAAGCTCTACGAGGAGCTGCTGATCAAATCCGAGGAATTGGATAAGACCGAAAACAACATGATTTTTGTGGAGCGGGATAAGCCCCTGTCCCAGGCCGAGATCGAGGACAAGCTGGAAATCCTGCGCGAAGCGCTGAAAACCGAGAGCAACCGTACGGTGAAGGCTGCTCTGATGCGCGTTGTGCCCACCTATCATACCCCCGAAGAGGTCAACGAAAAAGCCGTGGAAGCCGAGGAAATGAAGAGCGTGCACACCTACAGCGCGTGATGTTTTATAGGAATGAAGCCGCATAACAAAAGGAGGATTCCCGTCCTCCTTTTGTTGCGGCTTCATCGCGTTCTTGCCATTTTAATGCGCTTATGCTATCATCGCATTGAAAAACATGGAAGCAATGAGGTTTGCACGATGGAATTTACCAATGAATTGATCAGGCGCATCGCCATGGAGCAGTCCGCTGTGGACGCAAACTGCGACGCCTCCGATTTTTGCCGCAAAGAGAACGTGATCTCCCTGTCAAAGCCCAGCGCGGCAGCGAGAAAGTACTTGCAGCTTCCGCACGTGTGCAATTTGATTTCCTACGGAAACAATATCGTCGCTGCTGTTCAGGAGGAATACCGGGAGCTTGTATCGGCGTATATCAACGCCTATCCGGCGGAACACTGCTTTGAAACGCCCAATATGCACGTGCTCAACGACGCCTTTCAGCAGCATGGCTACCGCGTGTGCTTTATGGCGGAGTACTTTCTTCCCGATCTCCAGGCGCTGCGGGAGCTGCCCTGCCCCTATCGGACAAGGCTGATGCATCAAAGCGATTTTGCCTCCCTGTATACCAGGGAATGGAGCAATGCGCTGTGCGAAAAGCGGAAGGAACTGGATATCCTGGGCGTGGGCGCGTATCACGGGGAAAGGCTTGTGGGCATGGCGGCCTGCTCCGCAGACTGCGAATCGATGTGGCAGATCGGCGTTGATGTGCTGCCCGAATACCGCAGGCAGGGGATCGCTTCAGCGCTGACCAGCAGGCTGGCAATCGAGATATTGAAGCGGGACAAGGTGCCCTTTTATTGCTGCGCCTGGTCCAATGTAAAATCAGCCCGGAACGCCATCAAGAGCGGCTTCCGCCCGGCTTGGGTGGAGATGACCGTGCGATCAGCCGAAACGGTGCGCGATATGAATCAGGCAACATAAAATTACCTGCACGATATGCAGATTGATCATCAGAAGCCCCCGATGATTTCGGCGTTGAGCCGCCGGATGATCTCCGTTGCCAGGCGCACGCCGTTTTTGAAATCGGCCAGCGATGCGATGCCGTAATGGCTGTGGATGTAGCGCACGGGCAGCCCCACCACGATGCAGGGAACACCCATGCCGCTCAGATGGATAGGCGCGCCGTTGGTGGAGCCGCCGGAGCGGACGGACTCCTGAACGGGGATGCCCAGCTCCTCCGCCAGGTTCAGCGACCAGCGCTGGAAACGCGGATTGGTGATCATGCGGGCGTCGATGTGCCGCAGCATGGGCCCTTTGTGGATGGCTGTCTGGGATAGCCAGGGCTCCACCACGGTATCGTCGGCGGGACAGCCTTCAAATACGATGGCGATATCGGGCTTCACCCGCCGGGCGGTGACGTTGGCGCCCCGGGTGCCCATCTCCTCCTGGGATGCCATGGCGCCCACCACGTCCACATCCAGCGCTTCATGGCCCAGGGCATCCAGCGTGGCCTGGATGGCGGCGCAGCCCAGACGATTGTCAAAGGCCTTGCCGAACATCAGATCGTGCTTTTCATCGTACTCAAAGGTCACGTCGGGCGTCACCGGCGCGGCCACGCGGACGCCAAACACGTTCCGGGCTTCCTCCAGGGAGGACGCGCCGATATCGATGCTCATATCGTCGATGGCGGGCATACGGTTCTTTTCCTCGGCGGTCATAAAGTGCGGCGGCTTGGCGGCGGTAACGCCGGGGATCCAATTGCCGTTCCGGGTCTGCACCCGCACCCGGTGGGCCGGGATGTTGCTGTTTACCCAGCCGCCCAGCGGCAGGAATTTCAGCGTGCCGTTGGGACGGATGGCCTGCACCATAAAGCCCACCTCGTCGGAATGGGCGTCCAATTGCATCACCGGCCTGTCGCCGGTATTGCCGGCCCGGCGGATGTACAGATTGCGCAGGCTGTCCTCGGCGATCTCAGCGTCGGCGGGCGCGTAACGACGGGCCACCGCCACCACGGCGTCCTCAAACCCCGAGGGGCCGTTGGCATTGGAAAAATCGGCGATCATCTGCAAATAATCCATGGTTTTCCTCCTTTACTTTTGAGGCAGCGGCGCGCGGCGGAATGCGCCCAGAAAATCGGCGATATACTGCGCGCAGGCGCTCAGCATTTCGTTTCCCCACTGCTCGGTGGCGTTCTTGGGGTGATCGGGGCCGATCCAGCCGTTGTCCGATATATCGATCACCGGACGCACCAGCGGGATGGATACGCCCTTGTAGCGAACGGTTTTGAAGCCCGTGGCCTCTATTTCGTCGGAAACGGGCTTGAGCTTCATATCCTCCACCGCGCTCCAGTCCACCAGGGAGGGATCGACGGCCAGAACGCCTGCCGTTTCCTCCGCGCCGCCATGCCCGCCCGTCCAGACCGGGTTCAGATCCCAGGCCATCAGCCACCAGTTGAGCTGGGCCAGCATGCAGCCCTGCCGCTGCAGATCCAGCGCCACCCGATCCAGCACGGAGATGTTGCCGCCGTGGCCGTTGAGCACGGCGAAGCGGCGCACGCCATGGGCGCGGTAGCCCTGGGTCAATTGGGTGAACACCTGGTAAAGCGTATCGTGCCCCAGGGAAACGGTGCCCGGATAATCTGTCTGGGAATCGCAGGCGCCAAAGGGGATGATGGGCGCGATGGCCACGTCGGTCAGCGGCTCAATGAGCTCCAGCAGCCTTTGGGGGATCAGCGTATCGGTGCCCAGAGGCAGGTGCTTCCCGTGGCATTCGATACTGCCCACCGATAAAAGGATGATATCGTTTTTGCTGAAATATTCCCCTGCCTGGGGCCAGGTCATGCGTTCCAGTCTCATAAATGGCCTCCTTTGGTTGATCGGTTCTATCCTAACACAAAAAAAGAATTTTGCAATCGTCGTTTTTCCCCTTGACCTTGACGCTGCGTCATGGTGTATCCTTTGTGCGGAAGGAGGGGAGGACCGTGATGACGGTACATGAGGTGAGCCGGCGTACGGGCGTCAGCGAGCGCGCGCTGCGCCATTACGACAGCATTGGCCTGCTGCGGCCCGCGCAGGTCAGCCAGGCGGGCTACAGGCTCTATGACGAGGGCTCGCTGGAGCGGCTGCAGTGTATCCTGCTGTTTCGGGAATTGCAGTTTCCCTTAAAGGAAATCAGGCGCATTATAGACAGCCCGGATTTTGACAGGAACCTGGCGCTGGAGCAGCAGATCACGCTGCTGCAGCTGCGGCGGGAGCACATTGACAACCTGATCACCCTGGCGCGGGGAGTACAATTGTTGGGAGTGAGATATATGGATTTTAAAGCCTTTGATACCCGGAAGATAGATGAATACTGCGAGCAGGCCCAAAAGAGCTGGGGCAATACGCCCGCCTGGAAGGAATTTGAGCAGAAGCGCGGCGGCCGTTCCGACGCGCAGGAGCAGGAGATCGCCGAGGGCTTGGTGGCCGTGATCGGCGCGTTTACGCCTCTCATGGGGAAGCCGGTTGATACGCCCGAAGCGCGCGCTGCGGTGGAAAGGCTGCAGGCGTATATAACGGCGCACTATTACACCTGCACCAAACAGATATTGCGCGGCCTGGGGCGGATGTATGGGGGCGGCGGCAGCTTTACCGAGAATATCAACGCCGCCTGCGGCGCGGGTACGGCCGAGTACGCCGCGGCGGCCATCGAGGCGTATTGCGTGGATTGATAACGCGTCAGTACGCCTTGCTGGAGGAGGTCAGGCCCCGCAGCACGCCGGGGAGCACCGGGTACTTGGCGCTTTCATAGGGCTTGCCGCCCAGGAGCAGCCCTTTGACGCGGAGGGAACCGAGCTTTTCGGTGGGAACGGTGTAGGGATCGCCGGACAGGATGGCCATATCGGCGATCTTGCCCGCCTCCAGGCTGCCGCGCTGTTTTTCATCAAATGTGGCGCAGCAGCCGTTGTAGGTGCACATGCGCAGGGCGTCCCGCGCCGATACCGCCTGGCTTTGGTTGGGATTGTTGACGGCGCGATCCATCCATACGATGGGATCGGGGCTGGTGCAGGGAGCGTCCGAGCCGAAGGAGACCAGGATGCCGTTGTCCCGGAAGGTTTTGAGCGGGTTCAGCCGGGCCAGGCGATCGGCGCCCATGATGGACTGCAGGTACTCGTCGGGCTCCTGCTTCCAGTTGATGAAGGCGCTCTGCACCGGCATTTGGATATGGTAATCCCGGCAGATGCGGATGCCCTCCTCCGTGGGCAGGCAGTCGTGAATGATGCCGTGGCGGTGATCGTCCCGGGGATAATCGTCCAGCGCTGCCTTGAGGGCGCGGGTGGCCTGGTCAAAGGCCTTATCGCCAATGGCGTGCATTTCGATCTGCAGGCCGGCGCGGTTGGCCGCCTTGCAGAACGCGGTCACCTTTTCATCGGTATAATACAGCACGCCGCTGCCGCCCTCAGCGTCGACGTACGGGGCGTTCATGGCGGCGTCGTGGGAGCCGAAGCAGCCGTCCAGCGCGCACTCAAAGCAGCCGCCGATGCGGGGCAGCGCGCGCCGGGTGGCTGTTTTTATGTTCAGCGATTGGGGGAAAACCCGCAGCTGGAAGCCGTTGCGCAGCGATTTGGCAAACAGCTTTTCAAAGGTGATATCCAGGTTGGCAATGAAGCCCACGCCGCTGACGGTATGCACCATGCCGATGCCGCGGCTGGCCTGGAAGTCCACCGCCGCCTGCATATTGCTGAACAGCTCGATCAGCGACAGCGAGCCTGTGATATAATCCGAAAACTTGAAGAAGGCCTCCTGGTTCATTTCGCCGGTGTCGGGATGATAGCCGCGCAGCCCGCGCACTTTGGCGTCCAGTTTATGGAGCAGTTTGCTGTTGACAATGCAGGCGTGGCCGTCGTACTTGACCACCATGATCTCCTGATCGGGGCAGACAGCGTCCAGCTCTTCCCGGCTGATCAGGCGGCGCTCCCGGACCGAATAGGGCGAGGCGCCGAAGGCGATCAGCGTTTTTTTGCCGCCTGAGCGCTTCACAAAATCCCGGATCATATCGGAGATTTCAGCGTTGGAGGCCGCGTCCATCACGTTGAGCCCGGCCTGAAAGGTGGAAAAAGAGGCAAAATGCTGGTGCGTATCCACAAAGGCCGGGATCAGCGCCTGCTCTCCCAGCTCCGTCCGCGGCGCGGCGCTGTATTGCTCGGGCAGCGCGTTGCCCACGTAGACGATTTTGCCGCCGTCCTCAACCAGGTATTGGCAAACCTCATCCGTCCGGTTAACGGTGAGTATGGTTCCATGGTAGACCTGCATGATTGAGCCCCCTTTATTCGCTTTTGTCTGCATCTATTATACAGGAAGCGCGTGATTTGGGCAATATTCTTTTGCACCGTTTCCTGGGCATGATACCGAATCCTGGATAAAGGTGTATACCGGAAAGCAGAAATTTGACGGGGAAAAGAACGTTAAGGGGCGCTGCCCCTTATCAACCCTGCTGGGGTGCAAGTTGCACCCCAGACCCCGCCAGTTGCGGATGCTGCTTGTGTGCTCTTTCCGACAACTTCCCGCAGTTGAGTAAAATGAGGTTGTCGCAAAGAGCGCACCGGAAATACGCGATCAACAAAAATAACCCAGACTCGAGCAAGCTCGGTCTGGGCATTTTTGTATGATCGCTATGACGCTGACGCGTCATTGACGTCGGCAAGCCGCCGTCATTTTCGGTGCGGTTAGCGTGTTTGGAATTTCAACATCATGCCACAGTCTGAGGTAGGCACGCGCAGCGGGCCGAGGATTGCGCAGCAATCCCGAAAAAGGCGGGAGACGGCAGATGGAGCTTGCTCCAATCTGACGGCACTGGCCTTTTTCAATGCCTCAGACGGTCTTTACCCGCCAACCCTCCAGCTAAACTGGCGAAAATTGCTTGATAATGTCATCAAGCTTGTTCGCCAGGATGGAGTCCAGAGGCCTAAGCGGGCCTTTGGCGCGGGTTTATAAGGGCCGCGGAGGCCCTTATCATCTCCCATCAGATTTCTGTTTTTTAGTGTGAAAAATACACCCCCGCAGGTTCAATAACCGCGGGGGTGAGAAGCTAAAGCGTATGCTCCTGTAAGGAGGGACAGAGCAGAAGCGATCATTCGCCTTTTTTCATCTTCCGCGCGAAGCACCATGCGGCCAGGAGCAGCAGCGCCAGGGCGTAGGCCAGGGTAACGCCCAGGTGGCCCCATGCGCTGCCGCCGTTCAGGGCGGCGCGGCAGGCTTCCACGGCGTGATAGAAGGGCAGGATCTTGCACACCGCGCCAAAGGCGCCGCCAAGCAGAGAAATATCAAACCAGATGCCGCTGAGCCAGGCGCTCAGATTGGTGAGCAGAGCGCCGCAGATGCCGCCCACCTGTTTATCGTTCAGCAGCGTGCCGCAGAGCAGCCCCAGGGCGATATACAGCAGGGCGGGAATCAGCCCGGCCAGCCAAGCGTATAACAGGTTCAGCGAAAGCCGCAGGCCCAGCGCCAGCGAAACGGCGTATACCGCCGCGCCTTGAGATAGCGCCATGGGCAGCAGCGGCAGCAGATAACCGGCCAGAAAGTCCACCGCCGTCATAGGCGTGGAAAACAGCCGTGCCAGAAAGGCAGTGCTGCGATCCCGACTGACCAGCAGCGCGGAGAACAGCGCCAGGAAGGACAGGCCGAAGACCGCCACGCCCGGGGCGAGATGGTTGATCATGAATAGCTCCACCGGGATATTGGCCTGAATCAGCGTCATCATCAGCAGCAGGAGCAGCGGAAAAACCAGGCCGAAGAAAAGCGTCAGAGGATCGCGGAGGATCTCCCGGGCGCAGCGCCCGGCAAAGCAGCGCATACGTCGCGTGTTCTTCATTGCGGCTCCCCCTCTCCCGCCAGGGCGATAAAAGCGTCCTCAAAGCTTGACGCTCCGGCGCGTGCTTTTAATTCTTCCGCCGTTCCCAGGGCGGTGAGGCGGCCGCGGGCCATGATGCCGATCCGGTCGCTGAGGGCCTCGGCCTCTTCCAGGTAATGGGTGGTGAGGATCACCGTGCTTTTGCCCTTGAGCTCCCGGATCACCTGCCAAAGCTCCCGGCGGATCAGCACGTCCAGCCCCAGGGTGGGCTCGTCCAGGTATAATACGGCGGGATCGGTGATCAGCGCCATGGCAATGGAAAGCCGGCGCATCCAGCCGCCGCTAAGCGTTTTGGCGCGCTTGTCCGCCGCCTCGTCCAGATGCAATCGGCGCAGCATGGCGTCGGTGCGCTCCCTGCTTTCGGCCTTGTCAAAGCCGTGAAGCCCAGCCATGAGCATCAGGTTTTCCCGCACGGTCAGATGCATGCCCACTGCCGTTTCCTGGGGCGATACGCCGATGACGGCCTTCACGGCGGCGGTCTCGCTCACAATGCTTTTACCCATCACCAGCGCGTCTCCAGCCGTGGGCGTCAGCAGGCCGCTCAGCATGCGGATGGTGGTGGTTTTGCCCGCGCCATTGACGCCGAGCAGAGCAAACAACTCGCCCTGCCGGACGGTCAGGTTCAGTCCGTCCACCGCCGCGGCGTTCCCGAAACGGCGGGTGAGCCCTTTTGTTTCAATCGCGTTCATTTAGTCCTCCGCCGCTCCTTTCTTCATGGCGTTCATGATATCCGAAGCGAAGGAGCGCAGGATATCCGCCTTTACCAGCGCAAGCCCCTGGGCTTCATCCCCCAACACCAGCAGCTGATCGCCGGTATGCAGGTCAAAAATGTCCCTCGCCTTTTTGGGGATGACGATCTGCCCCTTATCGCCAATGGTCACGATGCCGAAAATATGCTTTCCGTCAGGCATATGATCACCTCTTTTCAACAAGTTGGAAAAGTTGGAATATTACCACATCATTATATCAGCTATTCCTCGTTTGTCAAGAAGAAGCGCGCCGAAATGATCGCCGCGCAGAATCGGATAAGGGATATCAATTTCTTAAAGATGCGTATAAGAAGTGGTTTATCAGCGAATGCAGGGACGCAGAATGATCAATCGTCAAAGAATACGCCAGCCATCAGGGTGTATCCCCTATGGCTGGCGTTGCTTTTACATATCATAATTCTGTATTTTTCATTCCAGTATCCGTCCGTCCCGGGAGATGGTGACTACCTGCCAGGGAATGAACTTGCCGCTGTCCCGCAGCGCTTTTTGCGCCGCCATTTGCAGACCGCAGCAGCAAGGGACCTCCATGCGGATGATGGTCACGCTTTTGATATCATTTTCCCGGATGATGGCGGTCAGCTTTTCGGAATAGTCCACGTCGTCCAGTTTGGGACAGCCGATGAGGGTCACCTTGCCGCGCATGAATTCTTCATGCATATTGGCGTAGGCGTAGGCCGTGCAGTCGGCGGCGATCAGCAGCTTTGCGCCGTCAAAAAAGGGTGCCCGCACGGGGACAAGCTTGATCTGGCAGGGCCATTGCCCCAGGCGGGACAGAGGCTTGCCTGCCTGAACGGGGACCTGCTCCTGCGCGCCGCCGTTCAACTGCATGATCCGGGAGCCGGGGCAGCCGCCCTCGGGATACGCGTGCTTTATTTCACTCATTTTCTTTTCCTCCTGCGCTTTTTTGACCGCTTCCTGGTCGTAATCCGGCGCTTCCCGGTTTTCAAAGGTGATCGCGCCGGTGGGGCAGCCCGGCAGGCAATCGCCAAAGCCGTCGCAGAAGTTTTCGCGCATCAGTTTGGCTTTGCCGTCCACGATATCGATGGCGCCCTCATGGCATGCCGCGGCGCACAGGCCGCAGCCGTTACATTTTTCCTCGTCTATGTGAATGATTTGCCGGATCATTTCCATCGCCTCCTTGACTTTTCGGATACAGTTTACTATAATTCTCCGTGAAAGTATGTGGTTATAACCACAAACGGGAGACGTATGGAAAATTTACCTTTGAACGATACGCTGCTTTTCCGTGGAATGCGGCCGGAGGAAATAGCCGCGTCGCAGCGCGTGCTGTCGGCCCATAAGAAAGGCTATGTTAAGGGCGAAGTCATCCTGCGGGCTGGCAGCGCCGCTGCCTGGATGGGCATGGTGCTGGCGGGCGGTGTGACCATCGAGAGCACCGATCTGTGGGGCAATCGCGCTATTCTGGGCCACGTGGGCCCCGGACAGTATTTTGCTGAAACCTATGCGCTGTTGGCGGTTGACGCTGTGCCTGTGGACGTGGTCGCGGACGCGGACAGCGTGGTCCTGCGCTTCCGGATCAGCGCGCTGCGGGAAATGGATATGACTGCCGAACCATGGCGCATGAAGCTTCTTACCAACCTGCTGACGATATCGGCCCATAAAAACCTGGCGCTGTCCGCCCGGAGCTTTCATACCGCATCCAAGCATATCCGCGGCCGGATCATGGCCTATCTGAATGCCATTTCCCTGGAAAAGCGCGCCCAATCCTTTGATATCCCCTTTGACCGTCAGCAGCTGGCGGATTATCTGAACGTGGAGCGCACGGCGCTTTCCAAAGAGCTGGGCAAAATGAAGCGGGAGGGCCTGATCGATTTCAGGAGGAAGCATTTTATCCTGCTTGGATGACTGCTGCCTGATCAGCATCAAAAGGAGAAAACCGATGAAAACGATTCATGTTGTGGCTGCCGTTATTCGGGAAGGAGACCGCGTTTTCGCCACCCAGCGGGGCTATGGGCCGCAGAAGGACGGCTGGGAGTTCCCTGGCGGCAAAATAGAGCCAGGCGAAACGCCGGAGCAGGCGCTTTGCCGGGAGATCAGGGAAGAGCTGGATGCTGAAATCACCGTGGGCCCCAAGCTTGTACAGACGGAGTACGATTATCCTGATTTTCATCTGTCTATGGGCTGTTATCTATGCGCCGTCCGCTCCGGCCGCCTGACGCTCAAGGAGCATGAGTCCGCCAAATGGCTGGGCCTGGATGAATTGAACAGCGTGGACTGGCTGCCGCCGGACAGAGAGGTGGCAGCAGCGCTGGCCGCGCTGGGGAAGAAAGAAAACCTTTAAACCGGGAACGTTAATAACTGTGCGCACGGAGGGCATATGAAAGGCGTATGTTGAACCCCTTGCGCAAACGCCATACCGTGGATTATAATGTAAGGCAGAGAGGGGGATGAAAATGAGCGCGTGCTATACAATCAGCCAAATCCGTGATATCGTTGTGCCGATCGCTGTTGAGCACGGCGTTAAAAGCGTCTCTCTGTTCGGTTCTTACGCGTTGAATCGCGCGCGTGAGGACAGCGATGTGGATCTGAAAATAGAAAAAGGCCGGTTAAAATCCCTGCTGGATCTATCGCGTTTTCGTCTGGCGGTGGAGGATGCGCTGCGGCTGCCCGTTGATTTGGTAACCACCCAGTGCTCCGATATCGACTTTCTGCGCGAAATAGAGAAGAGCGAGGTGCTGCTTTATCGAGAAGCGTGATGAAAAGCTGCTTGAAAAAATCATCGCTTACTGTCAGCGAATTGCGGACAATCTTGATAGATTCAACCGTGATTATGCGGCTTTTATAAAGGACGCCATGTTCCAGGATGCGTGCTGTATGTGCGTGATTCAAATTGGAGAGCTTGTTGGGGAACTTTCTGAAAACGTAAAAGAGCTTCATCCTTCCGTCCCTTGGCGCGTCATCAAAGATACACGAAATTTCTATGTTCACGCCTATGGAGCGATTGATCTTCCTTCGGTATGGGAAACGTTGATCAACGATATCCCGGCGCTTCGAAACGCATGCGAGGATATAATATCGCAATAAGCTATTCCCCGACGCTCTTGCCAGCTAAGAGCGTCGGGGAGCTTTTCTTGCATACTTAACCCACCGGAGAAAAACGCGCTTATTCCCCCCAGTAATCGCTTGCGTCTGCAAAGCCCTGTCTGTGGCGGCCCTGGAAGCCGCGGCCCGTTTTATAGCAGGTATCGCACAGTCGGTAAGGCCAGTTCCAGGGCAAGCGCTTTTTACAGGCGCGGCAGGCGCGCTGCTGCAGCTTCTGGGTGGAAAGGATATGGATGATGCCCTGGGAGATCAGATCCTTGCGGCGCTGGATCTCCTCCAGCACGCGGTCGGGCTCCTCCAGAAACAGCCTGGCGTAATTATAGTAAAGATCGCAGCGCCGATAATCGGCCTCCAACCCGTCCAGCATTTGAATGGTGCATTCCTCCGGATCCAGCATGCGGGGGATTTCCATGATCACATCGATATGCTGCCCCATGGATTCGGCATGGTACATGGCCTTCCAGCGGGTCAGCAGATCGGGCTCTGTCTCGTCAAACGGGATGCAAAGAAAGCGATAGAGCAGCGTTTTGTCGGTGTGCTTGGTTTCCAGCATGACTGCAAGCGCTGCCATGCGCTCGGTGGACGCCTTGGAGAAAAAGCTTTTATCCTGCATGGCCAGCCATTGGTTGATGATCTGGGTCAGCGGCAGCGGAATGCCCAGCAGCGATTCGGGAAAGCGGATGATGGCTTCGGTGAGCGGTAGCAGCGGTTTTGCCAAAGCGTTGGAAACCAGCCCCTTGAAGCCGAAAGCGTTTACATATCCGATATCGTACTTGCCGTAGCGCCCGGCGCGGCCTGCGATCTGCTTGATCTCGGCATCGGTGAGCGTGCGGGTGATATCGCCGTCGTATTTTTCGGACTCCAGAAAAACCACGCGTTCAATGGGCAGGTTCATGCCCATGGCGATGGCGTCGGTGGAGACCACCACCTCGGTGAGCCCCTGGCGGAAGCGCTCAGCCTGGTCGCGGCGCACGTCGGGCGGAAGCGCGCCGTAGATCAGCGAGACCCGGTAGCCGCGGCTGCGGAGCTCGGCGGCTACTGCGTGCACCCGGGCTTTGGAGAACACGATCAGCGCGTCGCCCGGACGCACCGAGCCCGGAAACTGAAAGCCTTCCTTTTCCACCTCCAGGGGCGTCATGCGCTCGTGGCGCACGATGGAAAGCTCGTCCCCGCATTCCAGGATCATGCGGCTCAGCAGCGCTTCGGCGTCCGGCGAGGCGCAGGCGTGGATCTCATCGGCGCACAGGCCCAGGATGGCCGCCGTCCAGGCGCCGCCCCGGTCGCGGTCGGCGATCATCTGGCATTCGTCGATCACCGCCACGTCATAATGCGTTTTCAGATCGGCCATTTCCACCGTGGAGGACTGCACGCGGCTGCCGGGTACGCGTATCTGCTCTTCGCCGGTGACCAGCGAGCAGGGTACATCGTCCATGTTCAGCGTTTCAAACTGCTCCGCGGCCAGCAGGCGCAAGGGGCCTAAATAGATGCCGTTCATAGCGCCGCGGAGGCGCTGAACACCCTCATAGGTTTTGCCGGAATTGGTTGGCCCCAGATGCAGGATAAAATGCCTGCGCATCTGCCGGGCCAAGGGATACAGATCGCGGTAATGCTCGGGAATGGCGCTGAGCAGCGCGGAGCGAAGCTTTTGCTCCCGGGCGAAGGCCGCGCCGGCTTGTCTGCGCAGACGGCTGAGCCCTGGGTTTTCGCCCAGCAGAGCACGGATACGATCCTCGGAAAAGCGCCGGCGCACCTCGGAGCAGACGGCGTACCGCGCTTTTTTGATATCGTTGCCCAGAGCAGTCGCGATCTTTTCGCCTGAATCGGCGCAGATTCCGCCGCAGGCGGTGAGCTGGGGGTAGGCGCGGCTGATTTCGTTTCGCAGCGCTGACGAAAGCGACTGGGGCTGCCAGGCCTGATGCACGGCGGCGGAGGATATGCCCTTGGGGAAGGCGTTTTTGATTACCCGGGGGATGATCTGCTCGGGAGAGGTTTCCTTGCCGACATAGCGGTTCAGGCTGCCCCGGCGCAGGTAGCGGGCCACCCGGGCTTCAGTATCGTCCGCGTATTTTGGAACGAGCTGATCCAGCAGCTTTTTATGCGCCTGGCTGCGCATGAGCTCCATGGCCGCCCGGGCCTTTGTCAGCGTGATCCGGCTGCGCGAAACCGAGCGCAGAAAGGTCAGGCTGACGGGATTGCCCGCTTTCAGCTCGCTTTCGATCAGCGGCTCCAGGTGGTCAAACTCCTCCTGGTGGTAATCCAGCGTCAATTCGCCCCGCTGCATGGCCTGCCATGCTTTGTCCCGGCGCTTGACCTGGAGAAAGAGGCTGGCAAAGGCCTGGCTTTGCAGGTATTTTTCCTTTTCATCAGCCGTCATTCCCCGGGTAACGGGCCGCGCTTTATCCAGCGCTTTTTGGTACAGATAGCTTTCCCGTTCTTTAGATACGGCCTCTATATAAATGGACAGTGCGTCCCGCGTTTCCATGGCTCACCTCGCTGCGGCAATCGTCTTCATTTATATTATACCACATATGGCTGCAAATGTGGATGCCTGATCGCCGCATGGGAAAAAGCGGCGCAAAAGGTACATCTTTACATCTTTCGCCGCATGCGATACAATAAAAATAACCTACAGCAAGGAGGGAGAAACATGAATCCCAATATCGCAAAGCGCAATGAATTACTGGCGCAAAAGGTTATCAAAGGCCTGCAATCCCGCAATATGTGCGGTTATTACGCGGCGGATAGGGAGGAGGCCCTGGCCCAGGCGCTGGCCCTGATCCCCGAGGGCAGCAGCATTACCATGGGCGGCGGTACCAGCGTGATCGAAATTGGCCTGACCGACGCGCTGAAACAGGGAAATTACAATTATATCGACCGGAGCGCCATGCAGGATAAGCGCGCGGCCATGGTGGCGGCCTTTGACGCCGATGTGTTCCTGTCCAGCGCCAACGCCGTTACCGAGGATGGCGAGCTGGTGAATATTGACGGCAACGCCAACCGCGTGGCAGCCATCGCGTACGGCCCGCGCAAGGTCATCTTTATCGTGGGCATGAATAAAGTCTGCTGCGATCTGGATGCCGCCATGAAGCGCGCGCGCAGCGTCGCCGCCCCGATCAACGCCCTGCGCGTTGGCGCGCAGACGCCCTGCACCAAGACAGGCGCTTGTATGAACTGCAAATCTCCCGATACCATCTGCTGCCAGTTCCTGATCACCCGCTATTCCCGGGGCGAAGGGCGTATTCATGTGATCCTGGTCAACGATGATCTGGGATTCTGATGCATGATCAACGAATCATGATCCATGCGAAAGAGGGGTATGACGGGAGCTCGTTGGAGGCTTCCGCGTCCGGGGCTTACCGGTCCGCCCTTCGCTGAAAGGCTGCCACTGGAAGCCTTTCCGGGCGCTTCGAGCCCCTTAATATTGATCTCTAATTAAATTCTTATAGACAAAAATTTGTATGGGGAACGATAAGGGCCTCCGCGGCCCTTATAATCCCGCGGCAGGGGACTTCGCCCCCTGCACCCATCCCGGCGAACAAAGTTGAATTCACTAACAAACGATTTCCGCCAGTTTAGCTTATGGGTTGTCGTAAAGAGTCCGTCTGAGGCCAATGAAAAAGCAAGCTGCCGTCTGATTTGAGCAAGCTCTATCAGCCGTCAGCCTGCTTTTTCGGGATTGCTGCGCAATCCTCGGCCCGCTTCGCGTGCCGACCTCAGACT
>JAFUDW010000179.1 GCA_017464225.1 Clostridia bacterium | reverse complement strand
GCCATCTAATGACCTCCTTTTGCTTTCGTTGCAGTTGGCAGACCGCAGCTCCATTATAGCAAAAGGAGTTTTTATTTCATAGGCATAGCTCTAAGCTTTCCCGAACCCCACGCCTAGCGTGGGGTTTTATGGATACAAAAAACATCCTCCGTTATTCGGGGGATGATTTGCTTTTAGCGGCGGATCAGGCTTCCTGCCATTCCTTGGCCTTGGCGGCGGACATGCGCTTGATATTCTCCTCGGCATAGGGAGAAGCTTCGCCGCCGTTGACATACAGGAACAGCTTGCCGTCCTGGGTCTTGTACAGCGATTCCTCATAACCGGCGGGATCGCCGAAGGAGCCAAAGGCCTTCTTCTGGACCAGCTCGGAGGCATCGGTGTCATATTCCACCTTGCAGATGATCTTTTTCATAAATATACTTCCTTTCAAAGCGTTGGCGCGCAACAATGCGCAGCGGTTTTATCCGCACAAAGCATATTTTATCACATCCATTTCAATGATACAATACCCAATTCTTGCTTTCAGTCTGTCCCCCGCAGATGAAAAAAAAGCCTTCGTTTTCCTGAGAGACGAGCGGATCGTCCCGGAAAACGAGGGCTTTTATTTTTTGTTATATCCTGATGCCGCTCTCAAACCTGCGGTGGGTGGCCATGATGGAATCCTTATACCGACTTCGGATGGTATACAGATAGCTGTAATCCACCGAGCCGTTGGGGCGGATCACCCGATAGCGGGTCAGGGTGTACTTGCCGCGATCCTGCAAAAGCTCCAGATCCTCGGCGATGACCTCGGCCATCACCCGGGTGCGGGTACGGCTCATCTGCAAATGTCCGGCCTGGCGGAGCTCAAAAATCCCCAGCGTTCCCGGCGGATACACCCGGGTAATGGTTACCCGGTCGCGCTCGATGCGCACCTGCTCCAGATCGCGCACCGACGCCCGCTGGATCAGCGGCCTGATATCCCGGTACAGGCGGCTGTTGCGGAAGGCGTCCATGCGGTAGAGCTCCTTCTGCCGCTCCCGGCGGTAATATGCCAGCAGGAAAAGCGCGGCGATCATCGCTGCGAGCAGCACAAAATAAGCCAAATAAAGCATTATTAATCGCCTCACTTTCCACAAGATATTGCAATTCTATCATTTATAAAATACAATTTCAACTATATTTAGTTGATTTCAGCAAATTGTAACACAATTTTTAGAAGCCGAAACTATTATGTCGTATAACCGCAAAAAAAGGCGGTTTTTGTCCTGAAAAAGCAAGGCAAAAACCGTTAAAAATGAAAATATTACCGTTTTTTCACAAAAAAAGCGCCCCTCCGGGCGTCCCGGAAGGGCACTTACATATGTTAACGGAATAAAACGGTACATTTGCCGCGCAAAGCTGCCGCAGCGTTTTTCAAAGCCCTTACGCTCTGCTGACAGCCTTCACCGCGTAATCCTGATCCTCCACGGCTTTTTTCAGCAGCGCTTCATCCAGCGGTCCCTCGGCCTCCAGGGTGGCGACGCCCTTTTCATGGCTGGCTTCGGCGCTGATCACGCCGGGCAGGGCCTCCAGCGCCTTTTTAACGGTGGCCTCGCAATGCTCGCACATCATTCCCTCAACGGTCAGCGTATAGACGGCGGCGGCGTCTTCTGCCGCTTTTTCCTTTTTGCGGCGCGGATGATCATGGCTGGCGTCCCGCAGCTTGAACAGATTGAGCCGCAGGGCGTTGCTCACCACACAGAAGCTGGAAAGGCTCATGGCCGCCGCGCCGAACATGGGATTCAGCGTCCAGCCGAAGATGGGGATAAACAGTCCGGCCGCCAGCGGAATGCCGATCACATTATAGATGAAAGCCCAGAACAGATTTTCATGGATGTTGCGCAGCGTGGCGCGGCTCAGCCTGATGGCAGCGGGCACGTCGCTGAGCCTGCTCTTGACCAGCACAACGTCGGCGGCGTCGATGGCCACATCGGCCCCCGCGCCAATGGCAATGCCCATGTCCGCCCGGGTCAGGGCGGGAGCATCGTTGATGCCGTCGCCCACCATGGCCACCCTGCCCTGCTTTTTCAGCCTGCGGATGACGGCCTCCTTGCCGTCGGGCAGCACGCCGGCAATGACCTCGTCCACCCCGGCCTGCTCGCCGATAGCCTCAGCCGTGCGCTGATTGTCCCCGGTGAGCATGACCACGCGGATCCCCATGCCGCGCAGCTCCCGAATGGCCTGGGGGCTGTCCTCCTTGATGACGTCAGCCACGGCGATCATGCCGGCAAATCGGCCGTTCTCCAGGAAGGCCAGCGGCGTTTTGCCCTGGGCCGCCAAGCTTTCGGCGGCTTTACGCATATCCTGAGATAAAGCCGCGCGTTCCGATATGAATTTCAGGCTGCCGCCCAGCAGCTCCCGGCCCTCCAGCACAGCACGGACGCCGTTGCCGGGCAGGGCGGCAAAATCCTCCACCGCCGCCGCGGCGATCCTTTGAGCCTCCGCCTCCTTCATAACGGCCTTAGCCAGCGGATGCTCGCTGCGGCTTTCCAGCGCGGCGGCCAGATGCAGAAGGCCTTTACCGTCGTAGTCCGGCCCAGGCACGATATCGGTCACCCGCGGCTCTCCCTGGGTGATGGTGCCGGTTTTATCCAGGGCCACAACATCCACCTTGCCGGCCTCTTCCAGCGAAACGGCGGTCTTGAACAGGATGCCGTTCTTTGCGCCAACGCCATTGCCCACCATGATGGCCACGGGCGTTGCCAGGCCCAGCGCGCAGGGGCAGGAGATCACCAGCACGCTGATGCCGCGGGCCAGAGCGTAGCCGATCTCCCGGCCTGCCAGCAGCCAGATGAGCGTGGTCACAATGGCGATGCCGATGACCACGGGTACGAAAATGCCGGACACGCGATCAGCGATCTTGGCAATGGGCGCCTTTGTCGCCGCGGCGTCGCTGACCATGCGGATGATCTGGCTCAGCGTGGTATCCTCGCCCACCCGGGTGGCGCGGCACACCAGATAGCCGGATTGGTTCACCGTGGCGGCGGAAACGCTGTCGCCCACAGCCTTGTCCACCGGGATGCTCTCTCCGGTCAGAGCCGATTCATTGACTGCGCTGCTGCCCTCGGTCACCACACCGTCCACCGGGATGCTGTCCCCCGGCCTTACGGCAAACAGATCGCCCGCCTGCACCTGTGCGATGGGCACCTCCGCCTCCCTGCCGTCCCGGATCAGCACGGCGGTCTGGGGCGCGAGCTTCATCAGCCCCTTC
>JAFUDW010000178.1 GCA_017464225.1 Clostridia bacterium | reverse complement strand
TTGTCCAGCAGATCCGGGAACTCGATGCCCGCCGGCTCCCAGAGATAGAACGCCAGAGAGCCCGGGATCACGTTCGGCTCGTTCAGATACACCGCGTCCGCCGCGCCGTCGATGATGAAATCGATGCGCACGACGCCCTTGCAATCCAGCGCGCGGAAAATCCGTTTGCTGAGCGTCTGGATGCGTTCAGTCATTGCGTCGCCCACCGGCGCAGGCATGACGCGCTTGAGCGACGCCATGCCCTTGCTGCCGCTGCCGGCCAGATATTTATCTGCAAAGTCCAACAGATCGCCGCCGGAGGTGGTGGGCATTTCGGTAACGGAAGCTTTGATTTCATTGTCAAAGCCCAGCACGGAGCAGTTGACTTCGATGGGATGATCCAGCCCCTGCTCGATCAGCACGCGGCGGTCATAGGTAAAGGCCAAGTCAAGCGCGTCCCGCAGCGCTTCCCGATGATCCGCCCGGCTGACGCCAATGGAACTGCCAAGGCAGCTGGGCTTGCAGAATACCGGATAAGGCAGCTTTTCCTCAATCTGAGCAATGATGCGATCCGGATCAGCGCGCCATTCGCTGCGCAGGGCATAGGTATCGGGCAAGACGGGAAGATCCAGCCCGCGGAAAACCTGCTTCATCATGATTTTGTCCATCCCCACCGCGCTTCCTGCCACGCCGGAGGAGGCATAGGGGATATTGGCCAGCTCCAATAATCCCTGCAGCGTGCCGTCTTCGCCGTGAAGGCCATGCATTACGGGAATAACGCAGTCCAGCTTTGCAACCGTTACAGGCATTACACCCTTGGCAAAAAGCCCTTTTTGCTGTTCATAGCTGATCAGCGCGCCGCTTCCCGCGGTCATATCCAGCGTAACGCGGGTAATGCCATTGCCATAGGGATCAAAGGGCGTATAGGTGTGGATGTCCAGCAGTTTATCGCCGGTATACCAGCGCCCGTCCTTGGCGATATAGATGGGCCATACGTCATACTTATTTCGATCGGCAGCCCGGGCAAGCTGCACGCCGCTGATGATGGAAACTTCGTGCTCGCAGCTGCGGCTGCCAAAGATTACGCCCAGTTGAATTTTAGCCATTCTATTTTTGCCTCCTGATCAGGTTTCGGTGTAATGGTCGGGCAGATCGTTTTCATACAGTATAAAATCGCCTGCCCGCATAAAGCCCTGCAGCCACGCTGTAGCGTCGTTCAGGCTGGGGAAAACATGAATATCCTGCGCTGGGTATCCGGCGTTCAGCAGCCCTTCCTGAATGGGCTGCGTATGCCTTTTGCCAATGAGCACGCAAATGTCCGCTGCACTGGCCATTTCCCGTCCAAGATCGCGGTTGAACTCCGCTTCTTTATCGCCCAGCTCCACCATGCCGGGGGTCACGATAATGCGCCTGCCGGGAAAGCGGCTCAGCACGTTCAGCGCCGCCTTGGCGCCCGCGGGATTGCTGTTGAAGGCGTCGTCGATCACAGTGACCCCGCCCGCGCTTTTTAGCAGCTGCAGGCGATGTTCCACGGGCACAAGCTGGCTGATCCCGCGCTGAATCTGCGTATTGGACAGGCCAAGCCGCTTTGCCACCGCGCATGCCAGCAGGATATTGCTGATATTATGCGCGCCAAGCATGCGCGTCTGGCATGGAAGCGTTTCGCCATCCGAAAAACACAGCTGAAAGCTGCTTCCCTGAGCGGTCACTTCAATGTTTTCTGCCCATACGTCGCCGCCCTTTCGATTGACGATGGCCTTGGGCGTGTTGAGCGTTTTTTCGTATAGATCGGCACAGATGCCGTGATCGTCGTTGAAGACGGCAAAACCGTCCGGGGGAATGGCGCGGATCAGATCATACTTGGTGGCAATGATATTATCCAGCGTTTTGAAGGTGTCCAAATGCTGCGGCCCAACAGAGGTCAGCACGCCGATGGTGGGATGAATAAAATCAGTCAGCTCCCGGATGTCTTTCCTGTGGCGCGCGCCCATTTCCGCCAGAAATACCTGATGCGCCGGCTCCAGGCGCTCCCGGATCACGCGCGTCAGCCCCATGGGCGTATTAAAGCTGGCGGGCGTGGATAGAACATTGTATTTTTGCGATAGAATTGTGTATAAAATATTTTTGACGCTGGTCTTTCCATAGCTGCCTGTTATGCCGATGCGGATCAGCCCCGGCTGCGCGTCCATGCGCCGCTGCGCATCGCGCATATACATGCGCTGGATCCCCTTTTCAATGGGCAGAGCGATCAGTGCCGCCAGCGCCACCAGCAGCGGCAGCAGCAGCACATGGGCAGGTGTGATCCAGCAGAAGACCAGCAGGACGGCGCACAGAATCCCGTATAGCCGCTTCATCCGTGCAGTGACCACAAAGGGCTTTTTCTCCTTCCCCTTGGAAAGCAGGATGGATACCGCAACGCCCAAAGCGATCATGGCGCCGGAAACAACGCCCATGATGCAGATCAGTTTCCATATCCGCTGCGGCGCGGCAGCGCTGTAAAGCGCATTTCCGGCCTTGGACAGCAGCAAAAACAGTATCCCCAGCGCGATGGGCGGCAGGATGGCCCGCTTCCATTGGCGCCTGATGGTTTTAAAATAACCGTGGAACTGATAGCTTTCCAGCTGAAAATAGTGCAGCAGCTTCCTGGCGCATAATACGCCTGCGGCCGTCGCTGCCAGGTTGGGCAGATGCGATATCAGATAAGTAAGCAAGGAACGTACCTCATTTCAGAAACGCCCGCACCACGGCGACAAACCGGGGCCATTGGCGCAGATAGGCAAAGTGATCGTCGTTTTCAAAAACAACCAGTCCGGCATCCGGGATATCTTTTTCCATTTTTTGCCCCATCCAAAGCGGCGTATCCTGGTCGTTTTCGCCCCATATCAGCAGCGTGGAAGCGCTGATTCGGGGCAGCAGGGGGGAAAGGTCTTCGTTAATGACCTTGACAAAGGTCTTTTTCATATCGTCGCTCAGCGCGTTATAATCGGCGGAGCCGTATTTCTGCTGCAAAGCTTTAAGTCCCTTGTCCGCCAAACCTTCCAGAGGCTTTATTTTTTCGATCCCCTGGTACAGTTTTTTTAGCTTCTGGTAGCGTTCGCTGCGCTTTTTGGCCTCCTCTGTCTGCGGCTTGCGAATGCCCGCGCAGCCTGTGAGCACCATGCGGATGATCAGCTGCGGCTCGTTGGCCGCCAGCCAAAGCGCCACCCGCCCGCCAAAGGAATGAGCGATCACATAGCAGGGAGCGATGTGCAGCCGTTCGATCAGCTGTTTCACGCATTCGGCAAAATCGCCCACGCCCCAGGGCGCTGGCGGCTGGCTCGATTGCCCATGGGCGGGAAAATCGATGACCGTAATATGATAATCATCCTGCATTGCCTGGGCGATGGGCTCAAAATGCTGGATGGAACAGCCCCAGCCGTGGAGCATCAATATCTCCCGATCGCCCTGGCCATATTGCTCATAATGCAGCGAAACACCGCAAAGCTCGGTCAGCAAAGCGCAGCGCTCCTTTCTTTGCCGTTGATATAGCGTATCCCTGAAAATGGAAAACTATGCTTCCTCCGACAGCGCCAGGATATAGCGGCATTTGTATTCCGCTCCGGCGCAGACCGTCCGGTAGGACGGGGGCACGGCGGCGATGGATTCCAGCTTGCAGCCAAGCCTCTCGCAGGTTTTCCGGGAGGGCGTGTTTTCGGGATTGGCTGTAATGCAAACGCTTTTCAGGTTCAATTCCCGCATGAAGGGGATGATCAGCGCGCAGGCTTTTCCGGCATAGCCGTGGCCGCGGTAGGGGGCGTCGATCCTGTAGCCGATGTGCCCCAGATAGTACAGCGCCGGGCTTTCGCCCAAACGCAGACTCACGTATCCGATGCGCCGGCGCGGCTTATTGAGGAAAATATCAAAGGTATAGCCGTCCTCAATGCCAAGCTCCGGGTCGCGCACGTCCTCCGGGCTCAGCACCAGGCAGATTTCCCGGTCGCGGTACATCGGACGAAGCGAGGAAAGATAGCTGAGCAGCACGGCGGCATCTCCTTGTACATCATTGCTTGGCTATTTTACCATATAAATGAAAGAAGCGCAATAAAAGCAGGCCAGGGATTGCTTTTGAATTTTACGATTTTTTCATTCTTTCTGCCTGAACCCCCTTTTCAGAACTGAAAAAATACTATATAATGGGATGGATAGTTCACAATAATACAAGAAGCGGAGGAAACCCACATGAAAATCCTGATCGTCAACGCCGGCTCGTCTTCCCTCAAATATCAGCTGGTGGATATGAATGATGAATCCGTC
>JAFUDW010000177.1 GCA_017464225.1 Clostridia bacterium | reverse complement strand
TCTGCTTCCTGGATGTGGAAGCCTACCTGGACGCCATGGCAGCGGCGGAATAACCGTTTGGCAAAAATCTTGGCGCTGGCAATTTGTCAGCGCCTCTTTATTTATCCTTCTTCAAAGGGTACCGTTTTCACCAATACCAGGAATCGCTTACAGGCGGTGTTGAATTTCCGGTCTTTCAGGTAAGCCAGGAAAACGGTGGGGGTGACCCGGGGCTCGATATCCACCAGGGTCAGGTTGTCCGGCAGAATAGGCGCTACGGGTTTGCTCATGAGCAGGGCGATGCCGGTGCCCTGGCCGATCAATTCCACCAGGTTTTCCGCCCGCTGGCTGGTGAAAACTACCTTCGGCTGAAATCCCGCTGATCGGCACAGGTCGGTGCACAGCCGGTACATATAGGAATTCTTGCTGATCAGCAGCAGGGATTCGTTTTCAAGCTGGTCGATGGTGATCTTTTTTTGCCGGGCCAAGGGGTGATTTTTGGGCAGAACCGCCACCAGGTGATCCTGGGAGATGGGGATGGTTTCAAACTCTTCCACGGAAATGTGCTTGTTGCGCAGGAAAGCAAAGTCGATTTCGCTTTTGCGCAGAATTTCGGCCAGCGGGGTGGAATCGGCTTCATGGATGTTGATGATCACGTTTTTGTTATTCTGTCGGTATTGCTGTAAAATCCGGCTGATATTGTACGCTTTCATCATGGGAATGGAGCCGATGCCGATGGCCCCTTTGGAGTACATCACTTCCTCGTCAAAGGCCATAGCGCACTCGTCGTCGATCTTGACGAACTGCTTGGCATAAGGCAAAAACAGCCGGCCGTGGCGGTTCAGTTCCACTTTCCGGGTCGTGCGGTCAAACAGCGGCATGCCCAGTTCCTCTTCCAGCGCCTTGATGTGGCGGGAGAGGGAAGATGTGGTGATAAACAACCGTTCCGCTGTTTCAAAATAGCTGCCTGTTTCCGCTAACGATACAAATTCACGGATGTATTTCAGTTCCAAGTATATCCCTCTTTACGTTCATTATTCTGGTTTCTGCAATAATTATAGCGCTAAAGTGAAAAAATGTCAATCACGGAGAAATAATTGCCAGATGATCATGCGGCAAGGAGAAAATGGATTGTCCCATTTCTCGCAACAATACCTGCGAAAAACGGTTTGATTGCTGCCAAGCATTCCCGCTATAATGATGCTGTCAGAAATGATAAAATGTGTACCGGATCAAACAAAATTGAAGGAGGCGACGAATATGAAAATCGGAATTGGCCGCTGCGAAATGGAATTCCCCGCGGGTTTCTTGCCCACGGAAGGATTCGTGAAGCAGGCGCATCCTTTATATGTACGGGTATTTTTTATCGACGAAGAAACCCCCTTCGCCCTGGTGTCCATCGAAATGACCTCCCTGTCGGATGAGGAATGCGCGCGCATCAAAAAGGAAACGGCCATCCTGCTGGGGATCGAGAAGAACCAGGTCTGGGTGGCGGCGACGCATACCTTCTCCGCGCCCCACATCCTGCCGGATTTCGTTCTGAAAACGGAGGAAGAAAAGGAAAAGCGCACGCTTTTGCAGCGCGCCCTGGGCGACGCCATCCGCGCGGCGGTATGGCAGGCTAAGCAGGAAGCGCAGGACAGCGAATTGACCCTGCATCAGGGAGAAACCAGCGTCATGGCCAGCCGGGATATCGAATTGCCCGACGGTTGGTGGATCGGCTGCGGCGGCAAGGGCCCCAGCGACAAAACGCTGACGGTGCTCAAGGTGACCCGGCAGGATCAGGTCAAGGCGCTGCTGGTTCACGCGAATGTGCAATCCTCTGTCCTGGACGGCACCGGAGCGGCGGACGGCAAATGCGTATCCGGCGACCTGACGGGCATTGCCTGCGCGGAGCTGGAAAAGCGCTATCCCGGCGCAACGGTCATGTTCATGATCGGCGCGGCGGGCGATCAGGCCCCCGTCAAGCGGGCCAAGGGATATGCCCCGGATGGGCAGGGCGGCTATCAGGAAATCGACCTGCACGAGGACGGCATCCCCCTGGCCGAAACGCAGGGGCAGAAGCTGGCGACCGAAGTTATATCCGCTTTGCGGAATGACGGCGCAGCATTAAACGGACAAGTTAAAACCGCTTTCCGTTCCTTCTATGCCCCGGCCAAGAAAATGAACCGCAACCTGCGGGAGCTGAAACCCACCCATTCCTGCGAATGGGAATTGGATGGAGAGAAGGAGCAGACCATCGAGCTGTTTGCCCTGGGCGATCTGGCCATCATCGGCGTCAAGCCGGAACTGACCTATCCCACGCTGAAGCAGCTTCAGGACCACAGCCCCTATCCCATCACCCTGGCCGCCACCATGATCAACGGCGGCGCGAAATACATGGCGGACCAAAGCGCCTATGACCGCTGCATGTACGAAGCCATCAATTCCCCCTTCGCGCCGGGGGCAGCGGAGATGCTGGTCAAAGAGGCCGCCGCTATGATGAAGCGGTAACGATCAGCTGTGATTATCCCATTTTTCGCGACAATAACCGCGAAAAACGGTTTGATTCCGGCCAAAAGATTCATTATACTCAGGGTGTAGATAGCACTTGAACCCGTTTGCCAAACGAATCCCCAAGAGCATAAGCGTCAAGGATCAGGCGCTTCGCTATAAGTATCCAAGGAACATTATTAAAGGAGGAAATCCAAATGAAGAAGTTTCTGGCTCTCATCCTGGCTCTGATCATGGTTCTCTCCATGGCGAGCTTCGCTTCCGCCGAACAGGGCGCTTCCATCGTGGTTGGCCTGATGGGCGATCCCGGCAACATCGGCCCCTTCCAGGGCATGGGCCTGGGCCGCATCGGTATCCTGTTTACCACCTATGAAATGCTGATGGTCAAAGACGGCGATAAGTTCGTCGGCTGCCTGATGAAGGAACTGACCCCCGTGGACGACCTGACCTACGATGTGGAAATCTACGACTACATCAAGGATCAGGATGGCAACCCCCTGACCGCCAATGACATCAAATTCTGCTTTGACACCGCCAAGAGCCTGGGCAACCTGCCCAAGCTGAGCGCTGTGGACAACGTGGAAGTGCTGAGCGATTACGTGGCCCGGTTCCATTTCACCGCGCTGGCTTCCGGCGATCTGGAGAGCCTGCTGATGGAATGCCCCATCGTCACTCAGGCCGCCTATGAAGCCTCTCCCGACCAGATGGCCACCGACCCTGTCACCACCACCCCCTATCGCGTGACCAGCTACCAGACCGGCTCCAACATCGTGTACGAGTACACCGGCAATTACTGGCAGAAAGATGAAAGCCTGTCTCCCTCCACCTCCAAGCACAACGTGGATAAGGTCACCTTCAAGATCATCCCCGACGCCGTGCAGATGACCAACGCCCTCAAGACCAAGGAAATCGATATCTCCGCCTTCATCGATTCCGCCTACATCGCCGATTTCACCGCCGAGGGCGGCTACAGCGTGACCCAGATCCCCGATAACACCTCCAAGTACCTGATCTTCAACACCCACGTGTTCCAGGATGTCAAGCTGCGCCAGGCCATCGCCTACGGCATCGACGTGGAAGATTTGATCCTCTTCGCCTATGATGGCGTAGCCCTGCACTGCAAGACCATCGGCAACAACAAGTATCCCGACTACGTCTCCGCCTGGGACGATGAGGAATACTACGAATATGACGCCGATAAGGCCAACGCGCTCTTCGCCGAAGCGGGCGTCAGCAACGCCACCTATCGCCTGATCTACGCCGTCAGCGACCAGAACACCGCCATGGCCACCGCCATGCAGGCCGACCTGATGGACTTTGGCATCAACCTGGAGCTGATCCCCTACGATTCCGCGCTGTTTGGCGACTACAAGTACACCGAGAACGACGAATGGGACCTGATGCTGGATGAGGGCGGCTCCTCCAACCTGCTGACCAACGTGTGGAAGCTGAGCCTGGACCGCCGCGACCAGACCTATGGCAAGACCGTGGGCTACGTGGTGGACGACACCCTGCAGAGCTTGCTGGAAGCTGCTATGGCCGACAACACCCCCGAGAACATGGATGCCTTCCATCAGTATCTGAAGGAACAGTGCTACGAGTACGGCCTGCTGGCCGCTGTGAACAACCTGGCCCACACCACCGTGGTTTCCAAGGCTGTGACCTGCTTCCGCGGCCAGATCCTGCCCGGCGCCTGCGAATATTAAGAACGAATAGGGAACGCCGGGGGAGCCGCTCTTTGGGGGCCAAAGAGCGGTTTCCCCAGGCTCCTTCCGAGAAAGCCGAATAGGAGTTGAAAAAAACACCGGTTTTCTTAGAAGATTGGCCAATTGTAAATGAAAAAAAGTAACCCGAAAAGCCGTTAAGAGAGAATCCGTAAAATCCCTTACTGTCTTTCTCGGAAGGGGGTGTGGGGGGAACCTCTCTTTGGACTCCAAAGAGAGGTTCCCCCCACAATTCGTCTTATCAAGAGAGGAGATACGCTCTATGATCCGATACATCGGAAAGCGATTGCTGTGGATGATCCCGGTCATGCTGGGCATCGCGATCCTGATCTTCTCCATCATGTACATCTGCCCCGGCGACCCGGCGCAGAGCCTGCTGGGCCCCAGCGCCTCGGCGGTGGAATTGGCCGCCAAGCGCGAGGAAATGGGCCTCAATGATCCCTACATCGTGCGGCTGGGCCGCTATCTCTACGAAACCTTCATCAAGTTCGACCTGGGCACCTCCTACAAATTCGGCACCTCGGTGTTCGCCGGCCTGATGGAGCGCATGCAGTACACCCTGGTGGTGGCGCTGCTGTGCATGGCGCTGCAGGTGTTTGTGGGCACGCCCCTGGGCATTATGGCCGCCACGCATCATAACGGCCTGTGGGACCGCGTCAGCATGTTCCTGGCGCTGGTGGGCGTCAGTATCCCGGCCTTCTGGCTGGCGCTGATGCTGGTGCTGATCTTCGCCGTCAACCTGGGCTGGCTGCCCACCAGCGGCGTGGCCAACGGCATCGCCTCCTTCATCCTGCCCTGCATCGCCAACTCCTTCGCGGGCATCGCCTCCCAGGCGCGCCACACCCGCTCCTCCATGCTGGAGGTTATCCGCTCCGATTACATCGTCACTGCCAAGGCCAAGGGCCTTTCCAGCAAGACCGTGCTCTTCAAGCACGCTCTGCCCAACGCCCTGATCCCTATCATCACCATCGTGGGCAACGGTATGGGCATGATGCTGGGCGGCACCGTGATCATTGAAAACGTGTTCGCCATCCCTGGCG
>JAFUDW010000176.1 GCA_017464225.1 Clostridia bacterium | reverse complement strand
TTCTCCGCTGCTGGCCCAGGCCGTGGCCGCAGAGATCGAAAAGCAGCTCAGCGTTTTGCCCAGGCAGGAGATCGCCCGGGCGTCCATTGAAAACTGCGGTAAGATCATCGTATGCGAAAACATCGCGCAGGCCATCGATGTAGCCAATGCCATCGCGCCTGAGCACCTGGAGCTGTGCCTGGATCAGCCCTTTGACTGGCTGGATCGAGTCAAAAACGCGGGCAGCGTCTTCATGGGCCGCTCCTGCCCCGAGGCGCTGGGCGATTACTTTTCCGGTCCCAACCATACCCTGCCTACCATGGGCACGGCGCGGTTTTCCAGCCCGCTGTCGGTGGATGATTTTGTGAAGAAGACCCAGTTTTCCTATTATACCGCCGAGGCGCTGGCAAAGGTGGGGCAGGATGTGGCGCGTTTCGCACGCGCGGAGAGCCTGGAGGCCCATGCCCGCAGCGTGCTCAGCCGCATGAACGGGGAGGAATAAGCATGAGCCGCTTCCTGAGCGCTAAGCATGCGGGCATGAAGCCCTATGTGCCTGGGGAACAGCCCCAGGACATGCAGTATATCAAGCTCAATACCAATGAGAGCCCCTTTCCGCCCGCTCCCGCCGTGGCAAAGGCCGCGGAGGCCGAAGCGGTCCGGTGCAACCTCTATTCCGATCCCGTATGCCGCATCGTGCGGGAACGGCTGGCTGAGCGCTATGAGGTTGGATTGAACAACGTGCTGCTGACCAACGGTTCGGATGAAGCGCTGAACTTTATCATTCTGGCCTATGGGGATGAAAGGCATCCCTTTGCCTTCTGCGATGTGACTTACGGGCTGTATCCGGTGCTGTGCAGGCTGTATCATATCCCGTATACCGAGCTGCCGCTGCGGCCCGATTATTCAGTGGATGTGGAGGCCTGCACCTGGAGCGACGATCCGTTGATCCTGGCAAATCCAAACGCGCCCACCAGCTTGGCGCTGAGGCGTGATACGCTGGAAATGATCATTGCCTCCCGATCGGACCGTCTGGTGGTGGTGGATGAGGCGTATATCGATTTTGGCGGGGAAAGCTGTGTGCCGCTGGTGAAAAAGTATGATAACCTGCTGGTGGTGCAAACCTTCTCCAAATCCCGTTCACTGGCAGGCGCGCGGCTGGGCTATATCATCGGCTGTGAGGAGATGATTGCAGAACTGGACGCCATTCGCTGCAGCCTTAATCCCTATAATGTGAACCGTATGAGCCTGGCGGCCGGCGCAGCCGCGCTGGATGAGGACCAATGGTATATGGAAAATTGCCGCGTCATCATGGAAAACAGGCAATGGACTGCCCGGCAGCTTCGGGATATGGGCTTTTCTATGCCGGAATCCAGCGCCAACTTCCTTTTTGTGTCCCATCCGGCGCTGAGCGGAGAGGCGCTGTATAAAGCGCTGAAAGCCCGCGGCATCCTGGTGCGGTATTTCAGCGCACCCCGAACTGCGAGCCATGTGCGCGTCACCGTGGGCACCATGGAGCAGATGCAGGCGTTTATTGATGAAACGCGGAAGATTTTAAAGGAGGTACAGCCATGAGAAAGGCGGAGATACGCCGCGCCACTGCTGAAACAGATATCCGTTTGGCCCTTGATTTGGATGGCGGCGGCATATCCCAGATCGATACCGGCTGCGGGTTCCTGGATCACATGCTTACCCTGTTTGCGCGGCATGGCCGCTTTGATCTGAACGTGCATTGCCAGGGCGATACACAGGTGGATTATCACCATACGGTGGAGGATATCGGCATCGTGCTGGGCCAGGCCTTTGCCCAGGCGCTGGGTGATAAGCGCGGGATCACGCGCTATGGCAGCATGCTTTTGCCCATGGATGAAGCGCTGGTACTGTGCGCCGTTGATCTTTCCGGACGGGCCATGCTGCGGTACAATCTGCAAATTCCCGCGGCCAAGGTGGGCGATTTTGATACCGAGCTTGGAGAGGAATTCTTCTGGGGCTTTGTGCGTTCATCCGCCGTGACGCTGCACATCAGCCAGCTGGACGGCGCCAATTCCCATCACATCCTGGAAGCGGCCTTCAAAGCCTTTGGGCGCGCGCTCAGGCAGGCCGTAAGCATTGATCCGGCGGCGGCTGACGAGATCCCCTCCACGAAAGGCAGCCTATGATTACCATTGTGGATTACGGCGTGGGCAATTTGTTCTCACTGAAGAGCTCCTTTGGCTTCGCAGGAGAAGCGGCCCGGGTGACGGGCGATCCCGGCGAGATACTGATGGCCGAAAAAATCATCCTGCCGGGCGTCGGCGCCTTTGAGGACGCTGCGCGGAAGCTGCGCAGCCTTGGATTGGATCAGGCGCTGCGCCAGGCGGCAGAGAAGGGAACGCCGCTTCTTGGCATCTGCTTGGGCATGCAATTGCTGTTTGATAAAAGCTATGAGTATGGCGAGCACGCGGGGCTGGGGCTTATCCCGGGCAGTGTGCGGCCCATTGCCGATGTGATCCCTGCCGGACTCAAAATACCGCATATCGGCTGGAATGCCCTGCATCTTGTGAAGGCCGATTGCCCGCTGCTTCGCGGCGTACAGGAAGGCGATTGCGTATACTTTGTGCATTCCTACTACGCGGCGGACTGCGACGCTTATGTGACCGCCACCGCTGAATACGGCGCGCCGCTTACCGCTGCCGTGCAGCGCGGCAACGTGTACGGCTGCCAATTCCATCCCGAAAAGAGCGGACAGGTGGGCATCGGTATCCTGAAAGCATTCTGTGATTTATAAGGGAGGCAGCATGAAGCTATTTCCTGCCATTGATCTTGTACAGGGCAAAGCTGTTCGCCTGCTCAAGGGTGATTATGCCCAAATGACGGTATACAGCGATGATCCCGCGGCGGTGGCCCAAGGCTTTCGCGCCGCCGGAGCGGAATATCTGCATATGGTGGATCTGGAGGGCGCCCGGGACGGTGGCACACCCAATTTTGATATCGTGACCCGGGTGATCGGGCAATGCGGCCTTCATGTGGAGATCGGCGGCGGCATCCGCGGCTTGGATGTGATTGAAAAATACCTGAATGCCGGAGCGTTCCGGGTGATCCTTGGCACCGCTGCGGTAACGGACCGGGCTTTTCTGCGGGAGGCAATCAAGCGGTACGGTCCGCGCGTTGCCGTAGGCGTTGACGTTAAAGACGGCTTTGTGGCCATCAAGGGCTGGCGGGAAACCAGCGCGGAAACGCTGGACAGCTTTTGCACCGAGCTTATGCATATCGGCGTTGAAACGGTGATTTGCACCGATATTTCAAAGGACGGCGCCATGCAGGGAACAAACAGGGAGCTGTATCAAAAGCTGACGCAGCGCTATCCCATGCAGTTCACGGCTTCGGGCGGCGTATCCACGCTGAAAGACGTGCGCGCCCTGCGGGAGATGGGGCTGTATGGCGCAATCCTGGGAAAAGCGCTCTATACCGGAGCCATTGACCTGAAAGAAGCGATTGAGGAAGCGGCAAAATGATTATAAAAAGGATCATTCCCTGCCTGGATGTGCGGGATGGCCGGGTTGTGAAGGGCGTCAATTTCCAGGGCTTGGCCGATGTGGATTCCCCGGTGGCGCTGGCGCGGTATTATTCCAGCCATGGAGCGGATGAATTGGTGTTCTATGATATCACGGCTTCGGCCGAGGGCCGGGCGCTGTTCACCGATATTCTGACCGAAACGGCATCCACAGTATTCATCCCGCTCACCGTGGGCGGCGGCATCAATACCGTGGAGGATTTTGACCGGGTGCTCAAATGCGGCGCAGATAAGGTGAGCGTCAACAGCGGCGCGATCCGCAATCCGGAATTGGTGCGGGAGGCTGCCCGGCGCTACGGAGATCAGTGCGTGGTGCTCTCGGCGGATATCAAGCGTGTGGATGGCGTTTTCCATGTGTTTGCCAAAGGAGGCCGGGAGGATACCGGCATGGAGGCGATCAGCTGGATCAAGCGCTGCGTTTCCATTGGCGCGGGGGAAATTGTGGTCAATTCCATTGATACCGACGGCGTAAAGGGCGGATTTGATATAGAGATGCTCGCCGCGGTATGCGACGCCGTGAGCGTGCCGGTGATCGCCTCGGGCGGCGCAGGCTGCGTCCGGCATTTTGTGGAGCTGTTTCAGGCATTGCCCGGCGTGGATGCCGGACTTGCCGCTTCCATTTTCCATTTCGGCGAGGTGAAAATCCCTGAGCTCAAGGATGAATTGGCCCGAAATGGGATCATAGTCAGGAGATGAAAGCATGTTTGATATCGATCAGCTGAAGTTTGATGAAAAGGGCCTGATCCCCGCCATTGTGGTGGACGCGGAAAGCAAAAAGGTGTTGACGCTGGCCTACATGAATCGCGAGAGCTTGAAAATCTCTATGGAAAAAGGGCTGACCTGCTTTTGGAGCCGTTCCCGTCAGGAGCTTTGGCTCAAAGGCGAAACCAGCGGAAACTATCAGCATATCGTATCCATCACGGCGGACTGCGATCGGGACGCGCTGACCGTACTGGTTCGCAAGGACGGCCCGGCCTGTCATACCGGCGCGGACAGCTGTTTCTTTGAGGAGATCTATCGCGGGGAGGAGCCCGAGGTGTTCTCGCTGGAAGGACTTATGGGCCTTTTGAAGGGCCGAAAGGAAACGCTGCCTGAGGGGTCCTATACCAGCTATCTGTTCACGAAGGGCATCGATAAGATCCTCAAAAAGGTGGGCGAGGAGAGCACCGAGGTGATCATCGCCGCCAAAGCCGGAGACAAGGCCGAAACGATTTATGAGGTGGCCGATCTTGCCTATCATGTGATGGTGATGATGGTGGAGATGGGTATATCGCTGGAGGATATCCGCAAGGAGCTGGCTTCCCGCCATGTGATCGATCACAAGGTGAAGCAGGAGAAGATGACCGGCAATGCGAAGTAATTACCATACTCATTCCGTTTATTGCGACGGGAAGGATACCCCGCGGGAAATGGCCGCGGAAGCTTATGCGCTGGGTTTTGCCGCGCTGGGCTTTTCGGGGCACAGCGATCCGTCCTTTTCGGATTGCGGCATGACGCCGGAAAAGGAAACGGCTTACCGGCGGGAGATCGCCGCCCTGAAAGATGAATATGCCGGGCGTATGGAGATCTATTGCGGCATAGAGCGGGACATCCTGGCGGGAATGCGGCCCGCCGGTTACGATTATGTGATCGGCTCGGTGCATTGGATCGAGAAGGATGGGGAGCATCTACCCATCGATTGGACGGCGGAAAAGGCGCGGGATAATATCCAGCGGGTCTATCATGGCGATCAATACGCCTATGCCGAGGATTATTATGGGCTGATGGCGCAGGTAAAGGAGAAAACGGGGTGCGATATCATCGGCCACTTCGATTTGCTGACAAAATTCGAGGATCGATGCGCCTTTTTTGATCAGCAGCATCCTCGCTACCGCGCCGCGGCTTTATCCGCCTTGGACGCGTTGGCTGTTCCCGGCACGGTTTTTGAGATCAACACCGGCGCCATGGCCCGGGGACATCGCGCGACGCCGTATCCTGCGCTTTGGATATTGGAAGAGCTCAAACGCCGCCGCTGCGCGGTGATGATCAACAGCGATTGCCATGACCGAAGCAAACTGACCTTTGGCTTTGAATTGGCTGCCGAATTGGCGCGCGAAGCCGGATTTGACAGTCAGATCGTGATACGGAACGGAAAAATGACCGATATCGCTATAGAGTAAACAGAATCCGCTCAGCGCATAACGCGTCTGGGCGGATCCCTTTATATATCGCTGTTTTACCGGGTCAACGACCTGCGTAAAAGGAAAAAGAAGACTTGCTTTACACCCTGTCCTTCACCATGGTCAGGGCGATGCGCTTTTTCTTTTCGTCCACGCTGACCACCCAGACCTTCACTATGTCGCCCACCTTGACCACTTCGGACGGGCTTTTGATAAAGCGGTCGGCCATGCGGGAAATATGTACCAAGCCGTCCTGATGGACGCCAATATCCACGAAAGCGCCAAAATCGATCACGTTCCGCACCGTACCGGTGAGCTCCATGCCGGGCTTCAAGTCCTTGATATCCAGTACGTCCGTGCGGAGCACAGGCTTGGGGAGCTCGTCGCGCGGATCGCGGCCGGGCTTTTGCAGTTCGCTCAAAATATCGTTCAGCGTGGGCAGGCCGACGTTCAGCTCGGCGGCCAGCCGCTCGACGCCGTATTCCTTCGCCCGCAGACCGATACCCGGCACGCCGCCGCTCTTGACGTCTTTTACGTCAAAGCCCAGCGTGGATAATACGGCTTTGGCAGCATCGTAGCTTTCTGGATGCACCGCGGTGGAATCCAGCGGGTTTTTGCTGTCCATGACCCGCAGGAAGCCCGCGCATTGCTCAAAGGCTTTGGGGCCCAGCTTGGGCACCTTTTTCAGGGCGGCGCGGCTGGCAATGCCGTTTTCCTCCCGATAGGCAACGATATTTTTTGCCAGCGCCGGGCCGATGCCCGCCACGTGGGACAGCAGCTCAGCGGAGGCTGTGGATACTTCCACGCCCACCAGGTTTACGCATTGCTCCACCACGCCGTCCAGCGCGGCGGTGAGCTCGTTTTGCTTCAGATCGTGCTGGTATTGGCCCACGCCGATGGCCTTGGGCTCAATTTTGACCAGCTCGGCCAGGGGATCCTGCATGCGCCGGGCAATGGATACCGCGCTGCGCTGTGTCACGTCAAAGTCCGGAAATTCCTGGGCGGCCAGTTTGCTTGCTGAATAGACCGACGCGCCGGCTTCGCTGACGATCACATAGGCCACGCCGGGCATTTCAGGCAGGAGTGACGCAATGAACTGTTCGCTCTCCCGGCTGGCTGTTCCGTTGCCGATGGCGATGGCGGTTACGCGGTATTTTTTAACAAAGCCGCGGATCAGCCGGGCGGCCTCGGCCTTTTTTAGCTCCTGTCCGGGCAGGGTAAAATAGCCCACGCCCGTATCCAGCACCTTGCCGTTTTCATCCACCACAGCCAGCTTGCAGCCGGTCCTGAAACCGGGATCGACGCCCAGCGTGACCTTGCCCTTGATAGGCGGCTGCAAAAGCAGCTGGTGCAGGTTTTGACTGAATACCTTGATGGCCTGTACGTTGGCGCGATCGGTGAGCTCATTCCTGATTTCGCGCTCCAAGGAGGGGAAAAGCAGCCGCTCCCAGGCGTCCTCGCAAGCCGCCGCAATCTGTGCGGATGCGGGGCCGGAGCGGACAAAAGCGTTCTTTACGCTGAAAATCGCCTTTTCCTCCGGCGCGATCAGCGATACCTTGAGGAATTCCTCCCGTTCGCCGCGGTTGACCGCAAGCACACGGTGAGCCGCCATGCGGGGCACCGACTCCCGGTAATCGTAGTACATGCTGTATACGCTGTCTTCCTCTTTTGCCGCTTTGGTTTCAATTACGCCCTCCCGCAGCAGCAGGCTGCGCAGCTCTTTGCGCAGGGCGGCGTCGTCGCTGATCTGCTCGGCAATGATATCCCTGGCGCCTGCCAGCGCCGCTTCGGCGTCCGGCACATCCTTTTCCGCGTTTATATATCGGGCCGCCTCGGCCAGTGGGTCGCCTTTGGGCAGCTGCAGGCTAAGCCAAAGCGCCAAAGGCTCCAGCCCGCGCTCTTTGGCAATGGTGGCCCGGGTACGGCGCTTGGGCCGGTACGGGCGATAGATATCCTCCAGCTCGGAAAGCGTCTGCGCTTTGGCGAGCTCGGCTTTCAGTTCATCTGTGAGTGCGCCCAATTCGGCCAATGTTTTTTCTATTTCCTCCCGGCGCTTTTCCAGATTGCGCAGGTATTCCAGCCGTTCGGACAGCTCGCGCAGCACCTGGTCGTCCAGCGATCCGGTCATTTCCTTGCGGTAACGGGCGATAAAGGGGATGGTGTTGCCGGCGTCCAACAGCTCGATCACAGCCTGTACCTGCTGAGGACGCAGATTGAATTCCTTTGCGAGGATGTTGATAAAGTCCATTTTTGCCTCTCCGTAATTAGCTTAATTCATTCAGCATTTGCGCTGGGTTTTCGGCAGCCTTTACCTTGCCGAAGGCTTTGACGATGACGCCGCTTTCGTCGATCAGATAGGTGGTCCGCACCACGCCCATGGAGGTTTTACCGTATAGCTTTTTTTCCTGCCAGACATCATAAGCCTGGATGGCCGTCAGTTCCGGATCCGCCAAAAGGGAAAAGGGGAGACCGTAGGCTTCCTCAAACTTCTTATGGGAAGCCACGCTGTCCCGGCTGACGCCCAGCACCGCGGCGCCTTTTTCGGTAAACTGCGGATAGAGCTCGGCAAAACCACAGGCTTGCTTGGTGCATCCGCTTGTCATATCCTTGGGGTAAAAATAGAGGATCACCTTTTGCCCGCGGTAATCGGACAGCGAGCGCAAGCTGCCGTTCTGATCCGGGAGGGTAAAATCGGGAGCCTTCGTTCCAATATCCAGCATAGCGTTTCTCCTTCTTCTTATTTGCATCTGTATTTTACCAAAGGTTTGCTTTTCCCGCAATAGAAAAACGGGCCGTGATCACGGCCCGCTTGGATAAAAGCCCGTTACAGGATCTGCAGCGCGCCAACGCCTACGCTCTTGCCTGTGGACTTGTCAAAGAGGACGATGCTGTCGCCCACTACATCCATGGAAACCTGAGCGTCCACGGTATAGTCCACCGAGCCGAATACCACGCTGGTCAGCATGGTATCACCGCAGGCAGCCTTGACCGTGGTTTCCATGCCGGCGGGCAGGGTGGAATAGATGGCGGCGGTCAAGGCGCCGTTATCCCGGATGGGCAGGAATTCGGGGCGCACGCCCAGGATGGCTTCTCCGCCCAGCTTCTCCACGTTTTCTTTGGCAGTGAACGTCATGTTTTTGCCCAGAGCGGAAAGCGTTACGCTGCGGCCCGAAGTATTGATCACCTTCGCAGGGATGAAGTTCATGGTGGGGTTGCCTACAAAGCTGGCCACAAAGGTATTGGCGGGCTCGTTATAGATGGTCAGCGGCGGCGCGTACTGCTGCAGCACGCCGGTCTCCATCAGACAAACCCGGGTGGACAGCGTCATGGCTTCCAGCTGGTCATGGGTCACGTATACGAAGGTGCTGTTGGTATCGGTGTGCAGGCGCTTGAGCTCGGTGCGCATTTCGCCGCGCAGCTTGGCGTCCAGGTTGGACAGCGGCTCGTCCATGAACAGCACCCGGGGGCTGGGGGCCAGCGTGCGCGCGATGGCCACGCGCTGCTGCTGACCGCCGGACAGCTCTGCGGGATAGCGCTTGACAAACTGCTCTATTTTGAGGAGCTTTAACATTTCGTCCACCCTGTCCTGGATACGCTTTTTATCCCATTTCAGCATTTCCAGGCCGAAGGCGATGTTCTGGTATACCGTCATGTGGGGCCACAGCGCGTAATTCTGGAACAGGAAGCCGATATCGCGCTTATTGGGCGGCAGGTTGATGCCCTTGTCCGAATCGTATACCGGTACACCGTCAATGAGGATGCGGCCCGACGTGGGCGTTTCCAGGCCCGCGATCATGCGCAGGGTGGTGGTTTTGCCGCAGCCCGAAGGCCCAAGCAGGGTCACGAAGCCGCGGTCTTCGATCACCAGATTGAGATCGTCCACGGCCACAAACTTTTCAAAGCGTTTGTTGACGTGTTCAAGGATGATTTGCGGCATGGTTTAACCTCCGATTCCCTTGTCAAACGACGCGCCTGTCAGCTTATTGACCAGCGTGTTGATGGCAATGATGATAACGATGATCAGCAGCGTTACGGCGCTGCCGTACTGGGCGTAGCCTGTCTCATTGAAGGAGAACAGCATGGTGGTAAGCAGATACCTGGGATAGGGCACCAGCAAGGTGAACAGGGCCACTTCGCGCATGACGTTGATCACCGGCAGCAGATAGCCGGAAATGATGGCGCTCTTCTGGATGGGGAACAGGATGCGGCGCATGCGGGTCACCCAGGGCACGCCGAAGATGGTGGCGGCCTCTTCGATTTCGGGAGCGATCTGCATCATGCTGTTGACGCCGGAGCGCGAAGCGAAGGGCAGAAACTTGACCGCCGCCACCAGGCCCAGCAGGAAGAAACTGCCGTACATCCATTTGAAGGATGCGCTGGTGGCCACTGCCAGGTAAATGGTGCCAAAGGCCATGGCCGGCATCAGATAGGGGAAGAAGGCCAGGTTTTCCACCGCCTGAGCCAGCCAGGTGCCGCGCCTGCGCACGCAGGCGTAACCGATCAGCATGCCGCAGGTGCCGACGATCATGGCGACCACCAGCGCCAGGCCCACCTGCCGAAACAGTCCCCACCACATGGTGCTGTTGATCAGGATGCCGTTGGGCATACCGGTTTCAAAGGCCGATGCCTCGGTGCCGATCCAGAAGTCGAGCGTCATATTGCTCAGCGAGTAATTGCCAGGCTGCTTGATCACGCTCTCCAAAGCAAAGGAAACAAGCGGCATGATGGCGAAGAACAGCGTCAGAATGATCAGGACAGCCGAAATGATGCCGTTGGCGCCGCGCAGCTTCACCAGCGATACCTGGCCGCTCTTGCCGGTCACGGTGGTGAAGGACTTGCGCTTGCCGGTAAAGTACTGGTTGATGCCCAGGATCAGCGTGCCGAGCAGGATGGAGATAAAAGCCATGAGAGAGCCCTGGCCTTCATATCCGGCCTGGATCAGCGCGCGCATCTTGGTGGAAAGCGTAAAGGTCCGTGT
>JAFUDW010000175.1 GCA_017464225.1 Clostridia bacterium | reverse complement strand
GGTAAATAAACTGAGATATCATCTGTAGCGTCGTCACCGGGATTTACCGTTGTAGTCTGCCCGCCGCTACGCTTTTTCTGGTCTTCTTCCTGTGCGGCTTTAAACCACAGAGTATCTTCCTGATACTCCGCTTTTCCACTTCGGAATTCTGAAAGAAACTGCTTCGCGGTAACATTCGGGATGAATAGGCATTTTGTGCCCGGATCACATCTTCTATAAGCGTTCGCAAGAAGCGGAATCGGGGCTTCTACCGGATCAGTAAATCCCGCTGCTTTTCTGGCCTTTGGCAGATATGGCCCAGCACCACAGATAAAATCAACCAGCTGCTGCCAAGAACGATCTGTCCGATCAAAGTCATTTTTCTGGTAGGTCGGCAGTAAGAAGTCAACATGAAGTTCACCAACGATGCGGCCACCAACCGTCGAACCAAGTTCCACAGGATATTGGAGTTCTCTCATGTTCGTCCACGGATTCTCATAGGAGAAGAACGTCTTGTCGGACATGAGTATTTTTCTGCCGTTACGGATCAAATCAATACCGAAGTCATTCGGATTAGCGTAACGTTGAATGCCAACCCAACCGTAAACCCTTTTTTCCCTGGTAATAACGTTTTCTGGGATCGGTTCTCCCTCGGCACAATCTGCGTTGATTTTATCCGTTTCTTCCTCAGTCAAATAACGATTCTTCTCCTTATCAAAGAAAGAAGTGCCAAAGGAGTGATCGATCTCAATCACGGCGGGAACGGGACGGTTGTCGTACATTACAAAACGAGATTTATCCCAAACGCACGATTTTTGCGCTACAAGCATCTTACCACGAACATTGATAGAAACGTCCGTCTTCATGAGCAAAGGAGTGTAGACTTGCTGCAGTATGCGGCGGATCTCGTTTTCTTTGTTTGACAGCGTTTCCCGAATGCCACTCTTAAGCCTAGAGATGGTAATGATGGTACCATGCTCGTTGGGGTTGGACTTTGCCCGATGCAGGACTGGTGCTTTAAACGTACCTGTTCGGTTGAGAACATCAAAATCAATCTGTAGGCCGACCCACTCAGTATCGCCTAAGCGCGTGGAATAAATCTCTGTCAGTTCACCAAGACGAGCCGTCGCGATATTAAAGCCCATACCGAAAAGGCCGAGGTTATTGACCGGATCATTGCTGGAATAGCCAGCACGAACAGCATTGCGCAACTGCTCTAGCGACATGCCGGTTGCCGTGTCCTGCACCTCAAGCGTCCGTTGATTGGCAGGAACAGTATCGCGTGACCAAGTCACGGTAATCTCTTTCCGATCCAAGTTGATGCCTTTGGCTCTCGCGTCAAGAAAAGCGTCGATAGCGTTATCAGCCAGTTCTGCGATACATTGCCAAGGCTGGAACGGAATTTCTCCCAGTATTCTAAGAATCCTAGGGGTCGGAGTAATATCGACGTTCGGTGTAGTATGCATGAAAGTGTCCTGCTCAATACTCATGGTGATTAACCTCCGATTTTTTTGAGATAATCAGCTACGGTAGAAGCCACTACATGTCCAAGCACAGGCGGCACTGCGTTGCCGATTTGAGATATGCTCGTTGTCATAGAGTGCGAGAACCCGAAATCGTCAGGGAACGTTTGTATACGAGCGCATTCGCGTACAGTCAGTCGTCGATCCAGGGAATAATGGAACTGAACACGAGACTTGGGATTGGCGCGGATCGTATAAGCTGGCTGATCCTTGACGTTTTTCTCGTCACCCTGACCGTTCCCGCGTTTTGCCTTTGAAGCTCGGAAATACTGACTCTGGTTCGGAACCGTTTCATCAGTAACGGATTCCAGATCGCCGATTGCCCATTCAATACTGCGTGGATTGTCCTTGAACAGAGGCAACGGTTTTTCCGGGAATCCCTCAAGATCATTGCGAACGCAAATGAAGAATAGTCGATTACGGCGTTGTGGAATACCATAGTCAGGCGCGAACAGATTCCATACCTCAACCTTGTAACCGACATCAACTAAATCTTCTACGATTTTTTTTATCACTGCTCCGTCTTCCATGCGTAGCAGATTGATTACGTTTTCTCCGATCACGACCTTAGGCTTATGAATACGCATATAGTTGACCATAACCTTATAAAGCTGACCACGGTCAGAATCTAAGCCTCCAAGCGGACCACAGGAAGAAAACTCCTGACACGGAAAGCCACCGATTAAAACATCGGTATCGGCAAAATCCTTCGGATCGGCGGCAGACAAATCTAGTTTCTCAGCATGCTCGCCGAAAAACCTATTATAAGTTTCGACACACGGCCCGTTGAAATCGTATGCGGCTTTGATATCGAACGGTAGCTTGACGTAGTGCTCTCCGTGATAGTCAAAGTTTCCCCTGAAACCTAAATCCAGTCCGCCGCACCCGCAGAAGAAAGAAAGAACAGAATAATCGTTCTTAACGTTCTCGTTCAAAAGTCACGCACTCCCTTCAGTCGTCTACTAAATCCATAATCTCGTCCATGGTGACGTTTAAGGATTTACAGATCCGGCATAGAACGTCCGTGGTGACATTTTCCCCGTGAGTGAGCTTGTTCATCGTGTAGTGGCTGACATTAGCCATCTCTTCAAGATCTTTTTTCTTTAGATCACGGTCGATCAATAGCTTCCACAGCTTTTTATAGCTTGCGGTCATTTAGACAACCCCTTTGTTCTGGCAAAAAGCCGAAAAATTGAGCAATAAATAGTATATCACAATATGTTTTTGAAATCAAACAAAAGTTGGTTAACAAAAACATAAGCAAAACGCAAATAAGACGGTATAAAAATGGGGCACTTTCTAAAATCTCTTGCAAATTTAAGCGGTAGGCAGTTAGCAGACCCAGTAAATCGCATTAATCCCGCTAACCAACCTTCTTCTGCAATTAGCAGATGCTCGTTCCCACAGAGGTTAAAACCATCAGGAAGTTTTTCTGATCTTTGTCTTCTGAACTCTCAAAACGCCAGGTTGTATAAGCGGTTTTTTCAGATTCAGGAAACATGTCATTCGGATCGTCCGCCAAAATTAGCACGATCGTCCGGAAAAATTAGACACTGAAGAGAGGGCATACGTGAAGGTCGATTAGAAATCGGGCTGAAAAATTAGAAATCTGCTAACAGGGGCCCTCCTCTGTTAGCAGATTTTTGTGTTTCGTAGTGTCCTGAAAAAGAAAAATCCTACCAGCTTCACAGTTGCCCTTTGGAGGGCAAATCTGTCGAATCTGGTAGGCAAAATGGTGATCCCGGCGGGATTCGAACCCACGGCCTGTCGCTTAGGAGGCGACCGCTCTATCCTACTGAGCTACGGAACCATGTCTCGAAAGTCCTTATTTTTCAAGGCTTTCGAGGAATCGGTGATTGCTCACCGTGGAGCTTGGGGGCGTTTTTGCTAATCGAGAAGGTCAATTTCTAATCAGCTTTTCTAACTTTGGCGGTAGGACATTTTCCCACTTGCTGATTTTTGACCTTCCAGTCAGGGGATCCGGAATGATCAGAATTTGGGTCAATTCCGGGGCTGTCCCGTTTTCAGCTTCCAGAAAAGGCGGTAGTCGGCCTTTTTCTTAGGAGGCGGACCCTCTATCCTACTGAGGTACGGGACCCTGTGCTCGAAAGTCCTTGTTTTACAAGGCTTTCGGGCTTAATCGGTCATCTTGACCGAGGGGAGAAACTGGGGTATTTCGCGTTAGCTGTCTAATTGCAGGTGGCGTGTTCGATGATCGCAAGTCCTCCATCGTCCGCCGCGCGTTAGCTGTTTGGCAGTAGGCAAAAGGAGGAAAATCGAACGGAATCTTGGTAATCCTGCGCCCCTGTTCGCTTGTTTCAGACGGAAGTCAACCTTTTCTTTGGAGGCGGACCCTCTATCCCACTGAGGTACAGGCGCAAACGCTTGATGTCGCATTTTTGCGGGGCTTCAGGCGGGGCTCAATTTAACATGGGATATCATACCACAAAGCGCACGAGGATGCAAGGAATGTTTCGATAATTTTATCGATCCAGCAGCAGCTCCGCAATTTGAATGGCGTTTGTTGCGGCACCTTTGCGCACCTGGTCTCCGCAGCACCAAATATTCAGTCCCTTATCGCTGATCAGATCGTCGCGGATACGCCCCACGAACACCAGATCCTGATTGGAGGTATCCAGCGGCATGGGATAGCGGCGATGCTCCAAGTCATCCACAAGTCTACAGCCAGGAGCCTCCGATATCAGCTTCCGCGCTTGCTCTACGGTGATCTTATCCCGCGTGCGAACCAACAGGGACACGCTGTGGCTGCGCATAACGGGCACGCGTACGCATGTGCAGCTGACGCGCATCTCAGGCAGATGCATGATTTTTCTTCCCTCGTTCTGCAGCTTCATCTCCTCGCTGGTATAGCCGGCATAGGCGGCGCCACCGATTTGGGGAATCACATTGCAGGCGATTTGGTAAGGAAACGCGCTGACGCTGATCGCCTCCCCCTTGCTGATCGCACGCAGCTGGTCTTCCAGCTCCTTTAACCCTGCTGCGCCGGCCCCGCTGACCGCCTGGTATGAAGAAGCGATAATGCTTTCAATGGGTGACGCTTTCCTGAGCCCATTGATTGCCACCAAAGAAATGATGGTGGTACAATTGGGATTCGCGATGATCCCATGATGGTTTTGCACATCCTCGGGATTGATTTCCGGCACCACCAGCGGAACATCGTCATCAAGCCTGAATGCGCTGGAATTATCCACGAATACGGCGCCAGCAGCCTTGATGGCGGGTGCGAACCGTTTTGCAATATCGTTTTCAGCCGCGCCAAGAACGATATCAAGCCCCTTGAAAGCGTCTTCCGATGCTTCCTGAATGGTGATCCCTTCTCCGCGGAAGGACAGCTGTTTTCCCGCGCTGCGCGCGCTGGCAAGCAGCCGAAGCTCATCGATGGGGAAATTGCGTTCCTCCAGCACCTTCATCATTTCGCGACCCACGGCGCCCGTGGCGCCCAGGATGCCTACGTTATACAGCTTCATAGTTTCCGCTCCTTCATAAAGGTATTATACAGCACACGGATGGCTTGGGCAAAATCCTTTTCCTCCACGCCTACGATGATGTTCAGCTCTTCGGGACCCTGAGTGATCATGCGGATATTGACGCCGTTCTCGCCCAGCGTGGCAAAAATCTTGCCCGATACGCCGGGACGGGAAGCCATCCTGCGGCCGACCGCCGCCACGATGGCCATATGCTCGGTTACCTTGATGCTGTCCGGCTGAATGGCCTTCTGCATTTCTCCCAGCATGGCATACAGGCAGGGCTGCGCCTTTTCCTCGGACATTACCAACGATAGGATGTCTATCCCGCTGGGAATGTATTCCACATTGACGCCATGATTTTCCACGATTTCAAGAAGCCGAAGCAGTACGCCCGATTCAGAGGACATGCCGGTCTTCGCGATCGTTACCACGCAATACCCCTTTTTCCCGGCGATGCCGGTGATCAGGCTGCCGTTGTCCTCCTCGTCCGAAAAGCTATCCATGATCAGCGTGCCGGGATGCTCCGGATCATTGGTATTGCGTATATTGAGCGGGATATTCTTTTCACGCACAGGGAAAACCGTTCCCTCATGCAGCACCTTCGCTCCAATATAGCTGAGCTCGCGAAGCTCGCTGTAGGTGATATGGCGAATGGGGGCGGGATCATCCACAATGCCCGGATCAGCCATCAGGATGCCCGAAACGTCCGTCCAGTTTTCATAGAGATCAGCATCCAAAGCGGCTGCTGCCAGAGCGCCTGTAATATCGCTGCCTCCGCGGGTCAGCGTGCGGATACGCCCGTCCGGCATAGCGCCATAGAAGCCGGGGATCACCACGCGGCGGCCTTCCGCAGCCCTGCGCAGCGCCGTATAGGAAGCTTCCTTATCCACCGTGCCGTCAAACTTGAATTTGAGCCACAGCGCCGCATCCAGAAAATCAAAGCCCAGATAATCGGCCATCAAGCGGGCCGAAAGGTATTCGCCCCTGGATGCCAATTCCTCCCGGGCCATACCATGCTGCATGTGCACCCAGATCTGGTCAAAATCCCGATCGATATCGGTTTTTAGACCGCAGTCTTCCCGGATCTCATGGTACCGATCGCGGATCATATCAAAAATTTTTTCGCAGGAAACGCCATATTCAATATGCGCAGCGCACAAGTACAAAAGATCGGTGATCTTATGATCATCCTTGCCCCGTTTTCCCGGTGCGGAAACCACGACCACCCGACGGTCGGGATCGCTCTCCACGATCTGACGAACCTTGGCAAACTGATGGGCGTCCGCCAGAGAAGATCCGCCAAACTTCAGAACCTTAAGCATTTTCTCCCTCCTCAGCCACAGCGGCCATGAAGAAAGGCTGCCGCGCGTCCTTATACTGCTTTATCATCCGGTGGGCTTCGCCGATCGTTAAATCCGCAGATTCCGCCTTATCCCCCAACCTGATATAGTACTTCTGTCTGTAAGTCTCGTTATTGACCTGAATGGCATCGCGTTTTAACGTATAGAATGCGCCGCATCCATGCGCCACTTCAAAGCAATCCGCCAGCACATTGCTTGCTGTGGGGAATCCTCCTGCGCCGGCGCCCGCAAAGCTTTGAATGCCCACGCGTTCAGCGCGCAGGTTGATCAGGTTATCTGGTCCATTGATGTGCGCCATCTGTCCCGTGACGGGGAACAGCATAGGCTCCACACAGGCTGAAACACCGCTCCCCTTCATTTCTGCATGGGCAATCAGCTTACACACAAGCCCCATGCGCTTAAAAGCGGCAATGTCCCGAGCGCTGATGCCCGAAATACCATAGCAGGGCACCTGCGCTTCCGGAATCGATATGCCAAAGGCGATATTTGCCGAAAGAATCAGCTTGCGGCAGGCGTCAAATCCCTCCACATCCGCCGTGGGATCAGCCTCAGCGTATCCCAAACGCTGTGCTTCCCGAAGGCTGTCCGCATACTCGGCGTCGCTGGCCGTCATGGCGCTGAGGATATAATTGGTTGTGCCGTTCATGATGCCGGAAACGGCGGTGATCCTATCGGTTTGGGACAGTCTTGTCAGGCAATGCAGCCAGGGGATACCGCCGCCCGCGGCAGCAGTGCAGCGCAGCGAAACGCCGTGCTGCTCCGCCAGGTCGACCAATTCGTCATAGCAGGCACATACCAGCTGTTTATTGGCGGTCACAACATTCTTTCCAGCTTTTAAAGCGGATGAAACAAACTCATATGCCGGATGCAGCCCGCCAATCAATTCCACCACGGTATCAATGCTGTCATCCCGCAGGATATCCTCAATATTATCCGTCTGCGCGCAAGTGACTTCTGCATGCTTTTTCAGATCAAGCAGCACGGAGATCTGCGTATCCGCATGCTCCTGCGCCATGGCATAAAACGCGCTGCCAACCGTACCGAAACCCATTAGTCCGATTCTCATTCCGGATACTCCTTTCATTTTCTTCCGAAAAGAAAGAAAAAGCTTGACATTCCAATGAATGCAAAATATCATATTCTATGAAAAAACGCAATATTTTGCGTAGAAAAATTTTAGGATTTGTGGTTTTTGTTATGAAGATGAATCAAAAAATCTATCAGAGCACTCGCTCTGACGCGTTCACAGCGTCTTCCGCCCAGGCGATCCTGGAAGGAATCGCTCCGGATGGCGGGCTGTATACTCTTCGCAATTTTGCGCAGGACAAGATTGCATTGCGGGAAATACTGAAAATGGATACGCTGCCTATGGCCGCCGAGATCCTGTCCATCCTGCTTCCTGATTTCAGCAGGGAAGGGATGTTGGAGCTTGTCAAAAGCGCGTACGATAAAAAGTTTGAAACCGCCGATCTCACGCCCACCGTCATGGTGGGCGAAGACGCCGTACTTGAGCTTTTTCGCGGGCCAACCAGCGCATTTAAGGATGTGGCGCTCAGCGTTCTTCCGCATCTGATGCGCGCCAGCGCTGACAAATGCGGAAGCCATGATGAGGTTCTGATCCTGACAGCCACCAGCGGGGACACCGGCAAAGCGGCCATGGAAGGCTTTTGCGACGTGCCGGGGACGCGGATCATTGTGTTTTACCCCGATAACGGCGTCAGCGCTGTGCAAAAAGCCCAAATGGCAACGCAGTCCGGCGAAAACGTCTGCGTCTGTGCCGTTCGCGGTAATTTTGACGACGCGCAGACCGGCGTAAAGCGCATTTTCAGTCAGGTTCAGCAGCAAAAGCTCCTGGCAGGCAAGGGCATCCGTCTGTCTTCCGCCAATTCCATCAACATCGGACGTCTCGCGCCTCAAGTAGTCTATTATTTCAGTGCTTACAAAGCGCTGCTTGAAGCGGGAAACATACATTTCGGCGACGCCCTCGATTTTTGTGTGCCCACCGGAAACTTTGGCGATATCCTGGCTGGGTTTATCGCCAAGCAGATGGGTTTGCCCGTGGGCAGGCTGGTATGCGCCTCCAACGCCAATAACGTGCTGACCGATTTCCTCCGCACCGGCGTTTATGACCGCCGCCGTCCCTTCCATCTGACGGCTTCTCCCTCTATGGATATCCTGGTCTCCAGCAATCTCGAACGCCTGCTGTATCTCCTCAGCGGCGATGCGGCGCTTGTATCCGGCCTCATGGGCAAGCTGTCCGACGAAGGCCATTACACCGTACCGGAAACGATGCTTGAGCAGCTGAAAACCATGTTCTGGGCGGGCTTCTGCGATGATGAAGCCACCTGCCGGACGATCGGAAAAGTTTGGAGCGATCATCACTATCTGTGCGACACCCATACCGCGGTTGCATGGAATGTGGCGCAGCAATATAAAGCAGCCAACCCCAATCACAATCAGCTGGTGATCCTATCCACCGCATCTCCGTATAAATTTCCTGAAGCTGTGCTGCGTTCGCTGAATATTCCGCAAAAGGGAAACGGATTTGAAGCCATGCTTCAATTGGAAGCTGCCACGGGCATTCCCGTTCCGAACAATCTATCCGGTCTGGACAGCCGTCCCGTCCGGCATCGGGATGTTATTGACAAAGAGGATATGCTGAAGTATGTGCTCAACAAGGCGGTGAATCCTTCATGGCACGCATAACCGTTCAGGTACCCGCCACCACGGCCAATCTGGCCGCCGGTTTTGATACGTTAGGCTGCGCGCTGACGCTGTACAATACGCTCAGCTTTGAGGAAAGCGAAACGCTGTCTTTCTCCGGCTGCGACAGCGCCTACCAGAATACCGATAACTTGGCTTACCAGGGCTTCGCTTGCGTATACGCGCATATTGGCCGAAAGATCCCGTTCGTCCACATAGATATCAAAGCAGAAATCCCGGTCAGCCGTGGCCTTGGCTCCTCCGCCGCCCTGCTGGCGGCAGGCGCCGCGGCAGCCAACAGAATGAGCGGCGCCGATCTTTCAAACGATACGCTGATCGCGCTCACCACCAGGATCGAAGGTCATCCCGATAACCTGGCGCCTGCTTTTCTGGGCGGCTTAACGGCCTCGATGGTTGAGGATGGCCGCGTTTATTCGGTGCGGTATACGCCCCATCCCAAGCTTCACTTTGTGGCGCTTTCCCCGGACTTTCCGCTAAGCACCCACGCGGCCCGCTCCGTGCTTCCGTCTTCCATTCCTTTTTCCGACGCGGTGTTCAACGTATCCCATGCCGCTGTTCTTCTCCGTTCGCTGGAAGAAGGCGATGAAGCGGCTATTTCGGCATCGCTCCGCGACAAGCTTCATCAGCCTTACCGCAAATCCCTGATTGACGAATACGAGGATGTGCGGCTGCTGGCGGAGCAATGCGGCTGCAAAGCCTTCTGTATCAGCGGCGCAGGTCCCACGCTGCTTTGCCTGACAATGGATGAGACGTTCGCCCAAAGAATGCGTGAAGCCTCTTGCGCGCTTTCTCACCAGTGGACCATCTATGACCTGCGGGTCGATCCCGCCGGCGTCCGTTTTATAAACGGGTAAGGAGAGATATGTACAATCGCTTTTTCAAACGCGCGCTTGATATCCTGATATCACTGGTCAGCCTGATCCTTCTGTCCCCCATGATGCTGCTGATCGCGCTGCTGATCAAGCTGGATTCCAAAGGGCCGGTCTTTTTTAAGCAGAAGCGGATTGGAATCCATAAAAAGTATTTTTATATATACAAATTCCGCAGCATGTACGCTGATACGCCCAGAGATATTCCCACCCATCTGCTGGAGGATCCTGAGGCCTTTTTAACAAAAGTAGGCAAAGTGCTGCGAAAAACATCGCTGGATGAACTGCCCCAGCTGCTCAATATCCTGTTTGGACAAATGAGCGTGATCGGACCTCGTCCCGCTCTGTGGAACCAGGACGACCTGATTGCCGCCCGCGATTTGTACGGCGCCAACGATGTGCTGCCTGGCTTAACGGGATGGGCGCAGATCAATGGACGGGACGAACTGGAGATCGGCGAGAAAGCCGCTCTGGACGGCGAATATGTGAAAAAAATGTCCTTTCTTTTTGATTGTAAATGCTTCTTTGGCACCTTCGCCGCTGTGATCACTCACAGGGGCGTGGTGGAAGGCGGAAGCAAAAACACCAAATAACAGCGGAAACAGAAGAACAGCCGTCATTCATTTTCGGCTGTTCTTACTTTTTTATTCTATTCATCCTGAGGCCCAAACCAGTCGTCCGCCGATTCGCCCCGCTCCTCCATAAACGCCCGAAAAAGTCCCAATTCTCTATCGGTAAATGTACGCTTTGGAAGGCAGGGATTCTCCAGGCTGTCCCTGAGCAGGACATCGATCCCCACATGAAGCTTATTGGCAATCAGCACCAGCGTAGGCAAACTGGGAACGCGGGTACCGCGCTCTATATGGCCGTAAAAGGATACGGATAAATCCACGCTTTTGGCAAACTCCTTTTGCAGCATTCCCGTTTCCTGCCTTTTTCGCGTGATCCGCGCTCCCATGGCTTCGGCGTCAAACAACTTCATATGATTCACTCCTCTTTATTCTTCTGTATTCTCTATCCTTGCATACGGCCTTTTATCATCGGTCAAACCCGCCAAGTAATCCATGCTTGTGCCAAGCGCAAGGGCAATACGCCTGCACTGTTCAAAGGTCATATACCGCCGTCCCGCTTCAATCTTTGAATAGTCGCTCTGATCAATGCCAGTCAGCATCTGCATTTTTATCTGCGTATAGCCGCGTTCGAGGCGTAATTGCTTTAATCTGTTCAAAAATATCACCCTCAAACAAATTATGTCAAAATGACCTAACAGTTTAGGGTGATATTGACCTTATTTCATCACAATTATTGATTACTTACTTTATTTCGATCTATACCATGTCAATTTCTTTTCATATAGCATGGATCGCAGTGGTCATTTGCGGTTCAGCCATACGCTCATCTCTCCCTTTCCCCTGTTGCTCCAGGCGAAATAAGGAATCAAACGGATGCGCACGTCGGTTTCTTCCGGCGCTTTCCATTCAAAATACAAGCGTTCAGCTTCTTTCACGCATACGCGCTTTCCCGGTATATCGATAACCGGGAGATCGATATCCGCAATTCTGATACGCTCCAATTCAGCTTTCTCTGCGTTATGGGGATTAACGCGAAGCAAGTGCAGCCCCGTTCCGTTATCCGCTTCCTCCGCGCAATAGATCAAAGGGCCGCGTCTAATACAGATTTTCCCCGCAGCTTCCCGCACCATGGGCGATGCTGCCAGAGCGCGCACAGGCATTGGCAGATCGATCTTCACCGTATCCCCTTTTTTCCAATCGCCGCTCAATATGCAGTAGCCGCGCTCCATGACCGCCTGTTTACCAGTCGACTGAATGGAAGGCTCCCGCGTCCAGGCTGGCACCCGAAACGCCAGTTTTGCCATTGCGCGGCCATCGATCACCGTCAGCGTCGCTCGCCCATTCTTCAGGAGATCTGCCTCCAAATTGACCGTTATTTCCCCTTGATCAAAGCGAAAACGCATACGGCTTCCAATGTACAGATGGATATATGCCGTATGTTCATTTTGCGTAGCGATATAGGCAGGCAGCGAGGAAATGAGCCGTGCAATATTGGGCGGACAGCAGGCGCAGCTGAACCACTTTTGCCGTTCCGGCTTTACATGGCTGAGTCGCGAATCGCTTTCACAGGCTTCAGGTACGACCTCCAAAGGATTCACATAAAAAAACCGTTTGCCATCCAATGACATTCCCGCAAGCACAGTATTGTACAGCGCCAGCTCCATCACATCCGCGTATTGGCTGTCAGCTTCCAACTGCAGCATGCGCCTTGCAAAGAACGCCAATCCGATCGCGGCGCAGGTTTCAGAATAAGCGGTATCTGCGGGTAAATCATAGGGTCTGCTGAATGCCTCCCCCACATGGGTGCCGCCCACGCCGCCGGTCACGTACATTTTCTCCCGCACGGCTGAATGCCACAGCCTTTTACAGGCGTTGAACATATCAGGATCGCCGTTTTCCCTGGCAGCGTCCGCCATGCTGCAGCAAAGGTACATCTGCCTCACCGCGTGTCCCGTGGCATCGCGCATATCACGCACTGGGATGTGCGCCTGATAATATGCATACCGTTTGGCGGATATTGGCAGAGGATCAAGACCTTGTTCTTTTCTTCTGATATTTTCTTCTATGGCAAACGTACTCGGTTCTGTCCCGCGGACATCCAGGAAAAAGTCAGCCAATTCCTTCCATGCCGAATCGCCCGTTTGCTCATACAGCCGATAAAGCGCCATTTCGGCTATTTCATGGCCGGGACAGCCGCGCTGTTTTTTCGGTCCGAATCGCGCGGCAATGCATTCACCAAAGCGCACGGCAGCGTTTAAAAGCTGATCGCTTCCGGTAGCCTGTCGCCACGCCACAGCTGCCTCCGTCAAATGGCCAAAGCAGTACAGCTCATGATGATCCTTGAGATTTGTAAAAGCGCGTTCCCGGCAGATGACGGAATAGAAGGTATCCAGGTATCCATCATCCTCCTGAGCGGCGCAAATAGCGTCCACAGCCTGCTGCGCCTGCTCCCGCAGCTTTTGATCGGGTTCCAGCATCAGCTGGTATGATACCGCTTCCAGCCATTTATAACCGTCGCTGTCCTGAAAGGCCCACCCATAAAAAGCGTTATCGTCAGCTTTTTCATTCTTCTTAGGCTCAATCATGATCCCGGGAAGCTGCTGCTTCGGATGATATGTTCCGGCTCTCCGGCCGGCAACAGCCCGGGCTGCAGCGCGCATATTATGCATCCACCAGCTTGGCGCGGCATCCGGTATCCGATCATTCAGCGCTTCCCACTGATACGGGAGGACCGCCTCCCGCACAAGCTTGATTTCCCTGCTCCATAGGCTGTCCAGCACCTTCGCATCATTCAAAGACAGCGGTTTGAACGGCATTTTTCCTCCTATTCAGGCATCAAGCCCACTTATCACGATTCAACTGCCCGAAGGATATACAGCAAAGAAGCTGCGTCTCCTGAGCCCACAGGGCAAAGCAATCCGGACTGCATCAGCTGATCGCCCCGATAACTTTCTCCGGTTTCCTGTATAATGTAGTTTACATCCGGATCAAGTCCCATCAGTCTGACCAGTGCGGGCGTCTCATTGGCCAGCGCACGACTGCGCACGAAGGTAAACACAGCCTCTTTTTTATCCTGTGAAACCGTCATCCATGCTGTGTCATTCCCCTCAAAAGGCGACAGCAGTCTGTAGAATTCACCATGCAAGCGAGTATTTTCGGTCGCCCTCGCCACCATTACCTGTTGCTTCATGCCCTGACGCTCGTTTTCCGTGAGCTTGCGTGGATCGAGCTCATACCCAAAACACCCACCGAGCGCGACGGCAAATCGACTTTCAATGGGGGTGACCCTTCCTGTCTGATGATTGGGCACTGCGCTCAGATGACTGCCCATGGAAGAAGCCGGCAGGAACATGCTGGTTCCATACTGTATCTGGCAGCGGCACAAGGCGTCCGTATTATCCGAGCACCAGAACTGCGGAACATAATACAGCATGCCTGGATCGAAACGTCCGCCTCCCGCAGCGCATCCCTCAAACAGGACCTCGGGGAAATCGTGAACCAGCCTTTCCATCACTGCGTATAGCCCCAGGATATAGCGATGCGGCAGTTCCTTCTGCCGTTCAGCGGGCAAATTGGATGAGCCGATATTGGAGAAATTACGGTTCATATCCCATTTGAGATACGCTGCTTTACTCGCGTTCAGCGTGTCCGCCACGACCCGGTATACAAAGTCCTGCACATCCTTCCGTCCCATATCCAGCGTCAGCTGATGCCTGCCGGTAATGGATTCGCGTCCGGAAATATGGATGGCCCATTCGGGATGCGCGCGATACAGATCGCTTTCGGGCGACACCATTTCAGGTTCCATCCAGATGCCAAAGGAAAGCCCCAGCGCACGTATGCGCTCTGAAAGCCGTTCCAGCCCGCCGGGCAGCTTTCTCCTGTCCACGTACCAGTCGCCCAAAGAGGTAGTATCATTGTCCCGATGACCAAACCAGCCATCGTCCATAACAAACAGCTCCACGCCGGCTTCCGCTGCGGAACGGGCGATATCCACCAGCTTGTCCTCATCAAAATCGAAATAGGCGGCTTCCCAGCTGTTCAGCAGCACTGGTCGATGCGCGCGTACCCATCGGGTCGGTATCAGATGATTTTCCCAGAGGTGATGGAAGGTTCGGCTCATGCCGCCCAAGCCGTTTCCGGCATAAACCAGCACGGCCTCAGGCGTTTGAAAGGAATCTCCCGGCTGCAGCAGCCAAGAGAAATCAGCATCGTTGATGCCTATCATCATTCTGGCGGAATAGTATTGATAAACCGCCGCTTCGGCAACAAAGTTGCCGCTGTAAACCAGCGCAAAGCCGATGGCTTCTCCCTGACTTTCGGTGGTTTCCCGGCGGGCAAGCGCCATAAACGGCGATTGCTGCAGGCTGCTGGCCCCGCACTGGGTGGAAACACCCTGAAAACCCGGCGTCAGCGCTCTGCGATACATGCTGCGCTCACGCGCCCAGGCGCCGCTCAGCGTGATCAGCTCCCATTGATCATCGGGCAGATCCAGCGACAGGCTCATGGCCTTTTGCAAGCGGATCTCCTTATCTCCGCCGTTTGTGATCCGGACGCTTCTGGCAACCGCATCGCAATCCTCAAATATGCTGTACAAAAGCTCAGCCCGCACCTGCGAGCAGGAATCAGCCATCATAACGTGGAGCGTTTTGCAATCGTTGCCCAACGTGGCGGGCAGCCCTGCCAGCGCAGGCTTGCCATCCTCCACGGTATAAGACGCAAAGCGAAGATCAGCCGCGAGGCTGCCATCGGCGTTTTCCACAGTCAGCGCGCCTTTTCGCTGGTCTCCCAGGCCAAAGGATGGATATTCCTGCGGAAGCTTGTCCAAGCCTCCTTCCTGCACGGTAAAGTCCTTAGGATTCGCCACTCCGGCATGTCTGAGCACGGCATCAGGATCGATTGCCGCAAGCCTTGGCCCAAAGTATACATGCGCCAAAACGTTTTCCGGCATGATTGCCAGGATATAGCTGATGCGATCGTTGCGGAGATGAAGGGTATTTCCCTGACGTACAATTTCTGTCATACTGCGCTCCTTATCCCTTTTGTTTTTCATATTGGCGTTTGTATACGGGAATGCTGTCGATGGGCGCGTCGGCCATGACCGTCGCCCCGCCCTCCAGCATTTCGCCATTCCGGATATCTTGCCAGCACCCTTTAGGAAGATAAACTGGGCGGTTATTTGTTTTGGGCGTCAATACGGGCGCCACCAGATAATCCGGGCCAAACATGTATTGATCGGACAGTTCCCAGCATTTGGGATCATCCGGGAATTCGTAGAACATGGCGCGAAGCAGCGGAGAACCGTTTTCATGAGCTTCCCGGAATATCCTTTGAAGATAGGGTTTCAACGATTTGCGAAGCTCGTAATGCCTGCGCATGATTCTGTAATTATCCTCGCCATAGCTCCACATTTCATTATCCTGTCCGGTATGCAGATAGCCTCCGCCGCGTTCACGGCTGTCCAACGGCGGAATATTGGTGGGTTCCCGGTCCCCATGCAGCCGCATGATCGGCTGAAACACCGCCCACTCATACCAGCGGATCAGCAGCTCTTTAAAATCGGGATCAAATACATTGCCTTCCATAAAGCCGCCGATATCGGTATTCCACCAGGGAATGCCGGCCAGCCCCATGTTCAGTCCCGCCTGCACTTGGTCCCGCAGACTGTCCCAGGTAGATGGCACGTCGCCGCTCCACAGCACGTTTCCGTATTTCTGGCTGCCGGCCCAGCCGGAACGCAGCAGATTAACGGGTTCAGCACCCAGCTTCCGCATGGGCTCATCATATGCGCGGCTGTAGAATTGGGGATAAATATTGGAGCAGCTCATCGCCGGGCCCAGATAATAACGATAATTATCAAAATCGTATTTCGTCAGATCTGGTTCGGAATTATCCAGCCAGAAATAATCAATGCCCAGATCATAATAATGCTCCTTGCACTTTTGCCATACATATTCACGGGTTTCGGGATTCGTGGGATCGATCTGAACACAGTCTCCCTGAAAGTCGTAAGTCTGCATGGCGCCGCGCTCGGTACGCATCAACAATCCGCGCTCAACCATCTCGTTAAAGTTTTCGCTGCGTCGATCCACAGAGGGCCATACAGACACCATGACCTTGATGCCCATATCATGCAGCTCCTTGATCATGGACTTGGGATCGGGCCAATAGGCTGCATCAAACTTCCAATCGCCCTGCAGCGTCCAGTGGAAGAAATCAATGACGATCACATCCAACTGAATACCCAGCTCCCTGTATTTTCTCGCCACAGAGAGCACTTCTTCCTGAGTGCGGTAGCGCAGCTTGCACTGCCAAAACCCCATGGCGCAGTCGGGCATCATGGGAGCGCGCCCTGTAACAGCGGTATAATTGTACAAAAGGCCCTTGGGATCGTCAGCCACTGTGATCCAATAATCCATTTCCTTGCAGCAGTCAGCCTGCCATTCGGTCACGTTTTTGCCAAAGGAAACCTTCCCGGTGGCCGGATTGTTCCACAGAAGGCCATACCCTAAGTTTGATACCATGAAGGGCACGCTGACCTGGCTGTTGCGCTGTGCCATCTCCAGCACGCAGCCCTTCATATCCATATAAGGCTGCTGATTGGCCCATACCAAAGATTTTTTCGCCATCATTGGGCTCAAACCGCACGGTCAGTCTGTAATCGCCTCCGGTATAGGGTTTCCATTCTCGGCTGACCACCTTGAGACATTTGCTCTCCCGGGTGACGCTGCCTCCGTAATTGCGAAAATGCTCGCGCAGGATCATTTTCCCATCCCTGTAGAAGGTAATTACGCCCCCGTGATTGACCACGGCGGAAACGCGGCCATGAACAACGACAGCTTTGAGATATTCGCGGAATATCCCATCTCCATCCCGCTGTTTTTCTTTCGTGATCGCAATATCCGCTGTTTGAACGGTTGGTTTTTCCGTCAGCGCCCAATCCCTGCCTGTAAAATCCGGATACATGGTCGAGCGTACGCGCAAAGCATCCTGTCCCCAGGGCTCGATATGAAGCGTTTCTCCCTGTCGTTGGCAGATCAGCGCGTTATTTTCTATGATAAAACGCATGTTTCCTCTCCTTTGATCGCTTTACAGCAGAATGTATTTCCATTATATAGTAGATCGCGTTTCTTCGCAACCAAGCGTCTGATATTTTTGTTGTTTTTTCTCGTCCCATATGATATAGTGTTGATACAATCCATAAAAGGAGGTTTCGCTATGAAGAAGTACGAATGCCCCTGCGGTTACGTGTATGATCCCGCCGAAGGCGATCCCGAAAACGGCATCGCTCCCGGCACTGCCTGGGAAGACGTTCCCGAAGATTGGGTTTGCCCCACCTGCGGCCTTGGCAAGGACGCTTTCACTGAAGTGGACGAATAAACAATCTGCGCGGTACGAAAAAAGGCTGTCTCACGTTTGTGGGCAGCCTTTTATATTATGTGATTCAGATCGGCTTTCGCAACAGTCGCAATATCATTCCATGGGGACATACCCGGCCCGAACGACAGCCTGCCTGATCTTTTGCTCCTCAGGCGGGATTTTTGACCGGATGCGCGCGGTATGGCTGCCAATATCCACTTTGGCCCAAACGCCGTCCAGCGCGTTCAGGGCGTTTTCCACCTTTACGGCGCAGTTCTCACAGGTCATGCCACCAATGGTCAACGTCAGCTCATAAGGATAATCGGCTTTATTTCGGTCGCTTGATTTCTGCCTTTTCTCGTTTTCATTTATATCGCCGCAGCACCCGCCGCCCTTCCGGGCCTTCCGCACTGTCCGCAAAACCGCAAAACCGAGCAGGAATACGAGCGGAACGATCACATAAAGATTACTCATGGCGCACGCTCCCTTTTCGTCTGCATTGCCGCAAACATGCCGCGCAGCAGCCTGTACAGCCTTTTTTTGCGTCTCTGTGCATTCTGAAACAGGCAAATATGGCGCAGGCAGCGATCAACAGCAAAATCAGTTCATCCCAGATGTTCATTGTTTTCTCCTTACGCCATACCCAAGGCAAGGCCGATCAGCCGCATCAGCAGCGCTGCCAGCCAAGCCAAAGCGCATTGCCAAAGCACGAGATAGACTGCCCATTTGCCGCCAAGCTCTCGCTTGATGGATGCAATAGCCGCCACACAAGGCGTGTATAGCAGGCTGAATACCAGCATGGACGCCGCGGTCAGAGAGCTGATCAGCGCAGACAGACCTTCCTTCGCGCTGAAAAGGATCTCCATCACCGACACGACGCTCTCCTTTGCCATAAAGCCGCTGATCAGCGAGGTGATGATGCGCCAATCTCCAAGGCCCGTTGGATGCATCAGAGGAACGAACAGGCCGGCAATGGAAGCCATGATGCTGCTGTGGGAGTCCTGGATGAAATTGAAATGAAAATCAAAGCTCTGCAAGAACCAGACCACGATGGTGGCAACCAGGATCACGGAGAACGCCTTTTGCAGAAAATCCTTTGCCTTCTCCCAAAGAAGCTGCAGAACGCTGCGCGGGCTTGGCAGCCTGTAATTGGGCAATTCCATCACAAAAGGAACAGCTTCGCCCTTGAACAGCGTTTTTTTAAACAGCAGCGCTACGGATATGCCCACCATGATCCCGAGCAGATACAGCCCGGTAATGATCCACCAGCTGGAATTGGGGAAGAACGCGCTGACGAAAAAGCCGTAGATAGGCAGCTTTGCGGTGCAGCTCATGAAAGGCGTGAGCAGGATGGTCATCTTTCTGTCGCGCTCGCTGGGCAGCGTGCGCGTGGACATCACCGCAGGCACAGTGCAGCCGAAGCCGATCAGCATGGGCACAATACTGCGCCCCGACAGCCCGATGCGGCGCAGCAGCTTATCCATGAAAAATGCGACGCGAGCGATATATCCGCTGTCCTCAAGCAGGGAAAGGAAAAAGAACATGGTCACAATGATCGGCAAAAAGCTTAGCACACTGCCGACGCCCTCAAAAATCCCTTTCATCACCAAGCTTTGAATGGCGGAATTGACGCCGCCCGCAGCCATCGCGTTTTCCACAAGCCCGCCCAACGCTTCAACGCCTGCGGCCAACAGATCCTGCAGGAAGGGGCCGATCAGGCTGAATGTCAGATAAAAGACCAGCGCCATGATGATCACGAATACGGGAATGGCCGTCCATTTGCCCGTCAGGATGCGATCGATATTCTGGCTGCGGACGTGCTCTTTGCTTTCCTTTGGCTTGATGACGCATTGAGCGCATACCTTGCCGATATAGGCAAAACGCATATCCGCAATCGCCGCGCTGCGATCCAAGCCGCGCTCGGTTTCCATCTGAAGCACGATGTGCTCCAGCATTTCCTTTTCATTTTGATCAAGCAAAAGCTGATTAAGGATCAGCGTATCGCCTTCGATCAATTTGCTTGCGGCAAACCTCACAGGCAGACCGGCCTGCTGCGCGTGATCCTCAATCAGATGAATCACGGCATGCAGGCAGCGATGCACCGCGCCGCCATGATCTCCGCTGTCGCAGAAATCCTGCCTCAGCGGCTTTTCCTGATATTTGGCAATATGGAGCGCGTGCTTGACCAGCTCATCCACGCCCTGATTCTTTGACGCGGAAATGGGAACCACCGGAACGCCCAGCAGGCTTTCCATGGCGTTGATATCCACCGAACCGCCGTTGCCGCTCATCTCGTCCATCATATTGAGCGCCACCACCATGGGCGTTCCCATTTCCAGCAGTTGCATGGTCAAATAGAGATTGCGCTCGATATTTGTGGCGTCCACAATGTTGATGATGGCCTTGGGCTTTTCATTCAGCACAAAATTCCGCGAAACCAATTCCTCGCTGGAATAGGGCGACATGGAGTAAATTCCCGGCAGATCGGTGATCATGGTATCGGCGTGACCGCGAATAGCGCCGTCCTTGCGATCCACCGTTACGCCGGGAAAATTGCCCACGTGCTGATTGGCGCCAGTCAATTGATTAAACAGCGTGGTTTTGCCGCTGTTCTGATTTCCCACCAGCGCAAAGGTGAGCTTTGTACCCTCCGGCAGCGGGGTGCCCGTTCCCTTGGGGTGGAATTTTCCTTCTTCGCCCAAGCCTGGATGGGCGGTAGTTTTTTTTCGCGGCGTCTCCTTCAGCGTCTTCACATTTTTGGCGACGGGAAGCACGCTGATTTGATCGGCGTCCGCCAATCGCAGCGTCAATTCATAGCCATGAATACGCAGCTCCACGGGATCGCCGAGAGGCGCAAGCTTGACTAAAGTAACCTCAGCCCCCGGAATCACGCCCATATCCAGAAAATGCTGCCGCAGTGCGCCTTCGCCGCCCACAGTATCGATTTTTGCCGTCTGCCCTATTTTCAGATCCTTGATCGTCATATCTGATATCTCCTTCTTTTTCCCAATGTTTTGCACATTAGGCAGATTCTATTTTAGAGCAATATCAGACAAATTTCAACCGGTTAGAGTTATTTATCTTAAAATGCCCTGAATTAAAAGCAGACAGAGTATCCCAATGCAGAATCATCAAAGCAAAAAGCCCCCATGTTTTTGAAAACACGAGAGCTTATTTCTCTTTTGCTTATATACTTGCCGCGATCTGAGATGCCAGCGCCACATTATTGAGCACCAGCTTGATATTGCTTTTCAGGCTTTCGCCGCCTGTCAGTTCACATACCCGGGCCAAAAGGAAAGGCGTGGTGGCTTTGCCTTTGATACCCTGTTCATCAGCCTCCAGCAGCGCCTGTTCAATGGCGGCGTCGATAACAGCCTTGGGCATGGCGTATTCCGCTGGGATCGGATTGGTGATCAGCATGCCGCCCGGATATCCCATACCGCGTTGGGCGCGGATAGCGTCGGCGATCTCCTTGGGGCTCTCCATGCGGTAATCCACCTCATAATCGCTCTCATAGGTATAAAACGCAGGAAGCGTCTTCGTTTTATAGCCCAGCACCGGCACGCCCTTTGTTTCCAGATATTCCAGCGTAAGTCCCAGATCCAGGATGCTCTTTGCGCCTGCGCAGACAACGGCAACGGGCGTTTGCGCAAGCTCTTCCAGATCAGCAGAGATATCCATAGTAGTTTCAGCGCCGCGGTGCACGCCGCCAATACCGCCCGTGGCAAACACTTTGATACCCGCCATAGCAGCTATGATCATGGTTGCCGCAACGGTGGTAGCGCCGTCCGCCTTCTGAGCCACAAGGATGGGCAGATCCCTTCTGCTGGCCTTTGTGACCTTCGGGCCGGTTCTCGCAAGGTATTCCAGCTCTTCATCAGTGAGTCCGGCACACAGTTGGCCATGGATCACAGCCACAGTGGCCGGTTCAACGCCATGCTTTCTGGCCTCGGCCTCGCAAAGCCGCGCCGTTTCCAGGTTTTGAGGATAGGGCATGCCGTGGCTGATAATGGTGCTTTCCAGCGCGATGACAGGCCGTCCCTCGTCCAACGCCTTCTGTACAGCCGGCGAGATTTTCAAATATTGCTTCATTGTATTTTCTCCTCCTTTTCCAGAAAAGCGGCAGCGCATTGCATGCCGTATTTTGCGCATTCCAGCGTGCTTTCATTGTTTGCCATCGCGACGGCAAGCCCGGCGCACAGCGCGTCTCCCGCGCCAGTCTTCACAGCGGATGACAGACGCTTCACAGGCAGGTTGCCGCAGCAATTTTCATCGGCATAGCATAGCCCTTCCGCGCCAAGCGATATAAACACCCGTTTCACGCCGGAGGACACCAGCGCTTTTGCGCATTCCTCCGCCCTGTTTTCGCCTGTCAATGCGCGCGCTTCCATCAAATTGGGCTTGATGGAAGCAAGCCATGGAAGCGCGGCCTGAACTCGATCCAGTTTAGCGCAGCTGACGGGATCCATCAAAAGCGGCACTGCGGCGCGCTCCGCAATATACCGTATCGTTTCGACCGGCGGATTGGCATCCAGCACGCAAAGATCGGCCTGATTTATTCTCGCAAGGCACTGCGCCGCATAGGATATGGTCAAACTTTCGGCAAGCCGCATATCGTTGACGGCGGCCAGCATATCCCCCGAATCATCATGCAGACATAGATATACGCAGGCGTTTCCCTCCGTCTGCAAAGCGTGGGTGATATCGATGCCGTATCGCGCGCAGGAAGCGCAGAGCGCATCAGACAGCGCGTCGTTTCCAAATGCCGTCAGCAGCGTACAGTTATGCCCCAGCTGCGCGATCTGTTGGGCGATGTTGCGGCCCACGCCGCCCGGTCGAAGGGAGACCTGACCGATGTTGGAATCATGCAGCAGCAGCTTTCCCCCGGGCGTTCCCAGGATATCCATGTTTGCACCGCCGAAAACCACAATATCAGCCGCCATATCACTTTACCAGCCCGTTTCCAATGAGCATACAATCCCCAAATGAGAAAAACCGGTATTCCTTCTGCACGGCCTCCTGATAGGCGTTCAGGGCATTTTCCCGTCCCATCATTGTTGAAACCAGCATCAGCAGCGTGCTCTGCGGCAGATGGAAATTGGTCAGCAGCATATCTACCGCTTTGATCTTAACGCCTGGTTTAATAAAAATATCGGTCATGCCGCACCCTGGATGCACGATACCGTCCGCATCGGCCACCGTTTCTATAGTGCGCATGGAGGTCGTTCCAATACACAGCAGACGGCCTCCCCGGGCGCGGGCAGTATTGATCTTCTGCGCCGCTTCCGCGCTCACCTCGTAGTACTCGCTGTGCATCACATGGTTTTCCACATTTTCTTCCTTCACCGGCCTGAAAGTTCCCAGACCTACGTGAAGCAGAACAGGCACGATCTCCACGCCCATTTTGCGGACCTTGTTCAGCAGCTCCGGCGTAAAATGCAGACCGGCTGTCGGCGCGGCCGCGCTGCCGTCCAGGCGGGCATATACCGTCTGGTAACGGTTGGGATCCTGAAGTTTTTCATGAATATAGGGCGGCAGAGGCATTTCCCCCAAACGCTCCAGCAGGTTCTCAAACACTCCGTCGTACAGAAAACGAACGATGCGTCCTCCCGCTTCTGTATGATCCAGGATCTCCGCGCGAAGAAGGCCCTCGCCAAATGATACCGTATCGCCAGCATGCAGGCGGCGTCCTGGTTTGACCAGCGCCTCCCAGGTATCCATTTGGCGGCGTTTGAGCAAAAGAAATTCCGTAGGAACGCCCGTGCTTTCCTTGACGCCAAGCAGGCGCGCCGGGATCACCCGGGTTTCATTGAGCACCATCACGTCTCCAGGACGCAGATAATCGGTAATATCCCTGAATATCCTGTGCTCCCGTTTTTGATCGTTTCGGTTGCACACCATCATTCGGCTGCTGTCCCGAGGCTCGACGGGCGTCTGGGCAATCAGCCGCTCGGGCAAGTCATAATCAAAATCACTGGTTTTCATTCTGATCCTCAAGCATACTCATCTGTTCATTATCCGTTGGCATGGACTGGGGCCGCGCGCGGCCCAGATGCTCATACACCAGGGGTGTGCACACCCGTCCTCGGGGCGTCCGTTGAATGAAGCCCAATTGCAGCAGGTAAGGCTCATAAACATCTTCAATGGTATTGGCATCCTCGCCGGTGGAAGCGGCCAGCGTATCAAGCCCCACCGGCCCGCCGCCGAATTTATCGATCATGGTGTAAAGCAACGTTCTATCCACACGGTCAAGCCCAAGCCTGTCTACGTCCAGCATATCCAAGCCCTCCCGGGCGATCTCCTGGGTAATGCAGCCGTTTCCCTTGACCTGCGCATAATCGCGCACGCGCTTGAGCATCCGGTTGGCAATGCGGGGCGTACCGCGGCTCCTGCGGGCAATTTCCAGCATGCCGTCAGGCTCCGCGTTGACGTTGAGCAAGCGCGCGCTCCGGCTTACGATCTGGCAAACTCCTCCGGCGAATACATTTCCAGGCGGAATATGATGCCAAAACGGTCGCGCAAAGGCGCGGAGAGCATGCCCGCCCGGGTGGTTGCGCCCACTAGGGTAAATTTGGGCAGCGCGATGCGCATGCTCCGCGCGGTGGGACCCTTGCCTGTCATCAGATCAATTTCAAAATCCTCCATGGCGGAATACAGCACCTCCTCCACAGAATGGGAAAGGCGGTGGATTTCATCGATAAAAAGGATATCGCCAGGCTCCAATTTGACCAGGATCGAAGCAAGATCCCCCGCGCGGTCAATGGCAGGTCCGGAGGTAATGCGGATGTTCTGGCCCATTTCCGCCGCCACGATGCCGGCAAGGCAGGTCTTGCCCAGACCTGGCGGACCGTAAAGCAGCATATGATCCAGCGCGTCATGCCGTCGGAGCGCGGCGTTGATATAGATAGACAGACTGTCCTTCACCTTCTGCTGTCCATAATATTCCCGCAAAGAACGGGGACGCAGGGAGGTTTCCAGTTCCAGATCAGCGCTTTGCAGGCCGCCGGCGATTAAACGTTCGTCTTCCATTTTCATTTCCCCTTACATCATGCCGCGCAGGGCCAACCGCACCAGTTCGTCGGGCTGATCGCTTTTATCTTTCACCGCAGACAGCGCCTGCATGGCCTCGCCCTGGGTATATCCCAACGACTGCAGGGCGATCATAGCCTCGGAAACGGGATCGTTCTGCTGCACAGCAGCCGTGATGCCCGCCACATTGGGCGAAAGCCCTTCCACCTCTTCGGGATTGATCTGCCCCTTGAGCTCCAGCACAATGCGCTGGGCTGTTTTTTTACCGATGCCCGGAGCGCGGGACAGCACCGCGGTATCGCTCATAACGATGGCCAGCGTCAGATCGCGCATACTCATACTGCCAAGGATCCCAATAGCCGTCCTGGGCCCAATACCTGATATGCCGGTCAGGCGCAGGAACATTTCCCGCTCCTCCTTGGTGCCAAATCCAAACAGCGTGATCCCGCCCTCCTGGGTAGTGTTGAGATAGGTATACACACGCATCACTTCACCCACGGGAAGGGCGTCCTGCATGGTATTCAGGCTGCAGTACAGTGAATATCCAACGCCGCCGGCTTCAATCACCAGCTCATTGTGTCCTTTTTCAGCGACAACGCCTTTGATATATGCGTACATAAACTCTCCTTATTTCATGCGGAATTGCTCCCGGAGCAATCCCGAGCTGGCGTGGGTAATGGCACAAGCCACGGCGTCCGCCGCGTCATCCGGACGGATGATATCAGGCAAGCCCAGCGTCATTTTTACCATCTGCTGTATCTGATGCTTGTCTGCCTTTCCATAGCCCACCACCGCCTGCTTGATCTGCATGGGCGTATATTCGTAAAGCTCCCCGGTATATTCAGCGCAGGTGCAGATAGTAACGCCGCGCGCCATGGATACATTCATGCCGGTGGTGATGTTTTTTGCAAAGAACAGCTCCTCAAATGCGATTTGCTCGGGCCTGTACAGCTGCAGCAGCTGATTGATCTGCACGCGGATGGAGCGCAGGCGATCGGGCGTAATCATATCGGGCGTTGTGATCACAGCGCCTGCCGTAATCAGCGTAATCCGGCTGCCCGCCGTTTCGATGACTCCATATCCCAAAGTGGCCAGCCCAGGATCAATCCCCAATATCCGCATGCTTTCCTCCAGCAAATAATTTACCGATATATAATAGAACATTTGTGCGCGTTTGTCAAACTGAAGGAAATGCTTTTAATCATAGCTTTTCATCAGCTTTTCCACATACCTGCGTGCAAAATCAGCATCGGCCTGCATCAATGCCTGGGGCTGAGCGCTTTCGCCCATGAGTCCCAGGAACTGGCTGACCTTAAGCCCCAGCGCTTCTTGGATATCGGCGTCGCTCCCGCGCGGACTGACCAGGTAATAGCATAGCAGCGAATCCTTCTGGCCGATCCGGTGCGCGCGATCCTCCGCCTGGGAATGAACGGCAGGCGACCAATCCAGCTCCCCAAATACAACGCAGGAAGCCCTTTGCAGGTTCAATCCGGACGCCGCGCGAAGCGAAACGCAGCAAAGACAGGTTTCCCCTTCCATAAAAGCCTGCGCTGCCACTTCCTTCTGTTCTGCCGTTTCCCTTCCTGTAATGAATACAGGCTGGAAGGCTTTCAGCTCCTCGCGATAGCGATCCATTACAGCATGATGATGCGCAAACAGCAGCACCTTTTCGCCATTTTCCAGCAGTGCCCGGACAAACTGACATACATAGGGCGCTTTGGCGATGCCGGTGGCCTGACGCTCCCCCTGGGAGATCTGATCAATCATCAGCGCCTTGGCCGATGCGCTCATGGTGCCATCTCGTTTGAGCAGCCTGAGCTTCTCCAGAACAGGCTGCATGAGCCGCATATAAACGCCGTCGTCAGCATCAATTTCCTGAACAAGCCGACGCTTTTCTGGGAGCTCGGGAAGCACCTCGGCTTTTGTGCGCCGCAGCATCAGCCCTTCGCGGCGCAAATGCTCTCCCAAAAGCTCGGGTTTGATAACGATATTATTGCCATAACCATAGCACCATTCCCTTGTAAAGGATTCCCAATCGCCCAGGAAATGATAGTCCAGAATGTTGACCACATTCCATATTTCGCCGCCCTGGTTATAGATAGGCGTGCCCGAAAGACCGATCACGCGATCACAGCTTTCAGCCAGCAGGCTGGCAGCGCTGTATTTTTCTGTGCCAGCCCTGCGAAGCTCCTGGGCCTCATCGAATATAACGGCGCGGAAGCGAAGATCAGGCAGGATATCTTTCCAGCCCCGGAGCAGAAGATAATGCATGATATAAAGATCAGCATCGGGCAATGCGTAAGGCGTTAACCCTTTGATCTCATGGACCCGGGGCATTTTTCCATTGACCCGGATAAAACGGGCGATCTCTCCCTTCCAGTTGCGCACCAGATGCGGGGGTACAACGATCAAAGCGGGAAATGTGCGCAGGCAGCACAACGCGCAGAGCGCCTGCAGCGTTTTTCCAAGTCCCATTTCATCGGCCAGCAACCCCCGGGGCGTTGCGCAAAGCCAGGCCAGGCCCTTTTTCTGAAAGGGGCGCAGCGTTCCAAGAAACATCCCCTCGGGCGGCTCCCGCTCGCTGAGGCCGTTCAGCACCCGTTCCCGCGCGGCAGCAAAGGCGCGCGCGCCGGTAATGGCCCGCTGCCACCGCTCTTGATCCCGCTGCGCGATTTCCAGCGGATATCGAAGCATCAGCCAATTGATTTCGCCAACGATCCGCCTATGATCTGTAAAGCGAACCTCTCCCCGTTTTCCGTGATCCGATCCCGGGAAAAGACGCTTGCAAAGCTCGATCACACAGGGTTCACCGCGTACCGTCCAGCAGCGGCTTCGGTTATTATAGGACAGCGTTCCATAATAACGGAAGGGCTGCGCCATATCCTGCAGATAAGGCGGGATCTCGTCCTCCTCATAATCCTCCTGCTCAAGCGCGGGCTGCGGCAATTCCAGCGCCAAACGGGCAAGGCGCATTGCCTCGTCCGCCTTCGATATCACGGCATCCGCTGGGCCGCTGTATCCAGCTCCCGCGTTGGCTATGCCCCATAGCTTATAGAGGCTAAGCGTTTTTACAGGGATTCCTGCAATGGTTTCCGGTAAATCCACGCTTTGCTCGCTGAGCACGATAACGGCGTCCATTTTGCCTGTCTGCGCGTAGCGCGTCAGCTGCCTGATCAACGCGGCGCGCGTGGGCTTCCCGCGCTTGATTTCAATCCCAACGCGATCGCAAAGAATATCGATGCGGCACCGCGACGCCAGCACCGCTTCATGAACGCATGGAATGGCATGCTGGGCCAGCGCCTGCCGCGCAAGCAGATGCAGATCGTATTCATCCGTAGCCAAGGGCGCGCGGATAGAACGAAGCGCTTCCATGATCCTTTCCAGCATACCTTTCCTCCAAACAAGCGTTTGATGCCAGTCCATTATATACGAATTTTCAAATGTTTACAATCTTTTTACAAGATATTGTAGGATCGTATTGCAATGATCCACGATATTTTGGTATGATAGAAAGGGATAATATGAAGCAACAAGGAGACATCCGTCATGCGATTGCGTGTTATTCTTTTCTTTCTTTTAGCAGCTTGCCTGCTTACAGCGTCGGCCATGGCGGAGGAATTATCCTTTCGTCATGTGCCGGAAACCATTTATCCGGGTAAATCAGAACGCATCACGTTATACCTTCCCTCCGATACTGAATTGACTCTGCGCGTGCTTTCAGCCGAAGGCGAAACGCTTCACACGCTTCGCGAACGCGTGAGCGCTGCGCAAGGCGATTTCACCGTGACATTCAATGGAATTTCAAACGGCAGCGCAATGGCGCCGGGCGAATATACGCTGCAGGCCGAAACAGCAAACCAGACAACATCCGCCGTATTTGCCATCGGTTCTCCCGCTCCCCAGGTGATCACCGCATCCTGCTCCTCCTTTCGGGAGCGGAACGCGCTGACGCTGCAGATCAGCGTTACATCCAGCAAAGCCGGAACGCTCAGCGTTTTATTGATCTCTCCCGAGGACGGCGCCCAGCACATCCTGACCGCTTCGATTTCCGAGGGCGCTAATACCATTCGCTGTGAAAACGTTCAGGTTTCAGCCAGCGGCGATTATACGCTGTCATTGACCGTTACAGATGAAAATGATATTACGGGCAATTCCTATCAGCTTTCCGTATCATTGACCGCTCCCGCAACGCCCAAACCTCAGCCCACCGTGCGCCCCTCCGCCCTCTCCAATAAGACGGTACCGGGCGATTATTGGAGTATGGAGGTAGGTAATTACGATTGGGAAGCTATCTGGCAGGTCATGATCTCCCCTATGACAATTGTAAAAGGCACAGGCAAACAGGCGGAGCGCCAAACCTATAAGCTTCGTTCCCAGCCTGATTCCAGCAGCCAGATCATCGGCCTGATCACCTGCGAAACCCAAGGCGTTCACGTGCTGGAAACGCTGGATAACGGCTGGAGCCGGGTGGAGCTGTATAATTCCAGCTACGGAGAAGCCTATCGCTCCGCCGGCAAGGGCGGCGGCTACGGCATTACAGACGATCTGGTACAGGGATATGTGGAAACCAACCGTCTAGACACTTTCACTCCCCGCACCGAATACGGTATTCTGATCGATAAAATGACGCAGGAATTGTATATCGTCACCGAAAACGGCTTGCTTTCCACGCTGCTGGTATCCACAGGCTATGCTACCAGCAGCCAGCCCTGGAACGAAACGCCTGCCGGTGAGTTTTACCTGAGCAGCAAGGTAGGTGAATTTCCCAGCGGCAATCTGATCTGCAGCTATGGCATGCGGTTCAACAACGGCGATATATTGCATCAGGTTCCCTATATCTACAATGAAAAGTACGACTTAAAAGACTTTTCGGCCTGTGAAAAATATCTGGGCGAAAAGGCCAGCCACGGGTGTATCCGCGTACAGCGCAAGGCCAACGACGACGGCGTCAATATGAAATGGATCTGGGATAATATCCCCACCAAAACAAAGCTTCTGATCTGGGACGATGATAACAGGCCGGAGCCTTTCATGGAATATCCCGTCTCTCCGGATACAGTGCTCTATTACAATCCCAACGGCGGTCAATATTATCACGCTGACCAGAACTGTTCAAGCATCAAAAACAGATTCCTGCCGCTGCAGGGAAGCATGACCTACCAGGAGCTGGACGAGCCGGAGTATCAAAAGCTCACACCATGCAAGCATTGCAATCCGCCCGCGCTTCGCATGTCAGAAGTGGACGCACTCAACACCGAAAACGGATATTGGTAAGCATAACAAAAGGCGCCGGAGCGTTTTCCGGCGTCTTTTTCATATTGTTCTTTTCGCTTATTCCAGTGGATTTCCTTCCAAATCATATTTCAGCGTTGCGCTGACCTTTCCATCCTCACCGTATTCATATACTACAGTAGCGGCACCATCCTTGTTCACAACGGGCTGATCATCAGCACCCAGATAGCTTTCACGCAGTACGCTTCCCTTTTCATTGTACTCCCGCAGTATAGTCACATAGGTATTGCCCACGGTCATGGGATCGTCATCGGCGTCAAACCAGCTTTCGCGGATGACCTTTTTGTTTTCATTGTACTCCTTGCGTACCTGGAAATATCCGGCCTTGTTGGCAATTGGTTGATCGTTTTCATCCAGATACTTCTCCCAGATCACGTTGCCCGCCGCGTCATAATCCCGGAGAATAGTTACATAGGTGTTGCCGATCTGCGTGGGATTGCCCTCAGTATCAAAATAGCTGATGCGGATCGCCTTTTTATTTTCGTTATACACGCGGCGTACTTCGGCATATCCACTGCTGTTTGCAACAGGCTGATCGTCAGCATCCAGGTATTTCTCCCAAATTGTGTTGCCGGCTT